>DATNMQ010000125.1:0-64020 GCA_035602465.1 Candidatus Sulfotelmatobacter sp. | reverse complement strand
TCCGAGATCGGCACGCGGCACTTCAGCGCGGCTGCCGTGACAGTGGGGGTCACGCTGGGTGAAGGTGAGCTCGCGGCCTGGGTTCCCTGACCCGTGCAGGAAGCAATCAGCGCCGCGACCGCCACCAACAGGACGGAGAGTCTCCCTCCGTTTCCCGGGCTTCTCATCACCAACTCGAACGCCAGTCCGGTGCACCGGTTACGAGTTCAGGCCGACCCCGCTAGCCCAGCGATCGATAGCGGAGCCCAACGATTCCGGGATCCAGCGGCCTGGCTTCGACAAGCCTGAACTTACCCCCATGGTGTCGGTCGGCTGCGGTTGCTGTTGATAACTGCCGCTTAGCGGTAACTACCTAAAGGGTGGCGCCAGGGCTAGCAGAGCCCCGGGCTCATGGCTTTTCGCTTGACGGCACCCCGATCTGCAGGACCAGGAGCCAGCTCGCGAAGATGCCGCTCGACAGCATGATCACGCACGCCAGCGCCAGCGTGGCAAACACCCAGCCCCGCTCGACATCGATCAGCGAAAGGCCGCCAACACCGGCAAGGAGGAACCCGAAGATGTTCCCGGCGGCACGGAACACGGTGGCGCCTGGATGCGGCTGCCGGAAGATGCGCCGACGGATCGTTCGCGCGGAAAGGAGGACAGCTCCCGAAATCCCGCCCGCACCCACGGCCACCGATGCCACCGAGGTGAAGGGCCTGGGCGTCAGGACCGCGAGCCCGATGAACATCACACTCACAAAGCACCACAGCGCGCTGGCAGCCCGCAAACGGAGCAGCGGTGTGCGCTCGATCTGGTGCGGGTCCAGCGCAATCGCGACAAAGGTCAGGCCGGTCAGTGATGCGCCGGCACCGACCATCCCGATGTAGAGGTCCCGCCATGCAGCCGCGGTGCTCGGATCCATTGGCGCAGAAGCGTACCGCTGCACGTATTGAGAGCCGCTCCCACGTCATGTCCTGGAACCCTCCAGGCAGCGTCCGAAAGCCGCGTCGGCTGCGGTCCCTACCATCCAGTCGAGGCGCTTGGCGGCGTAATCCTTGGGTGGTTATGTCCATCGGGGGATAACAGCCACGTCCCCAATATCTCAGGGCTGGTCCGGGTCCCGTGCAGAGCGACCCGTGCTCCCGATAATGCAACCCTATCGGCAGCCTTTGCGCCAAGGCTACGATTCGCCGTATGCCGTCTCATGAGATCGACCATGGCGGCGTTGTTGAGGTTAGGTATGTCTACCTGACGCCGGTGAATCAACCAAACGTTGTTGTTCTCGAACGTGATGCTGACGCGGGGGTCGTTGAGCATGAACAGGCCTACTTCTTGCGCCGATACCCCGACGGAAGGCTGTGCGACGGCCACACACACGACTCAATCGATGAGGCTCGCTCGTGCTCAAGTCGCACGGCGCTCGACCCGCTGTGGAGTGATCTAGCCAGGGTCGTTGCCGAGGTATCGATGCGACGGAGCTGATGACAAAGTGGACTGGACGGTTTCCCGCACCCAACCTGCCAAGTCGTTGCTCTCGATAACTGCTTGCTATCGATACTCACCCACACCTAATGGCGTTGGAACGGCAGTTCTCCCGGAAGAACTGACTCATAGCCTTGAATCTAAATCGGTTTCCGGAATAGGCAGTCGACCGTTTCCTGCTTAGCGAAAGAGAAGGAACTGAGCAAACGGTACCCTGCCTCCCTCCCAGTCGCTCAGAAGTCCGATAGCGCTGGCTCCGTCCCGCCATAGCTGAAAGCCCTGGGGGTTCTTGAAGCTCGGGGACCAGGTTACCCTCGGTGACTTGCTCGAGGGGTCCAACAGGGTTGCCTGCTGATTGCTAACCAAATGCCATAGGGTCCCGAGGTCAGGTTCTCCGGCGAACATTCTCAGAAACCACTGGCCAACGACCCCTTGACCCGTCCTTTCAAACAGCGCCATGTACTGCATCGGGTCATATGGGTTCTCCTGAAATTCGCAAGTTATAGTGTTGCCAGGGTCGAACGCCCCGCAGACACCAGCCTTCCACCTGCATGCTCCGGCATCGTGACTTCCAAAGCCGCGAAGTAGAACGTCTATGTGCGCCGCAGCAGCGTCACGCTCCCGTTCTCGATTCCCACCACCGAACCCAACGGTTGTTCTGCGCGGATGCTAGATCAAAATTCGCACAGATGCGAGGGACCCGTCGGCGATGGTCGCGTTCGCCGCGGCATTCGCTCGCTCATAGGTCAAGGTAGGGACACTACAGCCGTCTTACGCTCAAACCGATTGCAGCGGTCTTACGACAGCCAACATCACAGCCAACCTCTGTGAATCTGGTTATGGAGGACTGTGGACGATGGCGGATCGACGGCCTCTCAGAGTCGATCTCGAATGCCGGAAGGGCTGCCAACCCCTCCTCCGTCGGTTCGTCACCCATCGCTTTGAGTGTCTGCCTAGATCGGCGAAACGTCCACGGTTACGGGTACGCGGTCGCTCAACCTGCTGTCTGGGGCCACCCACTGACGGTATTCCCCCCCTCGAACTGATTTGAGTCGCACTGACCATGACTCTTCGCCCGTTCGGCCGAATGGTGGCAGGAGCTCGTTAGAGGCTTACGGCCCGAAGAAATGCTGTTTCAAGGCTAGGAAACCTATGAAGATGATCGGCCCATAAAAGAACAGCCACAGGTACCATCGACCCATCGTGCGGTATTCAGCTGACATCGGCGCGCCCCCGTAGGGACCCAGCCCACGGGCGATCTCGTTCGGCAGGTCGGTTGTGAAATACACGAATCGGTCAACCACGGTCGGCTGGGACTTGACCGCTGCCTTCAGGGCACGCGCGGCCCGCTCCCTCATCTCAAGCGTCCCAGCTTCTAGATGGGCTGGGCAATACGAGCGCGACCAGCCCTGCACGGTCCTGAGCACCACACCATGCTCGTCGACTGCGGCCACCAGATCTTTGCGCCGTCGACACTCGTTCGAGCCGCCCCGATCCCAAGAGCACCAGTGCTCCCGCCTTAGATTGGCTACGCCGGGCAGCGGGATACCTTCCCCCGTCGCGAAGCTGTAGATACTCGCTCGCCCTTCAGTTGCCCTCTGACAACCGTGATTGCAGTAGACCGCCCGTCGCAGTTGCGGCTCCGTGCCGGGTTGCGCCATAAACACACGGCCGCAGCGAGCGCACACCTTGCGGATCACGGGATTTTGCCTAGGGCCTCGTAACAGGCATCACAGAGGACTGATACGACCGCCGGGTTCATGTCGAACCCAGGTCGCGGTTCACCAGGACCCTCACAGGATTCACAGATGTCTGAGGAGAACTCTGGCTCTGGCTCTGCCGCTCGCGATACAAGCTCCAGTTCATCCGGGCGGAATGCAATCTCCCACTGAGATCTCATGGGGTCGGGGTCTAGCCGAACTCCGATCCTGCCGTCAGAGTCGAGGTACCACAATTCGCCGTAGAAGCCGCAGTATTCCGAGTCCGGGTTGACAACCACGAAACGGTCACCGTCGTAGACCACCTCGGGAGCGCTCATATCGATTTCCCGCAGATATGAACCGATGCAATTGGCCGCGAAGAGCAACTAGTGCGGCGAGCTCCAACGATGATTCTGGACATTTGGTTGCTCCTCCTTAGGAACCGCATCCCCGGAAGTCGGGAGGCACCTTGGCTGTCCGGGCCAGGTTGCCGGGTCCGGTGGAAACCAGACCACTCCTAATGCAGGCATGGATTGTACCGGGGTTGGCTCCGAAGGCGGCCAGCACCTCAGAACCCGCCTCTCAGGGGAGGATCGGGACACGGCGCGACCCTGTATCTATCAACCCACACCATGATTGTGCTGCCCAGGGCGTCGAACCTTGAACCTTTGGGATTAAGAGGAGATTGACCTTCTGTGTCTGGACGTGCCAGGGGATGCCTGGACGTGTCTAATGTATTCGGGGGTCTGACGCGTTTGTGTCACAGAGCGTCCCGACGTGTCACAGACTGACCCGGCTACGCTGTCAAATAAGCTGTCAGGCCGCGAGCTGAGGGCGCCCCACTAGTCGTGAACCGCTATGGGAATGGAGCCCTCGATGCGGGTGCCTTCGCCTCCACTGTGAATCTGAAGGGTTCCCTCGAGGGCATCGATTCGGTCCCGGATGTTTTGGAGCCCAGAGCCTCGACTGGGCGTGGCGAGATCGAATCCTCGGCCGTCGTCACCGATTTCGAACTCTCTATTCCGTTGACTCGGGAGTCGACCACGTCGTCGCCAACTCGGCGGGATTAGCGGGCGAATCCGTCATCGTCTTTTCTCGGTTGGCCTCGCAGCTGTTCGTTAACGACATCCACCAGGGAAACCGACGAAAACCCCCACCTCAGCCAGAGTGTCTGCTCGACATCCCAGAACGCTGGTGCCGTTATGCCCTGACGTGTTCGGAATGCGATACCCTGTATCGCAGCTATCGCACGCAGCGTTAGATGAACTGCGTCGTAGTCTTGTGCAACTAGGGGCCACTCGGGGTAGATCAACCCAGAATGATGTTGGGCGTATTTGTCGACGAAGGCCGCCCACTCACTCGCAGTCGTCACCTCAAGGATCGAGACGGCTTTGGTGTCCACTTCGACCTTCCATGTATGCCACGGGAGTGGGTTCAGTATGGAAGTTGGAAACATGTCGAGATAGGACCTCCACATGCTCTTGCCACCGCTCGTGGCCGTAGAAGTGAACAGGCCAACTCCGAATGGTTTTGGGCTATGGACGGGGCTGAACACTTGATCAGGTCTGACGAACTCTGTTTCCGCCAGGGGCGGCACTATCCCCCCCGGTGTTGGCCTGAGATTCGTTCGGATCCAGTGTTGACTAGCGAGGCGAAGTGGCCCCTTCACGAGCGAACTGTCGTTCTTCGCAATGTCGGCGATGAGCCGGCACGTGCCTACGATTGCGTCGCTGTGCGTGGGATCGATGACGGGGGGATCAAGAATGCCGCGATCCCGGCGCACTGATCCATTGCTGAAGGAGAGAATCACTTGGATGAAGTGATCCAACTGTCGGTTGGGATCGAGTCGACCGGCTAGATAGGGATCCTGATCGAATTCATCGACCCTGCGCCGCACAAGATTGTGTGCTAGGTCACTCGATGCCACGAGAGGTTGCCGTCCACTCTAACCGAAGAACGGACCTCGCCAAGTCCATCGACCCAGCGAGGTCCGCGCGTTCAGCAATCTATGCCTTTAGTTATATACGTCCACCCGTTGGTGCTCCATACGTACAGGGTGCGCTCCTGGGGTATGTAGTTAATGGGATAGATCACGTCAGCGTAGCCAAGGCCGATGTACCACCCAGTCTCGCAAAAAGGGGCGGGAGCGTTGGTGGTACCACCGGTCTTGTTCGGCCAGAACACAACACAACCGGAATCAGAAATGTACTGCTGGCGGTTGTTGCTCCAAATCCAAGCCTCGATGCAGAGCCAGGGCACCGCGAGGTTGCAGCCCACCCGCGCTGTCACGTTCATCGTGCCGTTCACATGGTGGGAGCCGTGCACAGAATCGGCCGCCAGAATGCAGTTGATGAAGGGTAGACCGGCGCCGCCCCCTTGTAGCAGCACAGAGGCTGCTGGTGCTACGCCTGGCGCATCCCCGGTCATGGGAGGGGGGGGCGGGAGCGGTGGATGCTTTGGAGAGGCAGCACTGGCCGGCACAGCAAGAACCATGCCGAAGGCGGCTACGAGCGAAACCACAACGAGAGAAAGACCCTTGGCTCTCACAGCTAGCTAACACCCCCCGTCTGCTTAACGCCGACACCAGCGGACGGATGTTAATTCATTTGTCAAGGGCCGTCAAACGGTACCGATAAAGACTGTCTTGCAAGCGACCGAGCCACTGTGAGTCGATCAGGCATCGCTCAGGGCGTCACGCTGCGCGTCTAGCGGTGAGGCAGGGGATTGTTGGTCTTTCTAAAAGGTGGTTCTAGTCGGCAAGAAAGCACTAGCTGAGTTCAAACGAGGCCCCGGTGACGACAGTTTCGCTGCTTGTTCCCGATCTATAAGCTGTCAAGTAAGCTGTCAACGCATAACTGGGCGCGTTCTGCCGACCAGCACTTGGCACGTCAGGTACACCACAGACGCTTCCTGACGCTCTGAGACACAACAGGTTGGTGCTCGCGCAGGGAATCGAACCCTGAACCTTGGGATTAAGAGGAGATTGACCTTCCTTGCCTGGACGTGTCAGGGCGTGCCAGGGCGTGACTCACGTACTCGGCGGTCTGACGCGTTCGTGCCACAGAGCGTCCTGGCGTGTCACAGACTGCCCCGGGTAAGCTGTCAAATAAGCTGTCAGCCGTTCAGTTCTGCCGGCGGCCGCCCTGTGAGCTAGGTCGTCGGACCACGGGCGAGGGCTGGTCGCGACTCCCGGCGCCACTCGTAGGCGGTCGCGCCGAGGAAGGCCAGACCGCCCACGACAGCGATCGCGCCGCCGTTGGTACCCCAACTTCCAGGAGCATTTGGCACGGAGATTGCCGCCACACCGAGATATAGGAGGTCAGCAATCACTTTAAGAGCGAGCACGTTCCAACCTGGTCTTCGCGAGGCCGCCAGCAGAGCAACCAAACAGAGGTTGATCAAGTGCTCGACATTGCTTGGCCAGTCGTAATTCCGGAGCTCATCCGCCCCGCGAAGCTGGGCCTGGAGCGCGCGCCAGGCATCGGGGATAAGGAAGGCAGCGAGTACAAATGCCAGACACAGCAGAGGCCAACTAGGTGTCCCTCGCCAAGGCGGCGTCAGCAATTTGCGTGGTTCCGGATAGGCAATGAGTACCGGCACGAAGATGATCGTGAGGAACACTGTGCTGCCCGGTAGAAAGAAAACGTTCGCGAGGAAGAAGACGATTAGAGCCAGCACAAACCACTGCAGAATCAACGGTTTGCCGAGCGGGCGCCAGGCGAGGTACAAAAGCACGAGCGCGGTCGTAACGTCCGGACCGCCTGCGAGCGCATTCGCCCAGCGGTGGAGGTCCGGATGATGCTCGAGGCTTGGGTTTGCAAGGGCCACTGGCCCCCAAGGCGACACGGCCAACTGGCCGGCGGTCAGCTGCAAGATTCCGAGCAGGCCCGCAACTACCCTGAATACGACCACGCGCCACCGTGCTGGTCCGGAAGATCCGGCTACTGCCCCGACCATTGCTTTCCTCCGGCTAGATCGCGTCAGACGCTCAACGTTGCTACTCGATAGGGGACAGCATAGCGACGCTCGCGCATCCGATTGCCATGGCCGACACCGCAATTAGCGGGCTCAAGCGCGATGTATGGGCCCAAACCAAAACGTGGCTGCGAGCAGCGATTAGATGATTGTGCGCCCGCAAAGAGTCAGCTAACGCAACCACGTTAGCTAAGCGAGGCAGGGGATTGTTGGTCTTTCTGCAAAGGGGTTTGAGTCGGTAAGAAAACACCAGCTGAGTTCAAACCAGGCCCCGGTGACGACAGTTCGGGGGCTTATTTCCCGATCTGTAAGCTGTCAAATAAGCTGTCAACAGGCGACGGCGCAGATGCTGCCCACTACCAGTTGACACGTCAGGTACACCAGAGGCACGTCCTGACGCTGTGGGACACAACATGATGGTGCTCGCGCAGGGAGTCGAACCCTGAACCTTGGGATTAAGAGGAGATTGACCTTCCTTGCCAGGAAGCGTCAGGAGTTGTCAGGACGTGCCTCGCGTATTCGCCGTCGGACGCGCTTGTGCCACAGAGCGTCCTGGCGTGTCACAGACTGCCCTGAGTAAGCTGTCAAATAAGCTGTCAGATGCCTGAACGAGGATCCAAGAGTCTTCCGATTTGGACAATTGGCAATGAGATGCACCGGACATCGTGGTTCTCGTCCCGGCAGCGGTCGTGAACGGACAGCCGGTTTTCCGGTTGAGCGCCTTCCCGCAAACCGCGGGTCTACCTGAACCGCTTCCCAATGAACTCTTCACGACTGGCGTGCCAGAGACTGGTCCGAAGTATCGGCGGGACACCAGGCTGCGCGTTCTGACGTATCACGAGGCCGGCCCACTCGTCGGATTCGGCCTGAGTGGCCCCTTCTACCGGATAGCGATTGACCCGGCGACCGGCGCCGTGGTTGACGTGTTAGCTAAGGAACGGGCGCCAGGAAACGTCAATATTCAGAGGCTCAGCCAACCAACTCCCGGATTCGTCAATTCGTCGCTCGCGACGTTCGTCGAATGCGTCCGGGTTGCCATCGCCCGATTCCCGTATTACTCGAGGGCGGCCGAACTCGAAGAGCGGAACGAAGTTGCGAAAGTCCTGGTGCGATTGCTTCAGCCGGTCGACCCGCCGGCATTGGAGCCGGACCGCTTCTGGTCAACCTTCGCGGACGACGTCGCGATCGGCGACTTCAGTACTGAGGAGATCCTCGAGATCGGCAGCTGAGGCGCTCGAGTTCTTTTGCCGAGACCTTCGTCGAATCAAGCGTGCGGTAGTTTCCAGGCGCGAACTAGTGGGTCGCTATAGTCGGCATTTTGACGCGTTGTAGCGCGTTCTGGGCATGAAGGAAGTCGTTTGTCGTGTACAGCTCGCCCCTCAATTGATGACAGCGGTCCGCATCAAATGGCACGTCCTGTCGCGCAGGGGCATCTCCTGACACAAATATGGTGCTCGCGCAGGGAATCGAACCCTGAACCTTGGGATTAAGAGTCCCGTGTCTATGTGGTCGCTGACAGCCAAGATGACAGCCAACTTGAAGGACGCCGGCGGACATAGGCGCACGGTCCTGGAATCTGAAGGCGCGCGATCGAATAGCAGCGGATCTCTACGGACGCCTGCGGATGGCAGCCCCGCGGTCTTCAAAACCGTTTGCGGGGCGCTGCTGAGGCGTCCTGGGTGGGTTCGATTCCCATCCATCCCCGCCAGTTTTCCTGGCTATGACAGCCAAGACGACAGCTACAGCAGAATCGCTAACTCACGCGCCGGGTACTGCAGGCAGTGATCGATCGGTCCAGGTCGCGCCGCCATCGCGCGTGACGCGTAGCGAAGAAACACCGGGGCCGTTACTGCCAGTTGTGGTGGCCCAGCCATGCAAGGGATCGGTGAAATCTATCGGGGAGAAGAGGTCCCAACCCGGCAATGAGCCCCCGGCGCTCGCCGTGACCAGCGTCTCCCAATGGCGGCCTCCGTCGGCCGTGCGCATCAGTCTGTTGATCGGGCCATGGTCTACCGACGGATCGAAAGCGGCGAGCCCGAACCAATGAGTGGAGTCGATGAAGATGACCCTTTCCACGTTGGCCGGTAATTGCACCGGCTGGGACCAATGATTGCCGCCATCCGAGGTTGCGTAAACGTAGTTGAGATTCGCGGAGGTGCAGGCCGAGACACTGCAGTTGTAGTCTGCGAGCACGCCATCGTGAGTGCTGAAGAAGGTGGTCTCGAGATTGAAGAACTCCGCACTCGAACGCAAACCTTGCGGTCGGGCGAGGTTCAGCTTTAGCCACGTCACCCCGAGGTCGTGCGTCAGGTAGGTGGTCCCGGTCGACGTGAAGACCCCGAACGCGGCGGGCATGAAGAGAAGATTCCCTCCTCCTTGCGGGTCCGTATCAAGTCGGCCAGTTCGCGTCCAAGTGGCGCCGCCGTCAATCGTGTGGAGTAGATCGAAACCGGAATATATCCAGCCTTCCCGGACACTGACGAATCCGACCCAAGGCAGTCCAGTGGTCGCGGGAAACCCTCGCGCATCCCAACGCGTTCCACCGTCAGAGCTGTGAAAGATCGTGGCGCTGGACGTGTCATATCCAACAGCTACGAGCACCTCCTGGCCGTCGGCACTTGACTTGACGATCTCGCCCTTTGCGCCGCTCCAGCTCAACGCAGGCCGCCAGTGCTGGGCGCCATCATCCGTCCGATAAAGGATCGACCGTCCGCTGGGTAAGTCAGTGAAGACCCAGCCGATGGTCGAGCTTGCAAAGAATGGCGGTCCAACCAGGCACGAGTTCGAACCGTCGATCACACATGGGGCCGTTATCGGGGGCTGCGGTTGCAGTGCCGGCTGGCTTGGAACATCACAGGTCGTTCGACAAACCTCGAAGTGAAACGGTGCCGGCTGTGCCACCCGAGTCGGTCCTGGGTAGGCGGGGATGCTCGACCTAACGACTCCGTGCGTCGACAGAAACACGCCGACGGCGCCAATGATCACGAGGACGACGAGCGCTGCCGCCACAAGCCGCCATGTCGCCGGAGTAAGCGAGATGCCGAATTTGCCGCGCCGACGTCGTTCTTGACCGACCGAGCCCACCAGCGCCATCGTTTTGGAGAGGAGCAAACGACTCGGAAAGTCTGGCCCAGGGTCAAATGCCCGCTCGAGATTGCGTCGAAGAAGTTCCTCAGCCACTAACCGGTACCTCCCCAACTCCAAGCGCCGGTCGCAGTCGCCTTAGTGCGCGTTTGATCCGCATCTTGACGCCAGCGACGGAGATCCCTTGAGCCGCAGCAACCTCGCTCAGCGGCATGTCAAGATGAAAATGCAGAAGTACCGTGACCCGCTGGTCATGGGGCAGTTCAGCAATCGCCCGCCGAAGGTCCTCGGCCTCCAGCCAAGTAGTCTCGTCGCCACTTCGCGACTTCTCCACGTTCGGGAGCCGAACCAACCTCGACCATCGGCTTCTGCGTACATCGCGACATTGGTTCGCGACGATGCCGATGAACCACGGTTGAAACGGCTTTCCGTCGCGAAGGTTCGGCAGCTTGCGCCAGGCCCGCAGCGCTGCCTCCTGAAAGACGTCCTCTGCCTCGGAGCGATCGCGGATCATCGCGAACGCAAGACGTGTGGCGGCCCGCACGGTTGGCTCGAGCAGGCTCTCGAACGCGGCCTGGTCGCCGGATTTGGCGCGGGCGATAAGAGCCTGTTCAGCTCGAACTTCCACCTGGGGCGCACTATGCGCGTTCACGCCGACAAAGACCGGAATGGCAGCTGACGGCAGATTGCGCCTGCTCTAGACCGAGATCTGGATCCATCTCAACTTGTCCTACGGGCGGAATCGGTCGAAGGGGGTCAGGCTGCCCAAAGAAATTGGATTCTGACTTTCCACCTAGGTCACTGCGCCCGTCAGTTGAACTCAGGGCCAGTCGTAAACAGGCGGCGTCAATACGGCGCTTCATCAAGGTGTCAGTTAGCGTGTCAAGCCGCGTAGAGGTGTGACGCTAATGACAGCCAAGATGACAGCCAACTTCGCACACGCTGGCGCACAGCTGCGGATGGCCATGGAATCTAGCTTGCTGGTTAGGATCGTGAATGGACTTCTGCGCACGTTGGTGGACGCCGGACCCGCGGTCTTCAAAACCGTTTGCGGGGCGCTGTTGAGGCGTCCTGGGTGGGTTCGATTCCCATCCATCCCCGCCTCACTCGGAGGCTAGGCGCTGGCCTCCCGTAGGTGCCTGCCGATTTCGTGCAGGAAGGCGAGAAGCTCCCGGAACGACTGAACCATCGAAGTCTAGTAACAGGGCACGCCGACGTCGCCGCAGAATTCCCGGACGATCTGGTGCGCGGCGCGGAGGCTGTTACGCGGATCGAAACAGATGGTGCTCGATCTGGTAGTTGAGGGAGCCATACCAGAGGTCCGTGGCGACGCCGGAACGGAGGTTGCGCGCGGTCAGCACCTGCTTTCGCAGGAAGTCGAGCCGAGTCGTTCCGTCAATCTGGGGCATCCCTTTGTCGTTGGGACCGAAAACCGTGGCCATGTAAATTCCGGTGCTCGCCTTGTGCAGCGTGACCACGAGCAGCGCAGCCCAAGGTCCAAGCCATGGATTGTTCCGGACGAGAACCAGCAGCACCAGGCACAGGCCGAGTATCGAAAGATTTGCCGAGATGCACAACGCGTAGTACCACGGCTGCTTCCGGAGCAGGCCAGCGTGGCGAATCCGGCGCTTCAGCAAGGCGTAGTCGGAGCGTTCAGACGAGTCCACACGCGACATAGGGGCGTCCGCGACACCGGAGGCTCGCCAGCCGATCTCCCTGTGGCGAGATTGGTCCTCGCGCAGTAATAAACGCCGGCGTAGTCATGCCGCGTGTCGGGCCTACAATCGCTCGATCGAGATGGCAACAACGCCTGCCGCGCTGCCCACCGACACCATCCAGTATCCAGCGCTGGTCCAGGCCGCCGAAAACGCTTCGAACTCTGGCCAGCGTTGGTACGTGAGCCTGATCCGGGCGGATGTCGCTCTAATCATCGCTGGAGCGTTGGCCGGTGCCCTTAGCTCGTTTGGCTCTACGGCGTGGCGGCAGACTACAGCAGTCATCTCGGCGGTGACCCTGGGCACCGGCGCCACCATGCGGTGGGTAAACCGATCTCGCCGGCCCAACCGGACCTGGTTCGACGGGCGGGCCGTCGCCGAGTCGATCAAGGGAAACAGCTGGCGCTACATGATGCGGACGGAACCGTTCACCGGCCCCGACGCGCAGGCAGATGCCCGGTTCATCGCCGACCTCGATGACATTCTGGAGGCACGCAGTGACTTGTCGATCGGCGGCGTGCAGCCTGGCACCGGTCAGATCACGCAATCGATGCGTCATGTCCGCACCGAGCCATTCGACGCGCGCCGCGCGACATACATCTCAAACCGTCTCTCGGATCAAATCGCCTGGTACAGCGACCGCGCCACGTATCACCAGCGGCGAGCGGGCCTGTACTTCGCCGGCGGCTTGCTGGCAGAGTTGCTCGCGCTGACATGGGCGATCTTCAGGATTGCCGCGCCATCCCCCCTGAACCTGATCGGGGTGCTTACCTCAATAGCTGCAGCTGCGACCGCTTTGAGCCAGCTGCACAGCCACGACGAGCTGGGCCGGAGGTACGGGTTCGCGGCCCATGAGCTCGACTCAATCCTCACACTCGCCGAGACGTCAGACGAGAAGACCTTTCCGGGACGTGTCAGGGAAGCGGAAAGTGCAATCTCCCGCGAGCACACGATGTGGATCGCCAAGCGCAGCTGACCAAAGGACTGTCCGCGCTAAGCCCGCTTCGCACGCCAGGTCGTGTGTTCGCGCGAGATGGCGTTCTCGGATTGGTCGACGAAGCGGGCCCACGCTGACTCGTCGTCCTGTGTCGGCAAGCTTTCGCTGATGGCAGACAGTTCGGATGCGGCGACTCCATAGCTCTCGGCTAGCGTGGCGTGCTGCTTGATCTGCAGCCATGCCACGGCCACGGTGGAAAGCACTGCAACCACGGACAGCAGATCGAGGGACTCAAACTTGAAACCACGTGCAAAGGCAGCGACGGCGCCGGCAAACTGGAGGATGAGTGTGCCGGCGCCCCAGATATAAGCCCGCCGCCGGTTCCATTCAGCCTTTTGCGCGTACCAGCGCCCCTGGTCTCCGATCCGCGCGTTGGCATAGACGTTTCTACGCTCGGCGAGTGGTTCGTTTCGTGTGGATCGCATCCATGGTGTGATTTCGGAGTCGATGGCCGCGTTCGGCAGAGTTCTCAAGCCTGGAAACTGGTCCACGATCTGCTGAAACCTCCCCAGCAGCAGGGCGTCGGTGGCGCCGCCATCCTGACCGAACGGTTCGCCTGCGACGGCGTAACGCCAGGCCAGCGTCTTGATCGACTCGGCCAGTGCCCGCCCCTGATACCAGGAGCGTTCCGGCTGGATCGTGACCACGCTTGTCTCGAGCACGCCCGCGGCCAAAAAAAGGAGGCCCGCGAGTATCGCGCCGGGGATCACCTGGCTGGCGAAGTAGACGCTCTCGTTCGGGATCAGTGCGCACACGGCGGCAGCCACGAGGAAGGCCAGCTCGATCCGGCGGCGCCACAGAAACTTGCGCTGAGAAACCTGGGACGCCCGGTCGGCGAACTGGAACAACGCGGGCATGGCGACCGGTAAGGGCTTCGTCGATGCCTGGTGCGACACCGAAGGCTGCAGCTGCGTCAAGTCTCCCTCGACCACAACGGGCGGCGTGAGTATAATCGCCGCGGGTTCAGGGGGTGACTTTACAGTGAAGCTATTCGTCTCTTACAAGAGCGACGATCGCGAGAAGCTGAAACCACTCCTCGACGGCCTCCACCGCCTCAAATACGACGTCTGGTTCGACCAGGAGCTGGCTGGTGGCCAGCAGTGGTGGGACGCCATCCTCGAACGAATCAGGGACTCGGATGTCTTGTTGCTGGCTGTTTCGCCTGCAGTCGTTGAATCCGACGCGTGCGATCGTGAGGTCCAGTACGCGCGTGGTGTCGGCAAGCCAATCTTGCCGGTCATGATCGAGTCGGTTCGGACCGAGTTGCTTCCGCCAGACCTTGCCGAGGTGCAGATCGTCGATTTCTCGAAGCCTGACAGGGACGCGGCGTTTGCCGTGGCGGGGGCGCTGCAGCAACTCCCACCGGCCAAACCCCTGCCCGATCCGCTGCCCATAGCTCCGCCAGTTCCTATCGGCTACCTTGGCGGGCTGGCTCAGAAGATCCAGTCCCCCGACCATCTCTCTTTGGATGATCAACTCTCCATTGTCGGCAAGTTGAAGATGGGTATCAGCAAGCCGCGCGAGCGGGACGCGGTGATTCAGCTGATCGGCATTCTCAGGGAGCGCGATGACCTCTACTACGCAGTGGCCCGAGAACTCGAGTCGATACCGATCCCGGTTGCCCAGCCAACCAAACCACCTGATTCCGAGCAAAGCTCGCCTGACCCGGCAAAGACCCCACCAGCTCCGCGGCCCGATATGCGTCCTGCCGGGGCCTTCTACAGCGATCCCCTGAACCGTCACCAGCAGCGGTTTTGGTCGGGGACCGCCTGGACGGGCCGGGTCCGGGACGGTGGACTCGAGAGCTTCGATGCCATGCCCGGCCCGGGGAGCTCCATTCCCCAGACTCCCGCCCGGCCCAAGCCGAAGAGTTCCAATGTCGCCCTATGGTTCATCGCAGGCGGCGTGATCGCAGCCATTCTGCTCGTCGGCGGAGGCGCGGTCTGGATCGCTTCCCTCAACACGGCGAGCGTCACGCCGACGCCGTCGAGTCAGGCTGCGAGCCCGATCGCGTCTCCCGCTCCGGTTCTCGATCCCAAGGCGCTGATGATGCCCTCGAGCCTTATCCCGACCATATACACACAGGTTCAAGATGGCTCAATCACGCTGAACAACTGGCGCGGATGGAAGCGCGTGTATCAGGCCAACTCGAGTTCCGCGCCGTACTACTGGGTTGACGTGAGGGTATTCGTTCTACGCGGCGAGAACCCAGCGTCCGCCGTCAACGCCGGCGGCTGCGACTACACGTTCACCGGAGAGACTCCGATCTCGACTACCATCACCGCCGCTCCCGCCGGAGGTGCTGGTTCGAAGGCCTGCATCTATGCGTTCTCCAACGGCGGAGACTGGGTCGAATACATAACCGCCGACCGGTACGCCTATGTGGAGATCGGGCTCTCACGACAGACCGCGACACAGAGCGACGCGGTGGATACTTCCGCAAGCCTTGGCATCGCTCAGCTCACGTACCTCGAAAGCCAAGCCGGCTGACATCCAGAGCGAGGGTATCTCGGGCTGATCGGCTGCTTGGTCAAAGCGGTCGGCCGGTGACACTTGACTCAGTTGACATCGGAGGCGCCCGGCCTATTTGGTTGGAGCCGAGTGACGGCGCGGTGACGCCTGCCTGCCACCTTTCTCCCAAGGGCTCGACCGCCGCTTACGCGAGCGGATCGGTATCGACCGCAATGAAGGGAGGTCTCAGATGCCAGAGTGCATAGGGGTCGACGGGTGGCTGCGCACAGGCGACATCTGCGTCGTGGGTTATGGCTCGGCCGGAGACACGGGGGCGCGTGCCGACGCAATGCGTTTGGCGGAAAAGGCCGGCAGGGAATACCGCGAAGAGCTCGTCAAGTGGGCAAAGCGGTTCAAGTGTCCAACCGGATGCAAGAAAGGAACCATCGACATCGGAAACCCGGAGGTCGATGAGCCCACCGAGACCATCGAGCCAAGGGACGGCTACGACTATCCAAGGGCTAAAAGCGTTCGCGACATCATCCTCGACCATCGGTATTGCACCCGCGCCTGGATCCACGTGCTGATCGAGTGCTATCCGGTAAAGGGATAGTGGATTGAGGATTTGCGATGATGAACCGAGACGACGCAAGTGCTGCAGTCGTGGCGGTCGCGCTCGGAGCGATAGCGCTGTGCGTCGAGGTCGGGTCTGCGACGGCTTACGCAGCCTACATGCACAACGACGTCTCTACGTTCATCGCTGCCCATCCCTTTGATGTCCTGAGCGTCGCCGTCTGGTACTCGGCGGGCAATTGGCTGGCCCGTCACATTCGCAGCATACTGAGCGTCGTCGCCCTGTCCTATGGGCTGGCGATGTCGGGGCTCGTCGCCCTGCTGGCGGAAGGCGGTCCTTTCATCTCGACCGTGCAGCTGGCGATTGTGGCGGGCACGGTGCTCGCCATCCTGGTCTGGGTTGCGCTCCAGTTCTTTGGCGATGGAGGCGGCGGGCCTCCACCCTGGATGCAATGGGGGGAAGCTGTCTGGGCGATGGTGCTCGTGTCGGGCGTTGCGGTCTATCTCGAATACACCCAGCCAGACTCCTGGCAGATATCGTTCGCTTCGCTGTTGCTGGCCGCGGCCGCGGCGTTCGTGCTTGGCCAGATCATCATGTGGCGCGGTTTTTCCCAGGGGCCCCTCGGCTCCGTAGTGGACCGCCTTGGCCCCCAGCCACCGATGGCCCGGGAAATCGGAGTCGGCAAGGCCGTTCGTCGAGACCTGGCCGGTGACGCGGGGGTGACGGCCTCCGTGCGAGATTCGTAAGCCCATGCCTGATCACGGCGCACCTATCGGAACCTTCGGCAACTTCGTCACGCCCCGCCTTTCGACCGGCGGCGCCCTCGGCGGCCCGGCCGATATCGAACTGTTGGCGGCCGCCGGAATCACCCACGTCATCGACTGCCGCGCCGAATTCGATGACGGCAGCCTCCTCGCCCAACGGTTCCACTATCTCTATGACCCCACCGCGGACGACGGCCTGACTAAGCCGCCGGTTTGGTTTCAAACGGGGATCGAGTTCGGACTGCAGGCTCTGTCGCAGCCCGGCAACCACGTCTATGCACACTGCGCGGCGGGCGTGAACCGAGGCCCGTCCATGTGCTACGCGATCATGCGGGCGCTCGGCTGGTCGGCGGTGGACGCGGCCAACTCTATCAAGAGTGCCCGACCCCAGGCGCTGATCCATTACAGCGCCGACGCGGACGCGGCTGTCGTCTCACTCGGTTACGCCTAACGCTCCGATTTGCTCTTACGATCTACCGTGTCATGAGCTTGATCGCCCATGCTCCATCGCAACACGACGGCGGCCCTTCGAACATGCCAGCCCGCCGAACGTCCCCGCATGGCTCTCTTCGGGTAAGTGACCGTCATGACCCATCGGAGATCGAGGCCAGAACTTCAGCGCCGCAACTGGCTGCAGGAGACTTGCGGTTGGCTGCGCCAGGACGGATTGGTAGCCAGCTTGGCGCGCCCCGTCTGCATGCAGACTCTGAGGCGGCGTCCCACGCGCAACGTATCGGAGCCCTTGCCTTCACCGTCGGCCGGGACATCTACTTCGGCGCGGGGCAATATTCGCCCTCGACTCCCGCGGGGCGCGAACTGATCGCGCACGAGTTGGTGCACGTCGACCAGCAAAGCCGTGCTGGGTTGCGCCTCGATCGAGCCGAGGATCCGGCTGCGGCCGAGCACGCGTTTTGGCTGTCAGAGGGCAAGCAGCCCAACTACGGCGTGCTCCCAGTTGACCGGCGGACACCGATGAAGTTGATCGGCAACCAGGTTGCGGACGAGCGGCTTTGGAGCATCGAAGCGACCGTTACTCGGCAGCTCGCCATAGCAGATTTCCTCCAGCAGCATTTCGGTCCCGACAAGCGCGTTCGTGTCACCTCCGTCGTCAAGGATGGTGAGCATCGGACGTACAGGAAGATGGACGTGGTTCCAGCTGGGACCACGAGCTGGGAAGAGTTGGCGGCCGCCGCAGTTCATGCAGGGTTTTGGGTCCACGCCGAAGGGGTGACGCTTGACGGAAAGCTCTGGCCGCTCAGTCCACTTGCGACGGGTTCCCACCTCGACCTCTATTTGATTCGACAGTCGGCCGGTGATTTCCCGTCAGAGGGTGGGCCGGCTCCGAGCGGTCACGCTGTTGGAGCCGAGGCATCGCCCGGCCCCCAGGTCGCGACGTAAGCCGATCGGCTCGGCTACTTGGCCCAGGCCGCGTCCAGGTCATCGGCGGGAGCAACCACCACCCCGGTTTGCCACTCCCACTTCTCGAGCGGTGTGGCTTGAATGACGTCTGGATCCGTGGCGGTCTTTTCCCAATGAAGTTCATAGAGCTGCCCGTTGAGCAAGAGGCCCATGTGCACGGCACCCTTCGTCGCCACCAGCCCCAGCGGAACATGGCGGAGACGATCGAGGTTGGCCATGCTCTCGGGTTTTCTCGGGCTCGTGGGCGTGTATTCGACCGCCGACCTTGTGGTATCCACGGCGGCCCCGTAGTAGGAGCCGGTTTCTCGCACTTTCTTGTACGCAACAGGATGTTCGGGGAGTCGATCGGAGGGATCTCGCGGGTCCTTACCCCAGAAGACGCCTTTCCATCCTGCAGACGATTCGAGCGACTGCACCAGGGCCATGCCCTTGAAACCGCCCGCGCCGCTTCCCGTGACCGCGGCATCGTAGACAGCCTTCCAGTCGCCGCCCCGGCCCTTGGCCTCGAAAGACGTCCTGAGCACAGACAGGATGTATTCGGTGCAGTCCGAGCTCGTGACTCCGGCCGGAACAGGCCCGCCGGCCC
This sequence comes from Candidatus Sulfotelmatobacter sp., assembly GCA_035602465.1. Lineage (GTDB taxonomy): Bacteria > Chloroflexota > Dormibacteria > Dormibacterales > Dormibacteraceae > 40CM-4-65-16. Next base: position 45,291 of record DATNMQ010000125.1, on the reverse strand, counting down.
GGTTGCCCATGAATTTTCCCGTACCGGTTGCGGCGACCGCTTGCTGGTGCTCGAGCAACATCGAGCGAGCAGAAGCAGCGCCAACCTCTCCGATGGAGTGTTTAGCCGGCGCGCTTGTGATCGCTTTGAGCTCGGGAAGGTTCATGAACGATATGGGCTTCGTCTTCCACACAAAGAAAGAGCGGTCTGAATAGGCGACCGGTTCGTGGGCCGCGTTGCGGCCGACGCACCGCAGCAGGTAGCGCCCCTCCGGGCTCGTTGCCTCGAAGCTATCGGGCGCGATCGCGAAGGGCGACGTGATGGCTGCAGGGTTGGTGGGCAGGGTGCTGTAGCTGCCTGGCAATTCGTTGTCAGAGGGGTCGTAAAGCATCCAGCTCATGTGGGTGATCGAGGCATCGATCACGTGCGGGTTCACTGTCTGGGCCGCGAAGGCTGGCTTGCCGCCCACGACCGTCAACAGGAAATCGGCGACATCGTCAAGGGCGATGACGCTGCGATCAAGTTTGCCGACACTTCCCTTGTATTCGGGAGGCGCAGGCAGGCGATACGCGACATGTGGGTGCGTCCGGCCGATGACCTCCGGAGTCTTGGCACGATCACTGCCCGAAACCAGCAATCCTGAAAGTGACTCTGCCTCGACCTCCTGAGCATCGGCTGGCGAGCTCAGCGCAGTGATCGGGCCGGGCGCGGAGCCCCGGTTCTGGGCGACATGGGTGAGCTCGTGGGCGAGCAGCGGCGAGCGCTGGCCGAGTGCCGTGTCTTCGCCCTGGCGCACGAAGATGTGCTCCCCGACGGTGAGGGCCTTGGCGCTGAGCGATCGGGTCAGATCGTCAGCCGATCGGCCCGAGTGGACACGTACTTGGTCGAAGTCTCGATTGAGGCGCGCCTCGAAGAAGTCCCGCGCGGATGGCTCGAGCGGCCGGACCGCCGGGCCCAAGGAGCGCATTTCAGCGGGGGCGAGCGATGGGAGATCGGCCCGGCGCGATGCGCGGTGAAGGTCATCCCGCGATCCGGGTTCGGCCTGGAGCCGAGGGGATTTGACGGACATCAGCGAATCTTCACTGAGACGTTCCCCTCAACCAGCATTCCGCTGAGGTGGAAGATCTCGATGTAGTAGGTCCCCTGCTCCAACCCCGACCACGCGAACGTGCCCGATTTCCCAATCTCAACCTCGTGCGTCGGATCGATGTCGTCATCGAAGAATCGATTCTCCTTATGGAGGATCACCGTGACCTTGCCCCCACGTATAGCCTCCACCTCCGATTGAGCGGAAATCGTCAGAGATACGCTCCCATGCGCCCCGACCGGGAATCGACGAGTCTTCGGCAGCCGCGCCGTGATCGAGTAGTAACTTTGAAAGTCACCCGACGAGGACGCCGGGGCATACGTGAGCTTCTCGGGGTCCCGGCCCAGCATCCGACTCCCCGCCTCGGTCGGGTCGACCCCACCCTCCGTGAAGACTTCGGAACCTCGCACCCCGCCTGTGCCGACGTTGACGTCGTGATACGAGGTCCGTCCGACCCAGCCTTGAGCGGGTCGTTCAGTGGACTGGGCTATCGCTTCCGCGACGGCCGCTGAATTGCACGAGTCAAAGGAAATCGTCGCGTCAGGGGCAAATGCCGATGGAGACAGGCTCTTGGCTTGGGCGGTCGAGAGGCCGTAGTCCGCCTGACCCGGCCAGCCATGGCGCATGGCAAGCAGGCCCGGAGTGCCGTGACCGTAAGCTTCCATGCTGCCAATCGACTGTGGCGGAAAGCTTTTGATGGCCTCCGCGAGTCCATTATCCGGGTCAACCCAGAACACGATCGACGGGCTGGCGAACGCTTCCAGGTCGGACTTGCTGATCTTCCCGAGCTCATAACCGGTTCGCTCGACCAACCAGACGGTATTGGCATCTCGTCCGAAGTCGCTCTGTGCGGCGGCCTTGGCGAATTGAAAGGGATGGCCAGACTTCACCTCAGCAGATCCTGGCGCGCCGACAAGGATCACCTTGTAATGGCCGGGCGGCAAGCCGGCCGGGCTATCCGGGCGCGAGGCGGGCGCGGTCGGACCTGGCGGCGGCGCCCTGTGCGCCACCGCGACTCCACCGTCCGGCTGGGTCGCGTTTTGGACGGTGTGAGCAAGCTCGTGCGCAAGCAACGCCTGCCTATTCCACGGTGGCAGGCGGGATACCGCCGCACCGAGAACTATGTCCGAGCCCAATGTGTATGCGGATGTGCCAAGTTGCGCCGCCGCCCTCGAAGCTTCAGGGCCTGCGTGGATCCTGACCCGGCTGAAGTCGTGACCGAACGCCGCTCCGAATCCCCGGCGCGTGTCAGCGTCGAGGTGACCATCGAAATGGCGGCTGTCCGAAACGGCAGGTGTCGACCCGCCTCGGAATGCCCGGAGTGCCGTGGAGGCACGAGTGTCTGCATCGCGCTCTTGTGCGCTGAGATGAGGACCAACTCGAGTAGGCCTGAAGAGGCGAGAGCCGCCGGCTGGCTCCGGCTTGCCACGTTCTCCGGCCATCGACGCCTTCAGCTGGTCGCTCATCCCAAACTACTCGTGAGTGGCCCGAAGTGCCCATTCATGCTCACCGGCGCGCTCCGACCCTTTGGTGTCCGCTGCCACATAGCCGACAAACACAGTCGGAACGGAAAGACTCTTGACCGAGCGAGTGGTGATCCCAGCACCATGCCCCCAAACCGTCTCGATCGTCACCACAGTTGAGTCATAAACGGACAGCACGGTGGCCTGGTGCTGCCAGTTCATGAACTCCTTCCTGGGTGGGCCGATGAAATGTTGAGGCAAGATCTGCGTCCGTGCGATGAGGTCGGCGGTCACCTCATAGCGCCAACCATCGTGGACCAGGCCGTCTGTGATGGGCGTCGTTCCCTTGGGGACGACGTACTTCGCGCCAGGTATCGGTCGGACCGCATCCCAGGCGTGAGGCTGGGGGGCCCACTCCGACTGGATGAAGAAGAGCGTCGCTCCCGGCTTCAGGTCCGCTGCCGAGATGTTGGTCCCCTGCTTGAAGGACGCGGCTTCGGCAGCTGCCTTCGCTGGGCTACCGGCGGGTGTCGATGTAGAGGGTCCGCCCTGCGCAGGCGCGGCCGGAGCTGACGAAGACGGTGGAGCTGCGGGTGGCTTGGCTGCCGCCTGGGACTGTTGATAGATCCAATCGGCATTGGCGGTGATTCCGCCCGGAAGGCTGACGCCCCGTCGTGCCTGGAGAGCTTCGCCGAGCTCGTTGCATACGACCTGGGTCGCGAGGAGTCGATTGGTGCTCTCCATCTCGGGACGCCAAGCGGTGAATTTGGCCTGACGCCATGAAATGAGAATGGACCGCCATGGATCCGTGATCGCTTTCGGCAAGCTCTTCGGCTCGACTGGAGCAACCTCCCACTTGGGCTCGTCGGTTTGAGTCCTCAATTCCGTGAACTCGACGATGATGGACCACACGTCGTCGGGCATGTTCCCAAGGTCGTGCAGCTCCTGCAGAAGAGCCTGCGCCGTGAGGTTGTCGATACGTGGAACGTGCGGTGGCCGTGCCTTGGCCGCTGGCTTCGCGGACGGCGCGGCGCCGGCGGCTACTGTCGTTGGTGCGGGCCAACCTGCAGGCAACGGGTCTGGCCAGTCGTCAGGGAGCAGGTGATCTTCATCGGGCTTCGCCAGGTCGTGCTCCAAAAGCCGCGCCAACAAGTCTCCCGCCGGAAGCCAGCTCCCGTGGGAGCTCTTGTAGCGCATCCCGCCGTAGTCGACCAGAATCGTTTGCGCCCAATCCGGCAGTCCGCTCGCTTGCATTTGAGCGCGGGTAGCGTTGAAGAGATCGGCGCTCGACATACCCGCCGTATGCAGGTCAGCTCCGAGAAAGTTGGTGGCCCATACAACTATTTGCTGCGGGCTGACCGGCTTCGCGGCGGCCAGCGCCTGTAGCTTGTCGATCGACTTCTTGATCTCGCCGTCAGCGGCGTCCGGCCGGGCTTTCAGCGCGGTCAGTCGTTCCTCGATCTGCGCCCGGATGGTCACCACCGCCTTCTGTCGCGTCTCTTCATCCATTCCGCCTAGCGAGGCAGCCTCTTCCTTACCAAGCGTCGTCGTGATCCGTCCCATCATGTCGTCGCGGTTGGGATAGACGACCGAGGCGACGGCGGGGTTGTCCCACTGCTGGAGATGCGTGTGCACGGTGCCGTCGTCGTGGAACTGCGGCCATCCAAACGGTGCATTCGCGCGCGGTATCGATCGAGCCGCCCTCAGCGAGTGCGGCCGGCGTTCTCCGATGCTGCCGAGCTCATGCGCTTCCTTCTCGGCCGCCGCATTCGGATTCTGTCGCGGCGACCCGCCGTCCGGTTGAGGTGCTTGCCCCACGCGCGTTTGCTGAATCGCGTGCACGACCTCATGAGTGAGAAGCGCGCGCCCGTGCGCGGTTTGAGGGGCGTATTGGCCCGGCGCAAAGAAGATCTCGGGCCCGATCGTGTAGGCTCGGGCCCCTAACGCGGATGCGGCCGCGCCTGCCGCCGGATCATCGTGTACTCGGATCTGGCTCAGGTCCCTACCCAGGAAGGGCTCCAATTCGGACCTGAGGTCCGCTCGGAGGCGGCTGCCTGGGGCGGCGAACTGGCCGCGACCTGACGGTGGTGATCGATGCCGGTTGGCGCCCACAGCAGGCAACTCATAACCCGGCCGGGGGCCGCGAATTCCATGGCTCATCCTGGGAGTGGTTGCTGTCTTAGCAGCCGTGCCGTTACGCGTCCGTCACTGAAACGGGATGCCGGTGACGTTCTCGTGACGCCTTCGTGACGTGGTCCGGGTTTCCATCAGGGCAGTTCCGACAGCGTCAAGCAGCGCAACGGAGGACGTCAATGCGGCAGAGTCAGTCCGCCCCCGGATGGCCCGGCGATCGAGCGATCGAGCTGAGCCTTCTTGGAGGGTTCGAGCTGAAGTCGAACGGTCGGACCGTCTCGGTCACCCAGGCCGCTGAACGGCTGCTCGCGTTCCTCGCCATTCGCGCACGACCCATGCTCCGTCTCTACGTCGCCGGGACCCTGTGGGCCGAGTCGACCGAGCAACACGCGATCGGCAACCTCCGCTCCGCGCTGTGGAGACTTGGCCAGTCCGGCCACAGGCTCATCGAGGCCGACGCGGACCACCTCCGCCTGGCGTCCTTCGTTCATGTCGACTTGTATGACGTAACGGAGCGTGCTCGGAAGCTGCTCAATGGCGGTGCTGCGCAGGAGGGCGACTTTCGGGCCATCAGGCCGGCGGCAGAGCTTCTGCCGGATCACTACGACGAGTGGGTGCTCATAGAGCGTGAGCGATACCGCCAGCTCCGCGTGCATGCACTCGAGATCCTCTGCGTCCAGCTGAGCGCGGCCGGCAGACACGGTGAGGCGGTCGAAGCCGGCTTGGCGGCTGTCAGCGGTGAACCGCTCAGGGAAAGTGCCCATCGGGTGTTAATACGCGCCCACCTTGCTGAGGGGAACAGATGCGAAGCCATCCGGCAGTTCGATCGGTATCGCAGCGTGCTCCAGAGGGAGCTTGGTCTTGAGCCCTCGCCCGAAATCGCTGCGCTCGTCCCGGGCTCGCATCTTTCGCTGGTGGCAACCGGTCGGTGACGCCCGCGTAACGGCCGCGTGACTCGCGGCGGGCACACTCCTCCAACCGTGGCTGCACTGCCCACAGACAATCCACCGCTGGTCAGCTGCATCATGCCTACCCGCGACCGGCCGCAATTCATCCGCCAGGCGGTCTGGTACTTCTTGCGGCAGGACTATCCGCGCAAACAGCTCATAGTCGTCGACGACGGCGAGCGGCCGGTGGGTGATCTAATTCCCGACGACGATCGCATCCGGTACGTCCGCCTCGACCGCAGGACCGCGCTCGGCGCCAAGCGAAACATCGCCTGCGAGGCGGCGACTGGCGACCTCATCGCGCACTTCGACGATGACGACTGGATGGCTCCCGACCGCGTGCGATGCCAGGTCGAGGAGCTCTATCGCTCCGAATCCGACCTCTGTGGTCTCACACCTCTCCGCTACTTTCGGCTCGCAACCGGGGAAGCCTTCCTCTATCGCCATCCCCGCCGCGCCAGCTGGGTCGCACCCGGCACGATGGTCTACCGGCGCTCGGCCTGGGCCGAGAGGCGCTTTCCTGAGCTCGAGGTCGGCGAGGGCGAGGCTTTTGCGGCCAGGTTCGATCCCTCACGTGTGCGATGCCTGGACGCGCCCGATCTCTACGTGGCCCTGCTCCACCCGGGCAACCTGACCCCTGTCGACGTTCGGTTCAGCGGATGGGAACGCAGGCCGATCGATGAGGTCGCCGTCCTGATCCAGCTCGACCGCGAGTTCTACGTCCGGCTTCGCAACGGATCGCTTCCCGTCCAACAGCGCCGGCCGCGAGCCCTGTCCAGCATCACCTTGGCCGCGAGCCTGATCGTCTACGAAGGCTACGGCAGCATGGCGGAGTACGCGCTGCTCGGCATGGCGCGCGCAGGCGCGGTCGTCGACCTCGCTCCGCAGTGTGTTGTTCGCGAAGGCTTGACGCGCGAAACTCTCGACCTGCTCCGGACTTCGATGCCCAAACCCGACGCCACGGTCCTCTACTACTCACCACCGCAGCCCGACCTGAACAGGTTCCGCGGCGCGAGTGACCTATTCATCTACACGATGATCGAGAGCAGCCGCGTGTCTGCAACATGGATGCGCGACCTCAACTCCGCGCGCTGCGTGATCGTGCCCACCCGCTATGTGGCGGACGCGTTTCGCGCTAGCGGTGTGACGGTGCCGGTGGAGGTCGTACCCCAGGGCATCGATCCGGCCATCTACCACTACGAAGAGCGGCCGCTCCGCGCCGGCCTCACCACCCTGATGGTGGCCACGGTCGACGATCGAAAGCACACGAGGGAAGGCATATCCGCGTGGAAGCTCGCGTTCGCGGACGATCCGGAGGCGCGGCTCATCATCAAGGCCCGCTTCCACTACAACAACTACGTTCCCGACGACCCGCGGATCCAGTTCGTGGACGACCACGAGACGAGCCGCGGAATTCCGCACTGGTACCGACAGGCCGACGTCTTGATGACGTTGGGCAACGAGGGATTCGGGCTGCCGCTGGTGGAAGGCATGGCCACCGGCCTCCCGGTCATCGCCCTCGACGCGGAAGGACAGAGCGACGCGTGTGCTGACGCCAGGGGACTGCTTCTTCCAGTGCCGGCGGAAGGCTTCCGACCATTTGTCGAGGCACAGAGAGGTGATTGCGGCGTCCGCGCCTATCCCTCGGTGCGCGCAGCGGCTGAACAGCTGCGCTGGGTTTCCATGCATCGCGACGAGGCGCGCGCGATGGGGCGTGCCGCGTCGGATTGGGCGGTGGCCCACCGCAACATCTGGAACCACGGGCCCGCCCTCCTCGATGTCATGGAACGGCGCCTCTCGACTCGCCGCATCCTGCGCCGCCGGATGCTCCTGTGGGTCGCGAGCTGGAACCAGGCCTGCGGCATCTCGGAGTACACGCGCCACCTCCAGGATTGGATGCCCGAGGCGGTCGCCAGTGCCAAACCACCGGAGCCGGGGTTCGCCCGCGTCCTGCACATCCAGCACGAATACCTGCGGTACGACGACGCAGGTCTCACGACCGAGATCGCCCGGCAGCGCCAATCGGGTGTGCGGGTGGCGATCACCGAGCACACCGTGACGCCCCAGCTGGGGCCGTGGGAGCGGGATGCCGACGTGCTCGTGTCTCTCACATCCGGAGGCGCTGACCTGCTGCGTAAGAAGTGGCCCGGCAAGCGAGTGGACCACATCCCGCATGGGTGTCACGAGTACTTCCCGCCGCGCAAGTCACAAAGGGGAAAGGTCATAGGGACGTTCGGCTTCGCGGCCGCACACAAGGGCGCCGAGAGGCTGCTCGATGCTGTGCGGGCGATCCCTGGCGCCAGCGCGCTGATCTTCAGCCACGATCACGGGAATCCAGCCGCGGGGCTGCCGCCGGAGTTCGTCGACGGCGAGACGGTCCGCGTCTTCAACGAGTTTCTGCCGCCGGAGCAGATCGCTGCGCGGCTCGCCGCCGAGGCCGACATTCTCATGTACTGGTACGGGCCGATCGACACCTACGTCGCGAGCGGCGCGGTACGCATCGGGCTGGCCACCGGCGTGCCGGTGATGACGTCGCCGACACGGTGGTTCAACGACTTGAAGGAGGTGACCTACCAGCCCGCCGATCCGATCGAGGGGGCGCGGCGACTCCTGGAGGACGACGAGCTGCGGCAGCGGTTGGTCATCGCGGCGAGGGACTACTGCCATCAGAACAGTTGGGAGCGGATCGCGCAGCGGCACCGCGCGCTGTGGGAATCGCTGCAGATCGCATAAGGGGGCACCATGCCAAGCACGTACAGCTATCCGGGCGTCTACATCGAGGAGATCCCAAGCGGCGTCCACGCGATCGCCGGGGCAAGCACATCAAACACGGCGTTCATCGACTTCTTCGCCCGAGGCCCGGTCGACCAGGCGGTCGAGATCACGAGCTTCGCGGACTTCGAGCGAACCTTCGGAGGCCTGGACGCCCGCAGCGAGGCGAGCTACGCGGTCCTGCAGTACTACCTCAACGGCGGGCAGATCGCTTTCGTGGTCAGGGTTGCTCCAGCCGCGGCAGTCGCATCCGGCTGGCTGACGGGCGGGTACGGAGGGCAGCCGACTCTCGAGGTCAGCGCAGCCAACGCCGGCGATTGGGGAAACAACCTCCAGGTGGCGGTGGACACCACCAATATCGACGCCAAAGCTCGAGCGATCGACCCGACGCTGTTCAACCTCGTCGTCCGCGAGGTCGTAGTCGTCAACGGGTCGCCCCGAGTCGCGAACCTCGAGACGTATCGCAACCTGTCCATGTCCCAGGCCAGTCCGCGCTACTGCGTGACGGTGGTGAACAATGCCTCCAGCCTCGCTCTCCTGACCGACGGCGGCATCGGGCAGACGCCTGCGGCCACTGCCGGCGACCCGATCGGCAAGCCGGACAAGGCCACCTGGACGAAGCTCGGCGACTTGATGAACCCGTCGCCTGGAGGTGACGGTCACGCACCTCCCGCACCGGGCTCACTCACGACGACGACGTGGACATCAACCGACGGCCAGGGAGCCTTGCTCGGAGACCCGGCCACCCACACCGGGATGTACGCGCTCGACCGAATCGAACCCGCGATTTTCAATCTCATGTGCCTTCCAGCGGCCGCGGCGCTGCCTGATCTCGGGTTGAACAAGGTCTACGCGGACGCCACCGCCTACTGCGACGCGAAGCGAGCGTTCCTGATCATCGACATTCCGGACACCACGGACCACACCGACAAGATGCTCAAGTGGATGGGCGCGCACGACGGGTTGCGCGACAAGAATGCCGCCGTCTATTTCCCCAGGCTTGTCATTCCCGATGCCCTCAACCCGAGCCAGCCCCGCAACGTCGCTGCAAGCGGCACCATGGCCGGCGTCTACGCGCGCACCGACACGACGCGAGGAGTGTGGAAGGCTCCGGCGGGCATCGGCGCCACGCTCTCCGGAGCGGACGTCGCGGTCAGGCTGACCGACCTCGAAAACGGTGAGCTGAACCCAATCGGCGTCAACGTCCTCAGGAACTTCCCGATCTACGGTCACGTCAGCTGGGGAGCCAGGACGCTCGAGGGCGCGGACCAGATCGGGAGCGAGTGGAAGTACATCCCAATCCGGCGACTTGCGCTCTACATCGAAGAGAGCCTCTACGAAGGCACGAAGTGGGCGGTTTTCGAGCCCAACGACGAGCCGCTGTGGGCTTCGCTCCGCTTCAACATCGGCAGCTTCATGCAAGGGCTCTTCCGGCAAGAGGCTTTCCAGGGTTCGAGCCCCAAGGACGCGTACTTCGTCAAATGCGACGCCGACACCACGACACAGGCGGACCGCGACCTCGGGATCGTCAACGTGATCGTCGGGTTCGCGCCGCTGAAGCCGGCTGAGTTCGTCGTCATCAAGATTCAGCAGCTCGCCGGGCAATCGGCCGGTTAGCAGGAGGAGGATCACGATGCCTGAGTTCACAGCGGGTCGACACGATCCCTACAAGAACTTCAAATTCCGGGTCAAGATCGGAAACGATTACGTGGCCGGCGTGAGCAAGGTCGGCATGCTCAAGCGGACCACCGAGGTGGTGAAGCACAGAACCGGCGGCGATCCGAGCTCGAGCCGCAAGTCGCCGGGCCGCTCCGAGTACGACCCCATCACCCTCGAACGAGGGATCACTCACGACATCGATTTCCAGCAGTGGGCGAACAAGGTCTGGAACTTCGGCGAGGGCCTCGGCACCGAGGTCTCTCTCAAGGACTTCCGCAAGGACCTGACGATCGAGGTCTACAACGAGGCGGGGCTGCTTGCAGTCGTCTACAACGTGTATCGCTGCTGGGTCTCCGAGTTCCAAGCAATGCCTGACCTGGATGCCAACGCCAACGTCATCGCCATCGAGCACATCAAGCTCGAAAACGAGGGCTGGGTCCGGCTCGAACAAAAGCAGCCGGCTGATCCGTCGTTCGCCGTGCCTGCGTCCTAAAGGGTGTTCGATGACGGCCGCCAGCCTCCTCATCAATTGCTGGGAGTCCGCTAGCCGCTCGCCGGCGCGCTGGCGGACGCTGGCGCTGGTCGTGCCGGCAGTGGAAGGCGCGGATGTCGAGTCGATGGCCGGCCTTCCGATCGGCCGGCTCGAGTATCGACTGCTCGAGCTCAGGCGCCATCTTTTCGGCGAGGGCATTGAGGCGCTCGCCTCTTGCCCCGCCTGTAGCCAGCAGGTCGACCTGAGCTTTGAGGTCGGCGACATCACAGCCGAGCCACCCGCCGACACTCGTCTTTTCGCCGAGCACGAGGACTGGTCGATCCAGTTCCGTCTCCCGAGCAGCCGCGACATGCAGGCGGCCGCGTCCTGCGCCGAGGCTCAGGCTGCACGCCTGCTGCTGATCGATCGGTGCGTCGTGGGCTTGACCCGGGAGTCGCAACCTCATCCGGTCGAGGAGGCCCCCCTGGAGCTCGTCGCGGCGATGGAGGACGCGATGGCGGCGGCCGATCCCCAGGCCGACCTTCGATTCAAGCTTGTCTGCCCCGCGTGTGGTGCGGAGTGGGAGGCGGCTCTCGACCCGGGGTCATTTGTCGGCGCCGAAGTCTCGTCTGGCGCCCGGCGGTTGCTGGGTGAGATCCATCGCCTGGCAGCCGCCTACGGCTGGAGCGAAGCCGAGATTCTCGGTCTGCCGTCTCGACGGCGGCAGGCATACCTGGACCTGGTGACCGCGGAGTGAGCGGATTTCTCTCGCGGCTGGCCGAGCGGGCTGTGGGCGCGTCGCGCTTGGTCGAGCCGCGACTCCGCTCGCGCTTCGAACCGGACGCGCAGTTCACCGTCGCATCGCCGATGGAAGTCGAGGAGTTCCTGGATGTGCCGCCCGCCGACATCGCCAGGCCAGGTGCCGAGCACCGCGCACCAACCGCGCCTGCAGGAAACAGAGCGGCGACCGTCGATCGCGGCGCCCCTGCACCCCTAGGAACTACTCGACAGCCGGTTCCAGCCACGCAGCAGGCGCGTGGCAGCGCTCCGCTCCCAGCCGCGCAGGAGGACGTGGCGGACGAAACCGTATCCACTCGGGTGGAACCTGGAGTCGAGTCGGTCTTTCCTCCGGGAGCACAGGAGTCGGAGCCTGCACCGGCGCGCCCCCCCGCGGACATGGGTGGGGCAACGCATGCTCCGCAACTAGCGCCGCGGGCCGGTGCGGACCACGTGGCCGCACGCCGCCAGCCGCTCGCGGCCGACCCCGATGCGCGTCCGACTCCCATCGCTACCAACTACGCGAAGTCGGACGCTGTCACGCAAGAAGCCGGGATGGATCACACGACGGTCTTCGAGCGGCCGGTCACGGAAACGGAGCTCGAATGGGACGACCCGGTCTTCGCCGCCGACACATCGATCAACGGGTCGCGGTCTTTGGACAGCGCCGCGCCGGCGGACGAGGTCCGAGCCGCCATGGAACCCTCCATGGAACGCGCCGCTGAACGTGCGACCCCGGTCGCTTCGACGCATGTGCGGTCAGTGAAGACTTCGCGGCATGAGGCGCGCCGCCCGACGACTCCCGCGAACGACCACGACTTCGGCCCAATGGATCGTGCGGCGATCGACGTCGAGCGCGGAAGCCGCCGGATGGATCGCGCGGAGTCGATGCGTCTCGACCATCTCGCCGACAGCGAGGCAGTGGTTCAAGTGCGGATCGGCCGGATCGACGTGAGGGCCGCGGCACCGCCGCCACCGGCGATCCAGAGGTCCACCCAGCCGCGGGTCGAATCCCTCGACGACTATCTCAAGCGGACGTCCGGGCGCAGGTGAGCAACTACCTCGCGGTGGCGACGGTGACCGCGGCCTTGCGCGGCATTCTGCGGCCGGCCGTGATAAGCGACGTGTCGGGGGCAGAAGTCTCCATCGGGCGCCCCCAAGCCTTTCAGGCGACGCCGACTCCGGCGGTCAACATATTTCTCTACCACTCGCAGCCCAACCCGTCGATGCGCAACGACGACCTGCCGACGCGCCGGAGCGACGGCAGCGTTGTGACAAAGCCCCGCATCCCACTCGAGCTCGACTACCTGTTCACCTTCTACGGCGACAGCGCCAACCTCGAGCCTGAGCGCCTTTTCGCGGTCACGGCCCGCACCCTCAACGCGATCCCGCAGGTCAGCCGAACAGAGATCGCGGACGTGGTGAGCGCCGCACAAGCGACGCACGCGGTCTATCCATTCCTCGCAACCACCGATCTCGGCGACCAGGTCGAGCTCGTCAAGCTCACGCAGCTGCCCATGTCCCTCGAGGAGCTCTCCCGCCTGTGGGCGTTGTTTCCCGACATCCCCTACGCGCTTTCGATCGCCTATCAGGCGTCGGTCGTGGTCATCGAGCAGGAGACGCTTGTGATCCCAGCCCTGCCTGTGCAGGTGCGCGACATTCGGGTCGAGCCGATCGAGCGGCCAGTCGTGACGAGTGTCAGGGCAACCGCCGGCGCGGACGCGCCGATCCAGGCCGGGACGTCGATCACCATCTCCGGCACTGCATTGGCCGGACCCGCCGGTGCGCGGGTCGTGGTCGCGGGAATGGCGCTTACACCGTCGGCCGCGAAGCCAGGTCAGCTCCAGGTTCAGCTTCTGCCGGCAGCGTCCGGACCGCCCGCCGGGCCCGTCTCGGTGCGCGTCACGCAGCTCGAGGCGTTCGGCCGGCCCCCAACCCCACGGGCGGCGTTGAGCTCGGAGCAGGTGACCTTCATACTCGTGCCGCGAGTGGTTGTCGCCGGTCTCGCCTCGGCCGCGGTCGCGGGGCCGAACGGGTTCATCGCGACCTTTCGCGTGACCATGGACATCCCGGTCCAGCCTGCCCAGGCGGTCGACCTGGTGCTGAGAGATCCCGCCACGCATGTGCCGTTGAAGGTCGCGCTCGCCGCGGACCGCGCCGCCTCGACCTATCAGATCGATTTCCCCGTGACCAACTTGCCGGCCGCGACTTATGAGCTGGTCGTCCACGTGGACGGAGCTTCCAGCGCTCCCCCGAATCAAACGGTCGCAGTGCCGTGAGCGCGGAAATGAGCACCGAGCCGGATCTGCGCCTCGGGCTCGAGGTGGAGATCGACCGCGTCCGCATGTTGCTCAACGCCGCGGCGCGAGGTGCAGCCGTGGTGCCGGGTCCGGACGCCTCGCCGCGGTCGGCCGCCCTGGACCATGTCGCAGCCGCCTTCGGGCTCGACGAGTTCGAGCGCCTCGTCCTTCTTATGTGTGCGGGTTTCGAGCTGGACCCTGACTTCGGGCGCTTGTGCGCACAGGCGTTTGAGAACGGTCCGGTCTATCCCACGTTCGGGCTTGCCATGGCTGTGCTCCCTGGAGGTCGCACCGAGGCCTTGCTGCCGGGAGCTCCGCTGCGCTACTGGCGCCTGGTCGAGCTCAGCAGCGGCACGAGCCTGACGAGCTGCCCGGTCCACCTCGACGAGCGGATCATGGTCCACCTCCTGGGCTCAGACGAGCTCGACAGCCGGCTCGCCGGGATCGTGCGGTTCGCGCCGCCCGCTCGGGCCTCATTCGCATCCCAGGCGAAGCTCGGTGCCGAGGTATCTGCCGCCTGGCAGCGTAGCTGGGAGGACTCGGCCCGGCAGACGATCCAGATCTCCGGCGCCGACCCGGACCTCGTCCGCTCGGTCTCCTTGCACTCCGCGCACCGTCTTGGCCTCGCCCTGTTGGTCGCCGACGCTGACACACTGCCGGCTGAACCGCGCGAGCTGGACGGCCTGGCACGGCTCTGGTGGCGCGAAGCGCAACTCGAACGTAGGCTCCTCGCCCTCGACTGCCGCCGCATCGACCACGCCGAAGCCGCCCGGTCGAGCGCGATCCGGCGTCTGCTCGATGCGGTTCAGATGCCCGTGCTGGTGGAAACCGTCACGCCGCAACCTCTGGACGGGCGGAGGCACCTTCACTTTCGCGTCCCGCCCCTCGACGCGGCAGAGCAGCGCGAGCTCTGGCTCGAGGAGCTCGATCTCGACGGCGGGATGGCCGAGCGCGACCTGGACCGCATCGTGTCGCAGTACCGCCTGCCGGCCGCCGAGATCGCGGCCGTTGCCGCGGAGACGAAAGCGCGCGCGGCGTCGGACGATACGACCGACCTCGGAGATTCCCTATGGCTCGCATGCCGCGCACACGCGCGCCCTCGCCTCGGAAGCCTGGCCCACCGCATCGAGCCGCGAGCCCGATGGGACGACCTGGTCCTGCCGCCCGCGCAGCTCGCCGTTCTGCACCTGATCGCGCTACAGGTCGTCAAGCGCTACACGGTCCACGACCTCTGGGGGTTTGGCCGGCGCACGTCACGGGGTCTCGGCCTCGCGTCCCTCTTCGTCGGTTCCAGCGGTACGGGCAAAACCATGGCGGCCGAGGTTGTTGCCGGCGAGCTTGGCCTCGACCTCTACCGCATCGACTTGAGCCAGGTGGTGAACAAGTACATCGGCGAGACGGAGAAGAACCTCGGCAGGATCTTCGACGCCGCGGATGCGGGCGCCGGAATCCTCCTCTTCGATGAGGCCGACGCCCTTTTCGGAAAGCGAAGCGAGGTGCGCGACAGCCACGACCGCTACGCCAACATCGAGACCGGCTACCTCCTGCAGCGGATGGAGGACTATCGCGGCCTCGCCATCCTCACCACGAACATGAAGGAGGCGCTCGACGCAGCCTTCATGAGGCGGCTTCGATTCATGGTCGAGTTTCCTTTTCCCGACGCTGCGATGCGCGCCGAGATCTGGAGCCGGATGTTTCCATCCGAAACGCCTACTGCGGATCTCGACTTCGAACGCCTGGCGCAGCTCAACGCATCGGGAGGAAGCATCAGGAACATCGCAATCAACGCCGCCTTCCTTGCGGCGGGTGACGAACAGGCGGTGTCGATGCACCACATCCTCGATGCCGCACGGCTCGAATCCGTCAAGCTGCAGCACCCGCTCACGAGCGGCGAGATCAGAGGTTGGGCGTGAGGTACTCGGTGGACATCGGCGAGGTCGTGCTCCACGGTTTCGGGTCGGTGGACCGCCACCGCATCTCGGCGGGGCTGAGCGAGGAGCTGGGCCGGCTGCTCACCCGTGACGGGCTTCCCGGAAAGATGGCCGCGCGCGACCAGCTCGACGCGGGCGGCATTGACATCGTGCCGGGCGATGACCGGGCGACCGGTCGCAACCTCGCACGCAGCGTGCACGCGGGCTTGCGGACATGACCAGCAGCTTCTCGCCTCAGTCACCGCGAATCGGGCACGCCGCGCTGGTCAGCATCGATCCGATCCTGCCGATCCCCAACCTTGTGGTCTTCCAGTACAACCCGGACCAGCTCACGCGGACCATCCATCCGCTCGTCGCGGCGGGGGATGCGGAGAAGGGCGACGTGATGCGGCTGCGCGGCCCGGCGCAGGAGACCATCCGCATGGACGGGGAGCTGGACGCGACAGACCAGCTGGAAAACGCGAACGGGATCGCGACCAGGTTGGGCATCCTCCCTCAGCTGTCCGCGCTTGAGTGCATGGTCTACCCCAAGGCGCTGGTCGAGATCACCAACCAGGTCTTGAGCGCGATCGGAATGATCGAGGTGATCCCGACCCCGATGCCGCTCACCATCCTGGTCTGGAACGTTGCCCGAATCCTCCCGGTGCGGCTTCAGGACTTCACGATCACAGAGGAGGCTTTCGACACCCACCTCAACCCGATCCGGGCGAAGGTCACCCTGTCTCTCAGAGTCCTGACCTACACCGACCTCGGCCTGTTCAGCGTAGGTGGCGCCATATTCATGGCCCACCAGATCGCAAAGGAAGCCCTGGCCGCCGTGTCGCTGGCCTCCACTGTCGCCTCCGGCATTCCGCTGCCGGGGATCTGATCGATGTTCGATCCGGGCAGCCGCTACACCAACGTGCCAACGCAGACGATCGAGGTCAAGGACGCCACCGGCGAGCAACGCATGGTGCGCTACAAGCTGCGCCGTCAGCTGCCAGCCCGCAACACGATGCCGACACTCGTCGAGCACCTCGTGCGGCAGGACGAGCGACTGGACAACATCACCGCTCGGTATCTCGCCGACCCGACGCAGTTCTGGCAGGTCTGCGACGCCAACGTCGTGCTGCAGCCTGAGGAGCTGACGGAGGAGAGCGGCCGCATGATCAAGGTTCCGCTGCCGGGGCTGCGCTGATGCTCGGTGACCGCAAGGGCATCCGTTTGATGATCTGGTCGGGCCCAACCATTCCGACCCCGCTGCCTCCCGAGGTGCTCGCCTCCCTGACCAAGGTGGACGTGACCAACGATGCGCGCCAGGGTGATGGGTTTCAGATGACGGTCCAGCTGAGCAAAGACAACCCCGCGGACTACGGAATCCTCCTCGGTGGTTCGCTCGACCTCTTCAACCGCATGATCATCGCGGTCCTCATCGGAGCGTCGCTGGAGGTCTTGATCGACGGTGTGATCACTCAGCATCAGCTCTCGCCCTCGGAGGAGCCGGGCCGTTCGGCGCTGACTGTCACAGGCAAGGACATCAGCGTGATGCTCGACCTCGAAGAGCACGAGGACAGCTACCCGTATCAGCCGGACTCCGTCATCGTCGAACGACTCCTCCTGACCTACATCCCCAACGGGCTCATGGGGCCCCACATGATCATCCCCACGCTCGACTTCCCCATCGACCTCATGCGGACGCCGCAGCAGCACGGGACGGACTTCAAGTTCATCCTCGAGCTCGCGCGCCGTAACGGGTACGTCTTCTACGTCGAGCCATTCATGTTCGGTGTCACGCGCGCCTACTTCGGGCCGGAGAACCGAATCGGGCTTCCTCAAGCAGCCCTGACGCTGAACATGGGGACCGATACGAACCTCCGCAACATCAGCTTCACGAACGATTCGCTCGCGCCGGTCGGGGCGAAAGGGTCCTTCATCGAGCCGATCCTGGGGATGACCATTCCGATTCCCGCCATGCCGGCGCTCCGGATTCCCCCGCTCACGCCGTTTCCATCGCCCGTGCGGCGGACGACGTTGCTTTCTCAGTCCGCGAACCTCGGCCCGCTGGAGGCTGCCGCCTCGGCGATTGCCGCCGCGACGCAGGCGCCTGAAGCCGTGAGCGGCCAGGGCGAGATCGACTCGGTCCGCTACGGCCGCGTCCTGCGCGCGCGGTCGTTGGTGGGGGTGCGGGGCGTCGGCTTCACCTACGACGGTCTCTATTACGTCCAGAGGGTTGCCCACGCCATCACGCTCAGCGACTACCGGCAATCGTTCACGTTGAGCAGGGACGGGACCGGCGCGCTTCTGCCGGTGCTTCCGACATGAGCCAGACGGCGGTGTACTTCGGCAAGTTCCGGGGCGAGGTCTCCGACAACAAGGATCCGCTGATGACCGGCCGGATCAAGGCCACCGTGCCCGACGTCCTGGGCAGCCAGACGACCGGATGGGCCCTTCCATGCGCCCCTTTCGGCGGCTCCGGCGTGGGCTTTTTCGCCATCCCCACCGTCGGCGCGGAGGTATGGATCGAGTTCGAACACGGCGACCCGGAGTACCCCGTTTGGACGGGATGCTTCTGGGGGTCGGCCAAGGATATGCCGCCCTTGATCCTCGCGCCCCCGTACCAGAAGCTCATGGTGGTCACCTCCGGCGGGCAGAGCATCACCCTGGACGACACTCCCGGCGCAGGCGGGATCACGCTCACGACCTCGGCCGGCCAGAAGCTCGTGCTGAGCTCGACAGGCGTCGTGATCGACAACGGCATGGGCGCCAAAATCGAGCTGACCGGACCGCAGGTCAGCGTCAACAGCGGCGCGCTGCAGGTGACCTGACATGCCTGGCTACATCCTCGACCCGAGCGCGACCGTGATCTGCGCTCACGGCGGCCAGGCGACGCCGACGGTGACCAACCCTCGCGTCACGGTCGGGGGACAGCCGGTGACGACGATGTCCGCGCCTTATTCGATCGCGGGCTGCGCGTTCGTGCCTCCGGCCGGCACGGGTCCCTGCACCACCGCTCAGTGGATGGTGGGGGCAACTCGTGTCACGGCCGGAGGCGACCCGGTCTTGATTCAGTCGAGCTCGTCGACCTGCATTCCCACGGGAACGCCCCTCACCATCGTCGTGACCCAGGTGCGGGTGCAGGCGACGTGACGCTCAACGTCGCGTTTCCGTTCACGTCCGACGCCTTTGGGCGGACGATGCGCGCGGGCGCCGATGACCACATCCGCGACCTGATCGAGCAGGTGCTGTTCACGGCGCCTGGCGAGCGCGTCAACCGACCCGATTTCGGCAGCGGGTTGCTCGGGCTCGTGTTTGGTCCGAACGGCCCGCAGGTGGCGGCCGCCGCGCAGATGGCCGCACAGGCCTCCCTCGTCCGTTGGCTTGCGGACGTGATCGACGTGCAGAGCGTCGACGCGGAAAGCGTAGAGTCGCAGCTCACGGTCACCGTCAGGTACGTGGTCCGCAAGTCGCAGCAGGCCCAGGTGGCGACCTTCCAGCGAGGCAGGCTGTGAAGGACCTGCAGTACAGGTGCGGAACGCCGGTCCGTCGCCAGAAGGCGCTCGGCTCGCCCCTCAACGGCATCGACTACCTGGAGGTGGCCGCCGACCAGGTCCAGCTGCACGTCCATTTTCTCAACCCGATCGTCGGGAGCCTCGCGGCTGGGAACGTCGCCATCGAGGGCGGGGTAAGGATCAAGGGCATCCGGGTGACCGACGTGGTGGTCTCGGTGGCAGACAATCACTTGCTCGAGGTCACCACATCAGCCGCTGGCGACTTTTCGATCTACACCTTGCGGCTGCAAAAGGGAATCGACGATCCCGCGACCCTTGACGGATACGACCAGGTCCTCTCCAACGTCTCCTTCTCTTTTCGCGCCGCCTGCCCGAGCGATTTCGACTGCCTGATCGAGCAGGTCTGCGCCGAGGCGGCATTGCCTTCGCCTGTGATCGACTACCTGTCGAAGGACTACGCGAGCTTCCGGCGGCTCATGCTGGACCGACTCGCCGTCACCATGCCGGACTGGACGGAGCGTAATCCGGCCGACTTGCTCGTGACCCTGGTCGAGCTGCTTGCGTACATCGGCGACGACTTGAGCTATCGCCAGGATGCGGTGGCGGCGGAGGCATACCTCGGAACCTGCCGCCGGCGCACCTCCGCCCGCCGCCATGCTCGCCTCCTCGACTACCACGTGCACGAAGGCTGCAACGCGCGGACGTGGATCCACTTCGAGACCAACGACGACGAGCTCTACATCCCTCAAGGGACGCAGGTCGTGTCCGGCACCCCGGAGCAACACGTATACATCGCCGAACTCGATGCGCTGTCCGAACAGTCCATTGCGGTCTTCGAGACCATGCACCCGCTGAAGGCGCGCCGTGCGCACAACGAGATCCGCCTGTGGACCTGGGGTGACCAATCGTGCTGCCTGCCTCGAGGGGCCACAGCCGCGTCGCTCCTCGCGGTACACGGGATGGCGCTGGGGGCCGGCGATCTCCTGCTCCTCGAGGAAACGCTCAGCCCAAAGACGGGCCGCCCCGCCGACGCCGATCCGACCCACCGCCAGGTCGTACGGCTCACAGCGGCGGTCGGCAACGTCGACGAGCTGTACCACAAAGACGTCGTCGACGTCCAGTGGGCGTCGTCCGACGCGCTGACCTTTCCGCTCTGCGTTTCGGCCGAGATCACGGACCCGACGAATGTGGGCGCCGGGACGCAGATCGCCGATGTCGCGGTCGCGCGCGCCAACGTGGTGCTCGCGGACCACGGACGAACTCTGCGCGCCGAACCGCCCCTTCCGGCAACGGTCCCACCGGAGGGCGCCTTCCTGCCGACGCTCCGCAGGACCGATCTGACGTTTGCGCTTGCGCTGACCAAAACAGACCTGCAGGCACCGGCTTCGGCGCTGGCCACGACCGATCCACGCAAGGCCTTGCCGGCCGTCACGCTCACCAGCCCCGCGGGTGTCTGGGTGCCACGCTACGACCTCCTCGACAGCGACCGTTTCAGCCTCGATTTCGTCGTCGAGATGGAGGACGACCGCGTCGCCCACCTCCGGTTCGGCGATGACGTGCACGGCCGCCAGCCGATACCCGGCCACACGTTCTCCGCGATCTACAGGTTCGGTTCGAGCACCGGCGGCAACATCGGACGCGAAGCGATGAGGCGCGTCGTCGGCACGCGGGGCGTGGAACTGGTCCGCAACCCGCTGCCGGCCACCGGCGGCCAGGATCCCGAGCTGTTCGAAGCGATCAAGCAGCTCGCACCGCAGGCGTTCCGCCGGCAAGATCGGGCGGTCACCGAAGCCGACTATGGCGTCGTGGCCCGCCGCCATCCGGAGGTTCTCAACGCCGCGGCGAGAATGCGGTGGACGGGCAGCTGGTGGACCGTGTTCCTCACGGTCGAGCGTCGAGGGGGCCTCGGGGTGGATCTCGGCTTTCGCGACGAGCTCGCCGGCTTTGTCGACCAGTTCCGGCTTGCCGGATATGACGTAGAGGTCGAGGGGCCGATCTATGTTCCGCTCGACATCGCCGTCGCCTTCTGCTCACGCGACGGCTTCTTCGCGGAGGACGTGCGGCAGGGGATCGTCGCGGCGCTGACGGGCAGGGCGGGGTCCCGCACCGCGGAGGCGTTCTTCGCGCCTGACCGATTCACGTTTGGCCAGAGCCTCTATTTGAGCCAGGTCTACGCTGCCGTCCTGGCGGTGCCGGGGGTCGCGTCCGTGGCGGTGACGCGCTTTCAGCGCTGGGGCAAGATCGCCAACCAGGAGCTGGAGAACGGCCTGATCACGGTTGCCCCACTCGAGGTGGTCCAGCTCGCCAACGATCCCAACTTCCCCGAGAACGGCCACCTCGACGTTGCACTCGGGGGTGCCGCATGAGCGGCGCCGCTGTCTTGCTTGACGAATGCGGCTGCTGCGAGACGATAGCGCCGGCTGCGCCGGCGATCGACAACCCGCCGGGCCTCTCCGCCATCGCCTACCGGATCGGCACGCAGCCGCTTTTCAAGGCGAGGATGAAGGCTGCGCTGGGAACAAGGCCGGAGCTCCTCGGCCTGACGGCGCGCGACGAGAGCGACCCGTCCATCGCCCTCGTCGACGCTTGGGCGACGGTGCTCGACGTGCTGACCTTCTATCAGGAGCGCATCGCCACCGAGGCCTACCTGCGCACCGCGACCGAGACGCAGAGCGTGTACTCGCTGGCGGCGGAGATCAGCTATCTCCCCAACCCCGGGGTTGCGGCCGACGTGGTCCTCGCCTTCCAGCTCGACACGTCGCCGGGCTCTCCCGGAGACGTGCCCATCCCGGTCGGGACGCGGGTCCAGAGCCTGCCCGAACCCAACGCCAAGCCGCAGACCTTCGAGACGGTCGAGGTCGTTGATGCGAGGCCGGAATGGAACGTGCTGTTTCCGCGGCGTACCGTCCGGCAGCACCTGGCGATGAACGAAACCAGCGTGGTCCTCGCCGGTACTTCGACACTCCTCCGGCCGGGCGACGCCCTGCTGTTCGTCGGGCACCACCGTCACGTCAAATCGAGCTCCCAGCACTGGGACTTTCGGGTCCTCGAGACGGTCAGCGTGGATACGGTAGCGGGCACGACGACGGTGACCTGGAGTCGAGGCCTGGGCAAGCGTCTGAAGAAAGCCAAGGACCACCTGGCTAAGAAGGCCCATCCGGTGCGCGCGGAGCTCCACGTCTACGCCATGAAGACGCGCGCCGGGATGTTCGGATTCAACGCGCCCGACTGGCGGCTCATCCCCGATCAGATCCGTCCCCACTACAGCAACGCCACGGCTGCAACGCAGGAGTGGCCGGACTTCAACATTTACTCGCCCGCCGGGACCCAGAACAAGGACACCATCGACCTGGACGCGGTTTATGCCGAGGCGGCCAAGAGCGCCTACGCCGTGGTGGCGCTCGAGACCTACGCGGAACTCTTCGGTATCGTCGCGACGACGCAGGCGGCGCGCGCGGATTACGGCTTGAGCAGCAAGACAACGCGCATCACGCTTGACCCCAAGGAAAAGCTCAAGAACTTCGAGCGGCACGTCCGTGACGCAGTCGTTCACCTCCAGGGACCGGAGGTCACGCTCGCCGACATCAAGCTGTCGAATCCCGTCCAGGGCACCTCAATTCCCCTGGATCGAGTGGTCGAAGGCCTGAACCCCGGAAAGAAGATCATCGTCACGGGCAAACGGGCGCGCGCGATCGTGACCCAACACCTGAAGTTCGTCGCCAGCGACGGCACCAAGGTCTCGCTTCAGCCAGGCGAATCCGTACAGATGACCCGCCCACATACATGGGATAGCGGGACTGCACAGATCACCTGGTACATCCGAGCACCGGGCGGGCAGGAAGGAGATATCACCGCCTCCAGCGCCGGTTCGGTCCTCAGGTGGACGCCTGCCCTCGATGGCGACCAGCCGATCGCGGAGGTCGCAACTATCGAAGACGGGAGCGAGCTGATCGACGGCACGACCACGCGGCTGAAACTTCACGACGCTCTTGCGAATTGCTACGACAGGGCGTCGCTCAAGATCAATGGCAACGTCGCACACGCCACGCACGGCGAGAGCAAGCAAGAGGTCCTCGGCAGCGGCGACGCGTCGCGCCCGTTCCAGACCTTCACGTTGAAGCAGGCGCCACTTACGTACGTCTCGTCGGCCGCCGCAAGCGGCGCCGCAACGACCCTCGAGGTGAGGGTGGACGACCTCGCGTGGACCGAGGTTCCGACCCTGTACGGCCAAGGGCCGCACGACCAGGTCTACCTGGTGCGGTTGGCGGCCGGCGGCGAGGTCCGTGTCGAGTTCGGCGACGGCATCACCGGGGCCAGGCTGCCCACCGGCGTCGAGAACGTCAAGGCGACATATCGGGTCGGCGTCGGACGGCCGGGCGTGGTCGGCGCCGACCGCATCAAGCTGCTGATGACACGGCCCCAGGGAGTGCAGTCGGTCGACAACCCAGTCCCGGCCGGCGGAATCGCCGCCGATGCGGAAGGCCTCGATTCAGCCAGGCAAAACGCGCCACAGCAGGTGGTCACGTTCTCTCGCGTCGTCTCCTTGACCGACTTCGAGGACTTCGCGCGCGCATTCGCGGGCATCGCCAAAGCGCAGGCGGACTGGGTCTGGGACGGTAGCTCGCGCAAGGTGAACGTCACGGTGGCGGGCACGAACGGCGCGCCGGTGACAAAAGACGGGGACACGTATCCGAAGCTAAAGACAGCGATCACCAGCTACGCCGATCCCCATCAGCGATTCGAGGTGAGCTCCTTCGAGGACCTCCGATTCGCGATCACGGCATTTCTCTTCCTCGAGACGGGCAGAGACGAGACCATCGTGGTCCCTGCCGCGGTCAAGGCGGTGCGGGACGCCTTTTCGTTTGATCGGCGCTCTCTCGGTCAACCGGTTTTCGAGAGCGAGGTGATAGCCGTCCTCCAGGCGACCCCCGGAGTGATGGCCGTCGATCTGACGGAGCTGATCGCACTCCCCGTGGTCGGCGCCAGTGCTGTGATCGCGCCGCCACCGGCGGCTCTTCCAGCGCTTCGCGGTCGCTACGACAACGGTATTCAGCCCGCTCAGCTCCTGACCATAAGCGACGGCGCGACGGATGTGGATCTGAAGGTGGCAACATGACGATTTCGGTCGACGAGATGTACGCGCTGCTCCCCGCGGTCCACCGGGTTCGGGACGCCGAGCGCGGATTCCCGCTCAAAGCTTTCATCGGCGTGCTCGCGGGCCAGGCTGACGCGGTCGCCCTCGACATCGACGGGCTATACGCCAACTGGTTCATCGAGACCTGCCAGGAGTGGGTGGTCCCGTATATCGGTGACCTGTTGCGCGTCCGCCGGATAAACGTGGCGGCCGCGGGGATGAGCGAGCGCAGCTACGTGGCCAACACGCTTGCCTACCGCCGGCGGAAGGGCACCGTCTCCGTCATCGAGAGACTTGCCTACGACGTGACGAGCTGGAGGGCCAAGGTCGTGGAGACGTTCCATCTGCTCGGCACAACCCAGAACATCAACCACCTCCGGCCTCGCAACGTCCGCACGCCCGACCTGCGCGATACCTCGGCATTGGAGCTCGTCGACGGTCCGTTCGAGACCGCGGCCCACACCGCCGAGGTGCGGAGGATCGAGCCCAAGCGCGGTCGCTACAACATTCCTGACGTAGCGGTCATGCTGTGGCGGCTCCAGGCATACCCCGTCACGGCGGCGACGGCAGTGCCGGTCATGAGTCCATCCGACGGGCGCTACGTCATCAACCCGCTGTGCCGAGATGAACCCCTCTTCAATGCACCCAGGACCGAGACGGCGATCGAGCACCTCGCGCAAGAGGTCGACGTGCCCGGACCGCTGCGCCCGCGCGCGCTCCACGACGACCTGCTGCTCGATCCGGGATCGCGCGCCTACTTCACCCCCGATCATCAGGTGCTCGCGGTGGGGACGCTCCCCATGCCTGGCGGCGCGCCCGCGTGGAAGTCGCCCGACGACATCTCGATCTGCGACCTCGGCGATTGGCAGCATCCCGGCGCGGGTCGCGTCGCCGTCGATGTCGCGAGAGGACGCGTGACCTTTCCAGCCGGCGAGGTGCCGGCTGGTGTCAGCGTGAGCTACTCCTACGGCTTCGCCGCCGACACCGGTGCGGGTCCGTATGACAGGTCGGCCTCGGTGGCGGGATGGCTCGACGCAGCGCCGACCTGGAAGGTAGGGGTGACACAGGATCTCGACTCGCTGCATAACGCCATCCACGCGAAGACGGTATTCCCCACCCTGCGGGACGCGATCGTCGAGTGGAACACTCTGCCGCCGGGCAACTTCGGCGTCATCTGCGTCATGGACTCGACCACATATACCGATCCGCTTCCCCAGATCACAGTGCCGGGTGGCAGCCGGCTGGCGGTCGTCGCGGCGACGTCTCGCGACCTGGTCAACCACGATGGCAGTCCCGCGATCGAGCCGCTGGCATTGATGCCGGTCGTCGCAGCCGACGTCAACGCGTGTGGTGACTCGGCTGGGGGCGGGATGGCGGCCGGCGGGCTGGTCATCGACGGGCTCCTGATCGACGGAGCCTTGTCGGTGACGAATGGCGACCTCGGCCGGCTCCGAGTCGCGTGTTCCACCGTCACCGGCGGTATCAGCATCGACGCCGGAGGAGCCAACGAACGCATGCATCTCGAGGTGGCGGATTCCCTGTCCGGAAACGTATCGGTCTCCGGACGCATCGCGGGCGTCACGGTGGCCGACAGCGTGATCGGAGGCGTAGGCCAACGCGCGCTCGATACCACGACTTGCGATGTGAACGTCGACAGGACCACTGTCTTCGGTACCACCGCCGCCCGAACCCTCAACGCGAGCGACAGCATCTTCACCGCTTCCCTCGCGGTTGAACGCCTGCAGGCGGGCTGCGTCCGGTTCAGCTACGTCCCAGAGGACAGCCCTGTGCCCAACGCGTTTCACTGCCAGCCGGCGATGGCGCTCGCCAAGGCAGCCCCAGACGAGGCGCCGGCGGTCAGGGCACGGCTGCTCCCTGCCTTTACCTCCGTCCGCCTGGGCGATCCGGGTTACGCCCAGCTTTCGCAGTTCGCTGCGCCTGAGCTGCTGACGGGTGCCGACAACGGAAGCGAGATGGGCGCGTTCAACAAAGTCCAGCAGCCACAGCGCGAAGCCAACCTGCGCGTAGCGCTCGACGAGTACCTCCGATTCGGGCTCGAGGCCGGGATCTTCTACGTGAATTGAGGAGACCACGATGAAAGGCGACTTCACACGACGCACCTTCAAATCGCAGAAGCACTACAGCAGCGTGCAGATGCAGCAGGGGCGTGTCCAGCTCGATTCCGACTGGAACGAAGAAGTCGCGATCATCGACCACCGGTGGCGCGCGACGTTGGAGGATACCGTCGGTCCGAACGGCTCACCGAAGGTCGGCGGCGGATTTGGCATCACAGCGATAACAGGGACCAAGGGAGAAGACCTTCTTTTGAGCCCGGGGCGCCTCTACGTTGACGGCATCCTGTGCGAGGTCGATTCGCCTTACCTCTACGGGTCAGTTGTGGACCCGGCGGCCGGCACGCTGCTCGTCACCGGCGTGCTCGCCGGCGTGACGAGGCTCGCCGTGGATGAGTGGGTCCGGATCTCAGCCAAAGCCGGGGTCCTGGTCGCCCAGATCACCGGGCTCAACCCTCCGGCCACCAATTCCGCCGACTCGACCTTGACGGTAACGCCGCTGGCCGGGAGCACCCTGCCTGTGGCCGGAACGAGCATCAGCATCACCCCGGTCGTCACCTACCTGACTCAGCCAGACCTCCAGTCGCCGCCCGCGATCGACATGTTCACGACGCAAAACCAGTACTTCGGCAAGACCTACATCGCCTATCTCGACGTCTTCCAGCGCCACATCATCGCGATCGACGACCCGGCGATCCGCGAGGTGGCGCTGAACGGGCCCGACACTGGAACTCGGACCCGCACCACCTGGCAGGTCCGGCTCGTCGAGGTGGACAGCATGACCACCTGCGCCGACCTCATCCTGCCGGCCGCGCCGCCGCCGGCCTCAGGAACATTTGCACCCCCGGTCGCCAGCACTGGGCGCATGCGCGCGCGCGCCATTCCAACCAGCGATCCCGTGCAGGATTGTCTTCTGCCCGCCGAGGCCGGCTTCCGGAGGCTGGAGAACCAGCTCTATCGGGTCGAGATCCACCAACCCGGCGACCTCGCCACGGCGACGTTCAAGTGGTCGCGCGACAACGGATCGGTCGCGGTCGACTGGAAGGGCTGCCCGAAGCCCGGCGAGCTCACGATAGCCGGCACGCCCCAGGACGCTGCGCAGGGGTTCGAAAGCGGCCAGTGGGTGGAGCTGACCGACGACGTCCGCGAGCTGTCGCCCGACGGAAGCGTGCTCGGCATCTTCGTCCAGCTTGGGGTCCCGGATGGAGACACCCTGAAGTACGCGGGCCCTCCGGCTCTGACGCCATCGGACTACGACGTCACCTTCAAGGACCACCACCCGAAGGTCAGGCGCTGGGAGTCGGATGCGAAGAAGCTCAATGTCGTCGGGGGTGGCTGGATCACGCTCGAGGATGGAGTCGAGGTTCAGTTCGCCAGTGGCGAGCCGGATCCACAGGTCTGGTTCAACAAGGGCGACTACTGGCTGATTCCGGCGCGCACCGCGACAACTGACGTCGAGTGGCCCAACGATCCGCCGGGGATGCCCGTCGCGCTGCGGCCGCACGGTATCGAGCATCGCTACTGCGCTCTGGCGCTCCTCCAGGTACACAGCGGCGGCCAGATCACGACGCTCGACTGCAGGCCACAGTTTCCGGCTCTGACCGCGATCGCGGCCACCGACGTCAGCTACGACAACTCGAACTGTCAGCTGATCAATGCGACGAACGTCCAACAGGCGCTGGACGCGCTGTGCAAGGTGCGGGTGGACCTGTCCCACCACAACAAGCTGATCCATGGATACGGCATCGTGTGCGGGCTCCAGGTCGTGTGCAACTCCGCGACAGGAGAGTGGGTCACCGTGAAGAGCGGCTACGCGGTCGACTGCAACGGGAACGACGTCGAGACCACCATGGACACCCCGGTCGACGTCGGCCTGCTTATCAGCCAGATGAGCTCGTCACCGCTGGACTCGAGCCAAAACGGGGAAGTGTCCCTGATCATCGGCGTGGACAAGCACGCCCAGGTGCAGATCACGGCCGAGAAATACAAACCGCCGACGAGCGAGGTTGACGAGCTGTTCGATGGCACGCTGCTGCTCGACTACTACGACGACTGCATCAAGCCGTTCCAAGACTTCATGAAGAAGGAGCTGGACCAGCTGCCAGGTGATCCGCCAATCACCAGCCGCCAGGAGCTTGCCTCCGCATTCATCAACCTCCTCGCGCAGGGTCCCAACCCTCAGGCCGGGCAGAACGTGTACATCTCGGCGAAGGAGCACTACCTCCTCAGCAGGCTGTACGCGGACCTCAAGCCGAAGATCACCAGCGATACTTTTTGCGCGCTGTTTGACAACGCGCGGCCGTATCCGCAGGACAACGCCGACGGAGTCATGCCGCACGTCTTCGGGGCCGGCCAGCAGACGCGGATCAAGTGGCGGACGAACGCCAATGAGTTCTACACGCTGAGCAATGGCAACGATCCGACCAAGCTCGAGCCGCGGATCAACCGCTACGACGGCGCGTCAGGCAAGTTGATGGTACAGATGGACCCGACGGGTGGGGCCACCACCGGACCGATCATCGACTTCACCTTCTCAGCGAAGGGCAACACCATCTACGTCATCCTTGCCTCGGCCGCGAACAGCACCGACACCCTCTACGTGACGGGCGCCATCTCGCCCGCAGGAGTGACCTGGGATAAGCAGGTGATAACCCTCGCAGGCGTGCGATTTGCGACGATCGAGGGCGTCATCATCAACAACAGGCAGTACGTCGCGGCGATCGCGATCGGCAAAGGCTTGTATCACATCGACCCCACCAAGCCTGCAACGCTGCAGCCGGTCAGTGGGGCCTTTGCGTTCAACGCCTCGGGTCACATGGCCGTGGCACATCCGAATGGTGAGCTGCAAAGCAATGTTCTGCTCATCGCCGCCACTTACAACGTCGGCCAGAACACCCCGCCCTCGTATGACAGCGTTCGAATCATCGAATTTCTTGGCCTCGGGAACCCCGCCCAATTCGACATACACCTGCCCTCAGGCGGAGGGTCTGACGGGTTGGTGTGGGGTGGAGGGGCAGGGTCGGAGATCGGCGTCTACGTGGTGATCGGGAGCACAAGCAAGGCGATCGCGGGATATCCTCGACGAGCGCAGGGCTGGGGTCCGCAACCTGGCGTCGACCCTGTCATTGCTGTCGTCGACAGCTGCGCGATCCATATGGCCGCCGATCGTCGTTTCCTTTGGTGGGCGTCCCAGGACTTCTACACGCTGAACCTCATCGACCTGGCCAAATCCGCGCGTGTCACGGGTTGGCAACTGCCCACGCAGGTCGGTCCGGTCGACATTGCGCTGTCGCCGCTGAGCGGGCAGTTCGGGCAGTCGGAGGGGCCTCTCGCGGTGCTCAACCGGCCGGCCGACAGCATCCTTCTCGTACCGCACAATCTCCTTTACGCGCAGGCCGCGGACACCAGCAAGATCCTCGTGAGGTCTGTCGCCTACCACAAGGCAGCGGTCGAGGCGTACGTCGACCTGCTCGCCGGTTTCGTCCAGTACCTGAAGGACTGCTTCTGCGATCACTTGCTTGTCAAGTGCGCTGAATGCAATTCACGCAATGAGAAGCTGTATCTCGGGGTCGTCAGCATTCGCAACAACAAGGTGCACAACGTCTGCAACTTCTCCGGGCGCCACTACCTGAAGACGTTCCCGACCATCGGCTACTGGATGTCGCTTTTCCCGATCGTGCCCATCATCGGCGAGCTCATCGAGCTGATTTGCTGCTACGTGATTCCTGACGCCGCGGCCAAGTACGGCGTCCCGCAGTACAACCCGCAGTCGTCCGGCGCGACCCCGGTGTGGTCGCTGGACAGCCTGTTCAACACGATGCAGGAGATCCAGAATCTCGACCTGCGATCGCAACTGGCGACCTGGCTCCAGAAGTTCGGCCTCGCCAAACACATGGTCGGAGTGGGCGCGGGATTCCGGCAGCTCTCGGCCCCACCGGCGCCTGGGCCGGCGGGTTTTGTCGCGGGCACATCCACAACATCGGCCGCTGGCGCCCTGGCCCAGCTCGGGATGACTGTGCAGACGAAGCCCTTCATCCCTTCGCTGGGGCCACCGGTGATGTCCAACCTTATCGACATCTTCCGGCAGCCCGCGGGGCCGACCGGCCCTGTCGCGCTGCATCAGACCGCGGGGCAGGTCGTGTTCACCTCGAATCCGGCCGCGCAGCCCAGCGTGACAAGCCTCCAGCAGCAGCTCCTCGCGAAGGATGCGCAGTTGCAGCAGGTGCAGACGCAGCTGCAGGCCGTCAACGCACAACTGGCCGACCTCCATGCCTTCCGGCAGCAGGTGACGCAGCAGCTCGCGCGAATGGGAGGGGGCGCGGCGCCTAGCGTCTAGGCTCAGAAAAAGAACAGGCCAACTCGACAACCTCACTTGCGCCCGAGCAGGCCCAGGATTAATTCTACGAGCGAGCCGGTCGCGTGTACAGAGGGTCTTTCAGGTGTAGGTGAACGGCCCTGCGGCAGCTGTCGCCGACTTTGCGGTGACCACGACGTTGACCGTCGCGCCTGCCTGGCCGAGCGGGCTCGTGACCGTCACCTGCGTGTCGCCGTCGATGTGGAATTGCGCCGACGCCGTCCCGAATCGCACCGAGTCGGTGTCGGTCAGGCCCGTTCCGAGCACCGTCACGACGGTGCCGCCGGCAGCCGGACCGGTTTGTGGCGACATCGAGTTGACCGCCAGGCCGGCAGTGCCGGTGGGTCCTGGGGAAAAGATCACGTCCGTCAATCGTTTGATCAGCTCGCGGAACGTCTCCTCGCGGTAGCCGACCACAAACGCGGCCAGGAAATAGAGTAGGTTTCGCGGAACGTTCTGCGTACTCGCGGTCGGCGCCGACCCCACCGCCAGGATGCCGGCTTCGAAGATCAATACGCTGATGGCCCCGAAGCTGGCGCCTAGCACGGGTCGCGACCAGTGCCAGAACCGATATGACTGATCCCAGTCACGGCGGTGCTCGGTGACTCCAACCAGCGAGATCAGCACCGCGCCGAGCGCGCCGAACCACGGTACCGCGACAGGCAGCGGGCCCAGGGTTTCCGGCAGGTTGATAAGGGCGCGGTTCGCGAAGTAGATGCCGGCCAGCGCGCCGAGTGCCGCGAGGTAGACGATCTGCAGGCCGAAGATGAACCCCTGGCTGCCACCCCTCAACTTTTCCGCTGGCGGTGGTGCCTGGGTGGACGCCGGAGGCGAAGGCGGGGTGCCCTGCCCCGCGGCGGGTGCCGGAGCCGGCGGCGGGGGTGGCGGCACGCTTTCGACGGGCGGTGTGTTCGGCAGCACGGCCTGCTGGCTCGCCGCGACCGATTGCGCGACGACCCCCTGGATCGCCTGGTAGATGTCCGGCCAGCGCCCGGCGTCGCCGTACAGGGTGGTCGCGAGGTCGCGCAAAGGCTGTCCCGTCAGCTGCGACTGCGAAGGTGGGGCGGCCGGATCTGGCGCCGGCGATGGAGAAGGCTGTGCCGCGTCGACAGTCGAGGGCGGTGGGAATGCTTCAGCTACCGACGGCGAGGAGGAACCCGAATCCGCCACAGGCTCAGGAGTCGGAACAGGTTCCGGACCCGCATCCCATGCGCCAGTCGCCATCGACACTATGCGCTCAACGTCAAGGGCGCCCGGGCAGGTCGTGGTCGCGTTGGGCACCTCCTGATGCTTGATGATCCACTCGCGCGAGATCGGTATTCCGTACCGGAGGCAGATCTCACGCACGAGGGCACTGCTCGCGGCGTACAGGGCATCCGCCCTCGGGGCGTCCGGTTGGCCGCCGTCCTCGTGCTCGATGCCGATGCTGGCCAGGTCCATGTCCCAGCTACCCGCGTGATAGGCGGTGTCGGACTCCCCGACCCACTGCACCACAGTGCCGTCGAGGGCGACGCCGTAGTGGGCTGAAGCCTCCGAAGAAGGATTCTTGAATCGGAGGTCCGCCATTCCGACCGTGCCCCCAATCGTGTGGAGGACGATGTACGAGGGCCGGCCCGAGCTCCCGAACTGCATGGTGTGATCAACCCGACCGACCATGTAGTTGCCGTCCGGCAGCGGCCCGATGAACTGCGCCACGCAACGCGAGTTTCGAACATCGTCGTTACGGCGCCGTCACCGAATCGTCGTCGGCGATTGCCTGGGCTCCTACCACCGATTCAAGCCAGGCTCGGACCGCATCGCACACAGCGTCGACGCTGGTCTGTGGTGGCCCGTCGACGGCGGGAGCAAACGCGTCTCGGTAGTACGAGATCCGTGCATACCAGGGCGGGTTGCCCTCTGGTTCGACGAACGCACTGATGACGAGAGCGGCCGTTCGCCTCTGCGGCGCCATGTGCGTGCAGAATGGACAACCGCCGTCACCCGGGCGTTACCGCCGCGACAGGCCTTCCACCATCGCCGAGATGCGGGCGGAGGGCTCTAGGCGGAGCTCCCGCCACAGGACGTCTCGGTAGATGCCGTATCGACGCAACGCCTCACTGGGGTTGCCTTCCGCAAGGAAGGCGCCGATCAACGCCCGCTGGGAGCTCTCGCGGAGCGGTTCGCTGGTGACGGCCGCGAGGCCGGCCATCACTGCTTCTTCGCACCGACCACTGAGGGTCCATCGCTCGCAAAGCGCATCGAGCATGTGCAGGCCGATCTGGCGCAACCGTTCGCGCTCCAGCAAGACCCAGTCCTCATCCCATCCCGGAAGGAGTTCACCGGCGATCGGCAGGTCCTCGAGCTTCAGCCCATCCGTATCGGTCGTCGGGTCGAGGACGAGCCGCGCGACCTTCTCCGCCTCGTAGATGTCGACGGCGACGTTTTCGGACAGGCTGAGGTGCTGATTCTGCGATCCGACGATGTCGAGCTCGAGGCTTCTCAGCCTCCACAGGGCCGATCTGAGGTTGCCGGCCGCTCGCTGATCGGTCACGTCGTCCCACAGGGTCGCCGCAACGTGCGTCCGCCTGAGCGCACGCCTGTGCAGCGCGAGGTAGGCGAGCAAATGTTGAAGGCCGACAGAAAGTGGCACGCACACCTCGTTGCACGTGAGCACGAAGCCCTTCAACAGCGCGAGCTTGACCGAGACGCCCGCGTGGGCGCGCGGCACCTCGTCGAGTTGACGGACTGGCGGCATGGCGGACAGTGCCTGACCCAGCATGAATTGTCGACAACCCTCCCGGAGTACTGATGAGTTAGCTTGACATGAATTGACTTGTCAAGCCACTCTCCACAAGTAGGCGACGATTAGTTTCCTTGCTGGCAGTGACGGCCACGTGACGCCTGCTGGATACATTGCCGTCCATGCCCAACTTTCTGATCGGATCGGCTTACGCAGTCTCGGTTGGATTGATCATTTTCGCCGTCTCGGCCAACCTTGCCCCGGCCGACTGGAAGTTTCCTTTGGTGATGGCCTGGGCCATCGCCGGGCTGGTGCTTGCGTTCCTGGCGGTCATTCTCGCAAGGCGCGGTTCGAAGTCAGGCCAGGACGCTTCGTAAGCGCGGCGACACTTCAATGTCGCGCGCATAGGGGCCGTCGTTAAATCAATGGCTTGTGTTAGCACTTGACGTAACTTTGGTTTAACGATCCGATCACCAACGCACGCGATGACGTGGTTAGGCTGGGCCGATGGCCGACGTCGAGGTCACACCCGGGCTGATCGATGTACGGGCTCTGACGTTCGACGTCTTCGGCACCACGGTTGACTGGCGCTCGGGAGTGGCCGCCGAGGCTTCTCGTGTTGGCGCTAAGGCCGGCGTGCAGGCCGACTGGGAGCTCCTGGCCGACTCCTGGCGCGCGCTATATGTGCCCTCCATGGACAAGGTGCGGCGCGGGGAGCTGCCCTGGACGAACTTCGATCGCCTTCACCGACTGTCGCTGAACCAGGTTCTCCATGACATGGACCTTGAGGGGTTCGACGAGTCCGCTCGCGACGAGCTGGCCCTGGCTTGGGAGCGACTACCGCCGTGGCCGGACGCAGAGCCGGGCCTCAGAAGTCTAGCCCGACGTTTCACGGTCGCGACGTTGTCGAACGGCAATCGATCCCAGCAGGAAGCACTGATCCGGTTTGCCGACCTGCCGTTCCAGCGCCTGCTGTCCGCGGAAGACTTTCGGCATTACAAGCCTGACCCGGAGGTATACGTGGGAGCGGCTTCCGCGCTCGGTCTCGAGCCTTCGCAGGTGATGATGGTGGCGGCCCACAAGTCCGACCTGCGTGCCGCCCAGGCCGTCGGTTTGCGAGCAGCCTTCGTGGAACGGCCCCTGGAGAAGGGACGATCGGGTGGGGCCGACGTCTTGCCCGATCCGGATGCCGATCTTCAGGCCGTCGACTTCACCGATCTCGCGACGAAGCTGGGCTGCCCCTAGCTCGCGCGGAGGTCACCCTCGCCCTCAGCCGCCGAGACGTGCGCGCGGGCGCTCGGCTCGGCTCAGGTTCTGGGCGGCGTCGTCCATCGCCTCCAGCGCGAGCTTGACCCGGTCCACGGGAACCGAAAGCGACCCGACGAATTGCTTGTGCACGACCTCGAAGTAATCGTGAGCGCGGCGGAACGCGGCCATTCCCCTCGCGCTCAGCCTGAGCTGTACGGCCCGGCCGTCCTCCGGGTGCCGTATGCGGGACAGATGGCCGGCGTCGCTCATGGACTTCAAATAGTCGAGCACGGTGCTCAGGGGCATCCCCAGGAAATCAGACATCTGGGTTGCCGTCAGCGGAGCCCTTTCAAAAAGCAGGCTGTAGACGGCGTACTCGTCCGGCTTCAAGCCTGATGGGGCCATCGCTTCTCCCAACAGGCGGCGGATGCGCTGGCCTGTCACGAAGAAGTTGAAAAGAAGCGAGATGTCTGCGCGCAACTGGGAAGACTCTATCGCGTTACCACGAATCCGTGGCAAGTACCCCGAATCCGTGGTAGTCTCCGCGAGAGCATGCGACTGGCCGCCGCCGCCGCCGCGATCGCGGTGAGTCTTGCTGGATGCAGCTTCGGAGGCGCACCGCAGACGGCCGTGCAAACGCCGGCCGAGACCGCGCCCTCGCCGGCGACGATCGCTGAGCTGTCGCCCTACTACGGCAGCTACGTGACGGCAGCAGGCGACACCATCGTCATCGCGCGATTGGGCTGGTTCTTCGATTTCCAATCCAGCGCCTACCGGACGATCTATGTCGGCCAATCGCCTGGCGAGTTCAGCATCGGCTGCCGCTTTCTCGTGCCCCTGCCGAAATGCGCCGACCTTACCTTCACCAACGACGTGCTGACGGTTCGGGACACAGCACACTCGGTGACCATCGGGCATCGGGTCGCAAACGTGGCGACCGACGTGTCGATTCCCGCCCAGGGTGCCCAGCTGGCGGGCACGATCACGGAGCCGCCGGGTGCCGGCACGCGCGGTGGCGTCGTGATCATTCACGGCTCCGAGCCCGGCCAGCGCTATTTCTATGACATCTGGGTCGGGCTGTACACGAGCCTGGGGCTCGCCGTCCTCACCTACGACAAGCGAGGTAACGGGGAGTCCACGGGCCGCTATCCAGGTGAGTTTCCGACGACAGATGCCCTTCAGATCTATGCCGACGACGCGGCCGCGGCGCTCGCGTTTCTCGCGCGATCGCCTGGCATCGACCGTAACAAGGTCGGCTTCCACGGCGGAAGTCAGGGCGGCTGGACGGTGCCGCTGGCGATCTCTCGTCACCCAGGCGCGGCGTTCGCCATCCTCGTCTCGGCCCCCGCGACGACCGTCGACCAGACGGATCAGTGGGCCGGCTACAGCGGCGGCGGCTCGTTCATGCCGTCCCAATCGAACGACGAGATGCTGGCCACGGTTCGCGCCACACACACGGGCTACGATCCCCTGCCCGCGCTCCGCGTGCTCTCGATTCCGACGCTGTGGCTGCTGGGCACGAACGACCGGACGGTGCCGACGGCGGCTTGCCTCGAGATCCTCTCCGGGCTCCACAAGGCAAATCTCACCGTTCAAATGCTGCCCACGGGCCATGGGCTCCTCGTCAACCCGACTGGCCTGATGGCCGACGATGACAGGTCGCCCGGGCTCGCACCCGAGCTGGTCCCCAAGATCGGCTCATGGCTGCACGCCATGTGACAACCTATGCGTCTCGTGGCCGCGACGTACGAGCGCATCACCCCACCGAACCTGGCCCTCGCGGGCTTGAACTGGGCCTACGTGCTCGCCGGTGCCGCCGACGCGACGCTGCTCCCTTACGTGCCCCTCTACCTCTTCCAGCGCGGCTTTGGCGCGCAGCAGATCGGGGCGATCCTGGCGGCCGCGGCGGGAGGCTCGCTGCTTGCGGGGATGGGTTGGGCCTACCTCGCGGACCACTCGATCCGGCCGGAGCGCGCGGTGGCCGGCGCCTCGGTGGCCGCGGCGGCCGTCGTGCTCCTCTTCCCGCTGGCTGGAGGTGTCTTCCCCGTAGCCGTATTGACCGTGGCCCTGTTCGTCGCGCGCGGCCCTTTCACGCTGCTCGACCCGATCACACTGCAGCGCCTCAGGGACGCAAGCCGCACCCGGTACGCGCGCATCCGGCTCCGGATGAGCGCCGGCTGGGCCGTGTCGGCCGTCATTTCGGGCGGCGCGTACCAGGTTTTTGGGCTCCGGATGCTGCCTTTCTTCTACGCGGCGATGGTCGCCGTCTTCGGGCTGTGGGTGTGGCGTGCGCTGCGTCCCGCTCCGGTGCAGCGAGTGCAAGCAGGCGGAACCGGCACCAGGCGCCTTCCAGCGCTGCCCGTTGCGATGATCGGGTTTCTCGTCGCGTGCCTTCTTCTGGGCGCGTCGTCCGCGGCCGCCCAGAACTTCGTGGCCTTGCGGATCAATGTCCTCGGCGGTGGCGCTCTCCTGATCGGGGCGGCCGCCGCCTTTCAGGCGCTGACCGAGATTCCGACCATGGGATCGACCCACCTGTTGACGCGCCGGATGAGCCACCGCTCGCTATTCGCGATCGGGTGCGGGGTCTACGTAATGGTGTTTCTTGCCTGGGGCCTGGTTTCCGATCCGCTTGCCCTTGCGCTGCTGAGGCTCGCCACCGGGGTCGCGTTTGCGTTGACGTACGTCGCGGCGGTGTTGGTTGCGGATCAGCTGACGCCCGCGCGCATGCGTGCGACCGGCCAGGCCCTCGTCAAGGCGGTCATGTTCGGCCTCGCCCCGGTTGCCGGTTCGTTCGGAGGCGGTCTGATCTACGGCGAGGCTGGACCACGCGCGATGTTCATCGCGGCGGCGGTCGTCGTCGCGGCCGCGGGCCTCATTGCCATGTTGGGGATTCCCGAACCCCAACGCCACCCGAAAGCGGCTGACCGCGCGCCGGCGCGGCTCGAGCCCAGCCCGGTCGTCCTCGAGACCGCCGAAGCTCGCGAGGGCGCCACCCTGGGCTGATACGAGATGTACGACCCGTCGATCTGGCGCGACTACTTCGTGATGGTCGGCGGCGGCGCGGCCGCCCTCACCGGCCTGGTCTTCGTCGCGATGACGCTCCACCTGGACGACATCGTTCACCACCCCGTGCACCGGCATCGCGCCCGCACGATCCTCGCGGGCCTGACGGCCGTCTTCCTGAGATGCGGTCTCGTGCTGATGGGCGGGCAGAGCCGCCATGCCGTCGCTCTGGAGATCTTCGGTGTCCTCGTCGTCGTCGAGGTGATGCTCTACCGAAGCACCGTTGACGCGTTTGCCGCGGCCGACAGGTCCGTCCTCTTGCGTGCCGCGGGCAGCTTCGCGTGCCTCGTCCTCGAGCAGCTCGGAGCGGTCGCGCTGTTCCTCGGCGCGGCCTGGGGCCTCTACGTCGTGGGGCTGGGCATGATGTCGTCGTTCGTCTTCATGGTCACGGGGGCGTGGCTTCTGCTCGTTGGAGTCGAAGCGTCAAAGCCGGCCCCGGCAGACCAGCCTCAGATATAGCCCGGTCGCGCCGTCACCGGCCACACCTGATCGGTGTGGATGATGTAGCGCTGCGTCGCGAAAGCGCCCGCCCACAAAGGCCAGCACGTCGTCAGCGTGAGGTGATAACCGTTCGAGTTCGTCACGAGCACGGTCCGGTTGTCCGGATTGACGATCTCGGTGCTCGTCAGCCGGTAGCGGTACAACCCGTACCGGGTTTCGATATCGATCTCGTCGCCTTTCTGTAGCTGCGGAAAGTTGATCCAGTAGACGTTGTGGGCGGCAACGCCGACCGTGCCTGGGTCGCCCGGCCACATGGTCCCCGGGTAGTGGCCCGGGCTTGCGTACAGGACCCCGCTGCCGACGCCCTCCTTCACCGCGGCGAAGTAACCGAGCCTCGGAATCCGGAGCGCGAAATCTACGCCGTCAACCGGGTGCTTGAGGCTCGGGTCGACCACCTTCGGCGCCGGCCCGTGGGGGCCGACCTGGTATTTCCAGACCTGGTTCAGATGCCGCTGCTCGGAGACGCCGCTCCACATTCCGTATCCGAAGTTGCCGAGCAGAATCAGGCCCGCGACGATGCACGCAACCCAAAGGGCCCTGAACGGGTCGCGTCGACGCCTCCGGCGCGCGCGCCGAGCTGCAGCACCTGCCATTCATCTGTAGAACGCGCCCCGACGACGAAGTGGAGGACCGTCTACAGGACGAAGTAGAAGGTCGCTCCGTCGCCCAGCACGCCCTCGGCCCAGATCCGGCCGCCATGGCGGTTGACGATGCGTCGCGCCGTGGCCAGGCCGATGCCCGCGCCAGGGAACTCGCTCTGGCTGTGCAGCCGCTGAAACGCTCCAAACAGGCGGTGGGAATCGATCATGTCGAACCCGACACCGTTGTCCCGGACGAAGACGCGCTTCTCGCCGTCCACGATCTCGCTGCCGATCGCGATCGCGGGGGCCTGCGTCGTGCTGCTGAACTTCCACGCGTTGCTGATCAGGTTGGTCAACAGAATGCGGACGAGCTTCGGGTCGCCTGAATCGACGATCCCGGGGGCGATCTCGACGACGGCCTTGCTGCCGGGGTCGGCCGCTCGCATCTCGCTGACTATCTGGTCTGCCAGCGCGCTGATGTCGAGCGATTCTCGTCTGATCTCACCACTGGTCAGACGGAACAGCATCTGCAGGCCGTCGAAGACCGAGGTCATTCGTTCGCTCGCTTCTCGCATCCGCTCGAGGTACTCCTTCGCCTGATCGTCCATCTGGCGACCGTAGCGCTCGAGAAGCTTTTGGCTCAGCGCGTCGAAGGACGTGAGCGGCGCGCGCAGGTCGTGCGACACGGCGTAGCTGAATGCTTCGAGCTCGCGGTTGATCGCAGTCAAGGCGATCGTCCGCTCCTCGACGAGCGTTTCGAGCTGCGTGCGGTAACGCCGGAGCTCCTGCTGGGCGCGGTAGAGCTCGGCGAAGACCGTGACCTTGGCGCGGAGAATGGCGGGCACGACCGGGGCGAAGACGAAGTCCACCGCACCGAGGTTGTAGCCCCGGCCCATGTCCGTTTCGGCCTGGTCGAGCGCTGTCACGAAGATGATCGGCGTCAGCTCGGAGCGGGGCCGCTGCCGGATCAGCTGCGCGGTCTCGAACCCGTCCATGATCGGCATCCGGACGTCGAGGAGGACCACGGCGAATTCGTTGCGCAGCAGCTGCCGCAGCGCGTCGGCTCCGGACGGGGCCTCGACCAAGTTCTCGTCGAGGGGCGCGAGGATCGTGCGCAGCGCGAAGCGCTTGGTGGCGTCGTCGTCGACCACCAGCACGTTGACCTTCGTCTTGGCCGCCGTGGCCGGCGCTCCCTCGTCGTATTGCCGGCTGGCCCCTGTCACCATCTCGTCTTCCGGAATAGGTTCACCCCTTCCCGCACTCGCTCGTAGTGCTCGCGGTCGGGGCAGTAGAGAAGGGACTCGCGGTTTCCCAGGGCTAGAAAGCCGCCCCGAATCAGGCTGTCGTAAATGAGCCGGTGGGCGCGCTCCTGCAGCGACGGACGGAAGTAGATGAGGACGTTCGCGCACACGATCAGATGAAAATCGTTGAACGAGCCGTCGGTCACGAGGCTGTGGCGGGCCCACGTGATCCGGCCGGCCAGGTCGCGGTTGAAGCGCGCGTTGCGCCCACTGACCGTGTAATGGTCGGACAGATTGCCGGCGCCGCCGGACCTCCGGTAGGCGTCCTCGTAGCGGCGGATGCGCTCGAGCGGGTACCTGCCCTGCCGCGCGACGGCGAGCATGTCGTCGTTCAGGTCGGTGGCGTAGATGCTGTAGTGGTCGAGCACCTGCGCCTCGTCGAGGAGGACGGCCAGCGAGTAGATCTCCTCACCGGTGGCGCAGCCCGCCACCCAGACCCGGACCGACGGATAGGTCTTGAGCAAAGGTACGACTTCCTTGTCGATGCACGCCAAAAGGTCCGGGTCGCGGAACATGCTCGTGACGTTGACCCCGACCAAGCCGAGGAATCGCTGCATGCAAGACGCGTCATGGAGGACGCGGTCCTGGAAGGCGGAAACCGTGTGCACCCCTTCGCGCGCCATGGCATTCGTCAGCCCGCGCCGAAGGGGCGCCAAAGCGTATTCGCGAAAGTCGTAGCCGTAGGACAGGCGGATGCCCTCGAGGAGTAGCCGGATCTCGATCTCCTCGAGCTCGGACCCCACGCCCTCGGGCCGGAGTGCTGCCCCCTCAATCCGGCTCACCGCACCAGCCAGTTTTTGAGCATGGAAAGCAAATGCGCGTTGTTTACCGGCTTGGCTATGTAGTCGGACGCGCCCGCTTCGATGCATTTCTCGCGGTCTCCTTTCATTGCCTTGGCGGTCAGAGCGATAATCGGCCGGTCGTTGAATGACCTGATCTCCCGCATCCTCGACATCGTCACGTAGCCGTCCATCTCCGGCATCATCACGTCGACGAGGGCGATGTCGACGTCTTCGCCCTCTCGCAGGAAGTCCAGCGCCTCCTGCCCGGAATCGACCGAGACGACCTCCATCTCTTGCCGCTCCAACATCGCGGTCAGGGCAAAGATGTTTCGGATGTCGTCATCGACGACGAGGACCTTCTTGCCCGCGAGCATGGCGTTGGAAGGCTCTGCTGCATTTGTCTCTCCCTCGCTCGCGGCGCCGCCACCGGCATCCCCCTCGCGGAGGATCGTCGTGATCTCCTGCTTGAGGCGCTCAGGCGACCGGGCGTCCTTGATCACGATGCTCTTGGCGGCCCGGCGCAGCTTGAGCTCTTCCATCCGAGTGAGGTCCCTGGCGGTGTACACGAGAAGCGGCGTCGACCCGAGGGCATGGTTGGTCTGAAGCTCCTCGATCACCTTCCAGCCGCTCATTCCGGGCAGGCCGAGGTCCAGCACCACGCAGTCGAAGCGCTCCTTCTCCATCATCGCGAGAGCCTCGTCGCCGCTCGCCGCGGTGATCGTCCTGGTGTTGGTGGGCGCCATCAGGTCGGCGATGAACTGGCGCTGCGCAGGGTCGTCTTCGACCACGAGCAGCGACTTGGTGGCTTCGCGGCTCTCTGCCGCGGCGATCGCCGGCGCCGCGACGGCCTCCCACTGGCTGTCGGCTCTGGCCCTGTCGACCAGGACCCTCGCCGCCTTTTCGATCGCCCGCTCGTCCGACCATCCGTCTTCGGTCGAGCGGAGGCGGCGCGGCTGCGCGGGGGCGAGCAGCGGAAGGTAGACGGTGAAGATGCTGCCCACGCCCGGCTCGCTCTGGAGGCGGATGTCGCCGCCCAGCAGGCGGGTCAGCTCACGGCAGATGGAAAGGCCCAACCCGGTGCCCCCGTACTTGCGGCTCGTCGAGCCGTCAGCCTGCAGGAAGGGCTCGAAGATCGAACTCTGCTTCTCGAGCGGGATTCCGATCCCGGTGTCGATGACGCGGAATGCGATCACCTGGGGAGCGCGGTTCAACACGTCGTTCGACGGGCTCCAGCCACCGCTCGCGGGCTCGGCGACGAACTCCACCTTGCCCCTCTCGGTGAACTTGAAAGCGTTGCTCAGCAAGTTGTTCAGGATCTGCTGGAGCCGCTGCGGGTCGGTGTGGATCGTCGGCGGCAGACCCGGGCGGAGGTCGATCGCAAACGTGAGCTTGGTCGCCTCGGCGACGTGGCGGAATGTCCGCTCGAGCATCGGCGTCAGCTCGACGAGTGGCCAGTTGCTGATGTCCAGCGCGACCGTGCCCGACTCGATCTTCGACAGGTCGAGGATGTCGTTGATGAGCTTCAGGAGGTCGGTTCCGGACGACCGGATGATCGTCGCGTACTCGACCTGCTTCGGCATCAAATTGCCGTCGGGGTTCGCCGCGAGCTCCTGGGCCAGGATCAACAGGCTGTTCAGCGGCGTGCGCAGCTCGTGCGACATGTTGGCGAGAAACTCGGACTTGTAGCGAGACGTGATCTCGAGCTGCTCGGCCTTCTCCTCGACGAGTCCCTTGGCCGACTCGACCTCGAGCCGGCGCTGCTCGATCTCGGCGTTCTGCGTGGCGAGCTGACGTGCCTTCTCAGCAAGCTCGTCGTTCGTTCGCTGCAGCTGGTCCTGCTGGCTCTGAAGCTCGGTGGCCAGAGACTGGGACTGCTCGAGCAGATTCTCCGTCCGCGTGTTCGCCTCGATCGTGTTGAGCACGATGCCGATGCTCTCGGCGAGCTGGTCAAGGAAGTCGACGTGGGTTGGGCTGAACGGCTCGAACGACGCGAGCTCGATAACGGCCCGCACCTCGCCCTCGAACAGGACGGGCAGCACCACGATGTTCGCCGGGGTCGACTCGCCGAGCGCGGAGTTGATCTTGATGTAATCCCTGGGGACGTTCGTCACCACGATGCGCTTCTTTTCGAGCGCGCACTGGCCGATCAGGCCTTCGCCGAGACGAAACTCGGACGGGATGTTCTTGCGGGTCTTGTACGCGTAGCCCGCCTGCAGCGAAAGGTGCGCGGGATGGCCGTTGGCCTCGACCATGCTGTAGAACACGCCGTGCTCGGCCTGGACGAGCGGGGCGAGCTCGGACAGGATCATCTTGGAGACGGTCATCGGGTCGCGCTGGCCCTGCAGCATTCGGGTGAACCGGGTCAGGTTGGTCTTGAGCCAGTCCTGCTCCCTGTTCTTGTCCGTCGTCTCCTTGAGGTTGCGGATCATCTCGTTGATGTTGTCCTTCAGCACCGCAACCTCGCCCTTCGCATCGACGCGGATGGACCGCGTCAGGTCGCCTTTGGTCACCGCCGTGGCCACCTCAGCGATCGCGCGGACCTGGGTGGTGAGGGTCGCCGACAGCTGGTTCACGTTGTAGGTGAGGTCGCGCCACGTGCCGGCGGCGCCGGGCACGCTGGCTTGCCCTCCCAGCCTTCCTTCCGCGCCCACCTCGCGGGCGACGGTCGTCACCTGCTCGGCGAAGACGGCAAGGGTGTCGGTCATGCTGTTGATGGTGTCGGCGAGCTCGGCGATCTCGCCCTTCGC
This sequence comes from Candidatus Sulfotelmatobacter sp., assembly GCA_035602465.1. Classification (GTDB taxonomy): domain Bacteria; phylum Chloroflexota; class Dormibacteria; order Dormibacterales; family Dormibacteraceae; genus 40CM-4-65-16. The sequence goes on along the minus strand of DATNMQ010000125.1, from coordinate 1,781 downwards.
CTCGAGTGTGAGCTTGCCTCTCAGGTCGCCGTTGGCGACCGCCGTGACCACTTTGGCGATGCCTCGCACCTGGTCGGTCAGGTTGCTCGCCATCGTGTTGACGTTGTCGGTGAGGTCCTTCCAGGTGCCGGCGACGCCTTCCACGTTGGCCTGACCGCCGAGCTTGCCGTCGGTGCCGACCTCGCGCGCCACGCGGGTCACTTCTTTCGCGAATGCGTTGAGCTGGTCGACCATCGTGTTGATGGTGTTCTTGAGCTCGAGGATCTCTCCCCGGACGTCAACCGTGATCTTCTTCGACAGGTCGCCCTGCTGAACCGCGGTGGTGACCTCGGCGATGTTGCGGACCTGGCTGGTCAGGTTGCCGGCCATGAGGTTCACGTTCTCGGTCAGGTCTTTCCAGATGCCGGCGACGCCCTTGACGTCGGCCTGGCCGCCCAGGCGCCCTTCGGTGCCCACCTCGCGCGCGACGCGTGTCACCTCGTTGGCGAATGCGTTCAGCTGGTCGACCATCGTGTTGATGGTCTGCTTGAGCTCGAGGATCTCGCCGCGGACGTCGACGGTGATCTTCTTCGACAGGTCGCCCTGCTGAACCGCGGTCGTGACCTCAGCGATGTTGCGGACCTGGCTGGTCAGGTTGCCGGCCATCAGGTTCACGTTCTCGGTCAGGTCCTTCCAGACCCCGCCGACTCCCCTGACCTCGGCCTGGCCGCCCAGACGTCCTTCGGTACCCACTTCGCGAGCGACACGAGTCACCTCGTTGGCGAACGCGTTGAGCTGGTCGACCATCGTGTTGACAGTGTTCTTGAGCTCGAGGATCTCGCCGCGGACGTCGACCGTGATCTTCTTGGAAAGGTCACCCTGCTGAACCGCGGTCGTGACCTCGGCGATGTTGCGGACCTGGCTGGTCAGGTTGCCGGCCATGAAGTTCACGTTGTCGGTCAGGTCCTTCCACACCCCGCCGACCCCCCGCACCTGCGCCTGGCCGCCGAGCTTTCCTTCGGTGCCGACCTCGCGCGCGACGCGTGTCACCTCGCCGGCGAATGCGTTCAGCTGGTCGACCATCGTGTTGATGGTCTGCTTGAGCTCGAGGATCTCGCCCCGGACATCGACGGTGATCTTCTTCGAGAGGTCGCCTTGCTGCACGGCCGTGGTGACCTCGGCGATGTTGCGGACCTGGCTGGTCAGGTTGCCGGCCATCAGGTTGACGTTGTCGGTCAGGTCCTTCCACACGCCGGCGACCTCGGCCGACTGCGCCTGGCCGCCGAGCTTGCCCTCGACGCCCACCTCGCGTGCGACACGCGTGACCTCGGATGCGAATCGGTTGAGCTGATCGACCATCGCGTTGACGGTGTTCTTCAGCTCGAGGAACTCACCCTTGACGTCGGCGGAGATCTTCTTGCTCAGGTCACCGTTCGCTACGGCGGTGGTCACCTCGGCGATGTCGCGGACCTGTCCGGTGAGGTTGCCCGCCATCAGGTTGACGTTGTCGGTCAGGTCCTTCCAGACCCCGCCGACCTCGATCGTCACCGCGGCGGCCTGACCGAGCTTGCCCTCGGTTCCGACCTCGCGAACGACGCGGGTTACCTCGGAGACGAACTGGTTCAGCTGATCGACCATCGCGTTGATCGTGTTCTTGAGCTCGAGAACCTCACCGTGGACATCGGCGGTGATCTTCTTGCTGAGGTCACCGTCAGCGACGGCGCCAATCACCCGCTGCATGTCGGTCGTGGGCCGGACGAGGTTCTCGATCAGGCTATTTACCGATGCGACGCTCTCATCCC
>DATNMQ010000123.1:0-16263 GCA_035602465.1 Candidatus Sulfotelmatobacter sp. | reverse complement strand
CAAACCCCCGCGTCATTCACTGGGGCGCGGGATCGGTCGCGCAGCTCGGTGCGGAGCTGCAGCGGCTGGAAGCGTCGCGCGTCGCGCTGGTCACGACGCGCTCTCTGAGGTCGTCAGTCAATCGTCTCGGCTTCGAACCGTCGACCATCGTGGTTATCGGACAGCACGCGCCGATGACAGAGATCCGCGCCGGGGCCGAAGACATCGGACTGGCCGGCGTGCGTGCAATCGTCAGCTTCGGCGGCGGCAGCGTGATCGATGCGGCCAAGATCATCTCGGTCCGGCTGGCCGGGCATGACGAGCGCGCCCTTCCCCACATCGCCGTGCCCACCACGCTGTCGGTCGCGGAGCTCGCGGCAGGCGCGGGATTTACGAACGAGGCGGGCGACAAGGCGGGCATGCGCGACCCGCGGCTGATGGTCGAGACTGTGATCTACGACGCGGAGCTGACGCTGTCGACGCCGATGGAGCTGTGGCTGTCGACGGGCATCCGCGCGCTCGACCACGCGGTTGAGGGGTTCCTTGCCGATGGCGAGCATCCGTTTTCGGACGTGATGGCGCTGGAGGCGATCCGTCGCCTGTTCGACTCCTTGCCTCGCGCCAAGGCGGCGCCCGACGACGTCAACGTGCGGACGGAAAACCAGATTGCCGCGTGGTTCTCGTTCACACTGCCGGGCGCGTCGGCCAGCGGCCTGAGCCACACGATGGGCAAGCAGATCGGCGCGCGGCATGGCATCCCACATGGCGTGACGTCATGTTTGCTGCTGCCTCACGTGATGCGGTACCTGGAGCCGAAGATGCCGGACCGCATGCTGCTGCTGGCGGAGGCGACAGGGCTGGACCCCGCAGACCGCGTCGAGGAGCTGATCGCAACGCTCGACCTGCCGCAGCACATCACCGCATATGACGTGGGGCAGGCGGCCCTGCGCAAGGCGGCGCAGGAGCTGGCGGGGAAATACCCGGAAGCAGACCTGCTGGGAATTTACCTGGCCGCTCTCTAAAGTTCGCACAGGCCCGCGACAGAGCGCAGAATCCTGCTCAACTTTTGCCAATGGGAAGCACGGATCAGGATCACCGCCTCGCAGAATGGACCGAGTGTCGGACGACGATGGGGCGCTTCGACACCATCCTGGCCGACACTCGAAAATATGGCTTCACGCTGGTGACCTTGTTGCTCACAGCAAACGCCCTGATCACGACGACCAACCCTGTGGCGGACCGTGTCGCCGCATCGTCGGTCATCATCGTCCTGCTGCTCGTTCTCTTCCTCATGGACCGGTACTGGTGGGTCATGCTCATTGAGGCCGCCGCGCGAGCGCGCGAGCTGGAGCCAGGCCTGGGCATCGAGATCACCGTTCAAGTAGCGAAGGGTGCCCATAGGACCCGCAACACACTCGCCGCCACGGTTGTCTACGGCATCTTCGTCGCGGTGGCCGGCCTGGTGGCGCTGGTGACCGTGTGGCCCAGCGGCTCGGACGCGGGTCGGGGAATCGTGATCGGGGCGACCGTTGTCGCTCTCGTCGCCATCACGCTCCTGCACCGTTGGTTTCGGGACAGACTCATGGAAATCGAGCTGCCCTCAGGCGTGGCAGCCTAAGCGGTACTCTGGCGGGCGGGCGTTCCCTTCGGGGTGCTTGGGACCCCCTCCGGCGCTTCGCGCCACCTCCCCACACGGTGGGGAGGAGATTTGCCCTTCGGGATGCTCGGGACTCCCCTCCGGCGCTTCGTGCCACCTCCCCACACGGTGGGGAGGAGATTTCTGGTCGCGTTTCGATCGGAGGTTTGACAGCGGCCGCGATGCCGATCTACGTTCAGTTGCTGGCCGTTCGATGGTCCCTCCCTCCGTTTTCTGTAAAGGGGTGTTGAGATGGTTCGCAGACTCGTTGGGGCGTTGGCGGCCGTCGCTGTAGGGGTGCTCGTCGGAGCCGTCCCCGCAAGCGCGGCCGCCGGCTACACGTTGTTCGGAGATGCCACACGCGTCCATCCCGGGCATAACTCGCATACCGCGATTCAGCTGCGTTCGATCAGCACCGGTATCGGGTACGGCGGCATCGATTTCAAGGTTCCTTCTGGCATGACCTTCAGCCAGATCCAGAACCTGGGCACCGACTACAACTTCACGGCAGCCTCCTGCGGCCTCGGCTCGCCCCGGTTCCAGATCAACATGCTCGGCAAGAACGCCTTCGTCTACATCGGCCCGCCGCCCAACTACACCGGCTGCCCGCCGAACGTTTGGGTCACCACCGGCAACCTTGCTATTGCAGCGAGCTTCATCGACACGAGCCAATTGCCCGGCGGCACCTTCTACGACACGTTCGCGTCCGCGCAGACGAAGTACGGATCCGTGACGGTCACCGGAATCCAGCTCGTCAGCGACTTCACGCAGACCGTGCTGGTCGACAACGTGCAGATCAACACGACGACCTACACGTTTGAGCGACGCGGCCACGGACAGGATGGCGGCGACAACGGCGACAACGGCGACAACAACGACAACAACAACAGCGACAACGGCGACAGCGGCGACTAGTGGCGCATCGGGCGGGAGCGCCGGAGCGAGACACCAGGTCTCAAGGGCCTCCCGCCCACTCCTAACACCGACCGCGCGTCTGCGATTAGAGCGGGGTCACCGTCTGGTGACGGTCGCACCGCCAACCAGTGGAACCCGGCAGTGTTCACCGACGTGAAGTGCAGCGCGGGTTTGAAGCCTGACGGGCCTACGGCCTTCTCGGCCGGGATGGCGACGCTGCCGATCCACAGGCGCTTCAAGCCCTCGTCATGCGCGTCGTTTGAGATCCCGGTCAGCACCGAGCGAAAGATGCCCTTGCGGCGGTGCTCCGGCACCGTGACGCAGTTCCAGACGTAGCCCTCACCCGCCCGCGGCGTGATCCGTAACTGGACCTCACCCATCCACTCCGGGCTGACCGAGAGCCATCCGTAGCCGCCTACAGCGCCACCTATCCAGACCACGAAGCAGCGGGATCCCCGCGCCAGCCGCTTGGCGACGAGGTCACCGTCGGCGCCCATGACCGTCTCGACTAGCAGCGTACGTGAGCTATCGAGCTCTTCGACGCCGAGAGGCGGCGGACCGGCAGGCGCCAGGTCCGCCGCCCAGAGAGTGCTCCGGATTAGAACGGGAAGAAGAGGTGCCGCACCTTCTCAATGGCCGCCGGGTCGCCCTGAGCCGCGCCACCGGGAAAGCGTCCGAAAAACGTAAATACCTCTTCTTGCACTGTCGGGTAGAAGAAAAGCGCGTCACAGCCCTCGAAATCTCCCGTCTCGGGCGCATAGGTGAACTTGCCATCCTTGACCGTGCAGCGCCACTTTCCGCCCCATGGCCCCGCGATATGAACCCCGTAATTCATGTCGAGGCCGCGCGCCTCGTTTTGGTCCACGGTGGCGCTCCAGAAGATGAACGTGAACGGCAAGATCAGCCCGGCCGACGCCTCATCGATCGTGGCCAGCTTGTTGCCCAGGCCGTACTCGATGTCGTAGCCGTGAACCGCGTAGTCCATGATCTGAAACGTCGCGTATGCCCCCCCGGGAACCGGACCCCCATATGGGTGCATCACGATGAAGGTCCCCCACTCGTCCGCCGTCAATGCGTCGAGCATGCCGTCGAGCTTCTGCGCGTCCTTCTTGAATCGGTCCAGCGCCTCCTCACGCGACAGCTTGCGGAAGTCGAGCGCGTGATCGTTGAGCGATGTCCCCATGACCTCCATGCCCGCGGTCGATGCAGCGTCGCCCTTTTTTGCCAGGTCCCAGTTCTTGAAATAACCCTCCATCACATCGATCATGTGGCCGACCAGGTCCCGTACCTCCCAGCCGGCGCTTCGTGTCATCACGTTCCAGTTCTTGGTGTCCGAGACGAGCCTCGTGAACTTGTCCCGGTCGCGGCGCATGACGCTCAAGATCGTCGACTTGGCGTCGCCGGCGAACGGGCTGACGGGGCTGATCACTGCTGTGCTCATTCGCATCCCCTCCCAGAGGTCAGATAGACCACGGACCCTAATACGCCCCGGTCGCCGCCCGTGGTCGGCGGCGACGAACCGGCGCGATGAAGATCGATCTACACATGTGGCACGGTAATCGAATCGCGCCGGGCATCGTCGCCGTGGTCGGCGAGGACGATCGGCGGCAAGATCTCGTCGAGGCGATCCTTCCGCACCTGGAACCAGGGCGGCAGGCTCAATGTGGTTCCCAGCTTCTCGGGCGTTTCGTCGACGGTGAAACCGGGGCCGTCGGTCGCGATCTCGTAAAGCACGCCGCCCGGCTCCCGGAAGTAGATCGACTTGAAGTACCAGCGGTCGATCACGGGCGTCACGTTGCGGCCCGCTCTTGTGAGCAGCCCGCGCCACGACATCTGCGTCGCGGCGTCCGGTGTTCGCCACGCGACGTGGTGGACCGTGCCGATGGACTCCTCCCCCTCCGGTCCCTCCGGCGACTCGATCACGTCGACGATGGAGTGCGGCCCGCCGGCACCGGTCTGGAAGCGCGTGCGGTGGCCTTCCTGCGACGCCTTTCGGAAGCCCATCGTGTTCGTGAGCAGGCTGATCGTGCCCGCCGCCTCGGCGACGGTCAGCGTCACCGAGTGGAACCCGCGTATGGCGTGCTCCTCGTCGACCGGCGACTCCTTCCACGGCTTCCAGGTCGCGTCGCTCGCTTGGCCGACGAGCTCGAGCTCGATCCCGTCCGCGTCGGCGAGGACGATCGCGTCGGTGTCGAACCTGGTCACCCTGCGATGGTCTACACCCAGCTTCTTCAGCCGGTTGCTCCAGAAATCGAGCGCCCGCGCCGGGACCTGGAACGCGACGGTCGTCACCTGGCTGCTTCCGGCTCGCTGCTTCGGCCACGTCGGCCAGCCGAAGAACGTCATCACGGTCCCGGGCGTGCCGACGTAGTCGGCGAAATAGATGTGATAGGTATCGGGCAGGTCCTGGTTGATGCTCTTCTTGACGAAGCGAAGGCCGAGCACGCCAACGTAGAAATCGACGCACTTCTGCACGTCGCCCGTGATGCACGTCACGTGGTGGATGCCGGGGATGCTGGCGGCCATTGGTCAGGCGCCTCCGCTGATTATTCCGTGCACCCTCATGTTAGCCGTGGTCTGAACTTGTTTCCGCCCCGAACTCCGCCTCCGAGCGCGCCCAGATCTCGGCCGCCAGAGGCTCGTCCATCTCCTCCTGGAGATGGGCGACGAGGCCGATCGCGCGGGCCATCACGGCGAGGCCGCGGCACACGCGCCAGGTGAGCTCCATCTCACTTGCGATCGCCCCGATCGCGCCCGTCGCGTTGACCGGCAGGTCGCGGCCGTAAGCCTTCGACGCCTCCTCGGCGATCAGGTTCATCAGCTCGACATGCCGACCGGAGAAACCGTGCTCCGCCGCCAATGCGAAGAGGCGGGTTGTGCGGGGATCGACTTGCTTGTGGATGGGGTGGCCGAGGCCCGGTATGACCTCTTTCTTGGCCCGGTGCCCTCCGACGATCTTGCGCGCGGTCTCGCGCGGATCGGCTCCGCTTGGGGCTTCCTGCAGGGTGCGCGCGGCCTGCTCGATCGAACCGCCGAAGCGGTCGCCCATGCCCAGCAGGCCTGCGGCGACCGCGGCCTGGAGCGCCTCGGGCGCGCCATAGTACGTGAGGCGCGCCGCGATCGTGCTTGGAGTCAGGCCGTGCTCGACCAGGGTGACCGCGAGCGCATTGAACATGACCGATTCGTGATGGTTCGGCAGGCGGCCCTTCAGCTCGAGGTACGCGACGTCGCCCAGCGAGACCTTGCCGAGGAGGACGGCGGTGAGGTCGTAGCCGCGGACAAAGATCTGGTCGGCGGTGCTGCGGCCTAATTTTGATTTGAGCTTGCGGCTCATCGTTGAACGGACAGTCGCGTCTTGTAGGCGGCCTCCCCGAAGTCTGCTTCCGGGATCAGTGTCACTCTGCTGCGGAACAGCAGCTTCGAGTGGATGGCGTTCTCGATCTCCGCGACCAGCCCCGGATCCGACGTGTGTCCCTCGACGACCTCCACCTCGACAAGGACCGGCGGCTCGATCGACGTTTCCGGGCCTTTGCGTACGACGCGCGCGCGGCCTGTGACGCGCGGCCGGAAGTCACCCACGATGGACAGGATCGCCGCCGGATAGACGTTGACACCGCGCACGATGAACATGTCGTCGCGTCGCCCGAGGACGCGCTGGCGGAAGGTGGTGCGCTCGCATTCGCACGACGTGCCTTCGATGCGCACGATGTCCCCGCCGAGAAAGCGGACCACCGGCATCGCTTCGCGCGTTAGCGTCGTGTACGCGAGCTCGCCCTCGGCGCCGGTCTCGATCTCCATCGGTTCGCGTGTCTCCGGATCGATCAGCTCGACCCAGACGTGGCCGCCGCCGCAAAAGTGCATGCCCTGCTGGTGCGGACACTCGCCGAACAGCGAAGGCGCTATGTCGCCGATGCCCATCACCTCGGTCACCGTGACACCGAGCACGCGCTGGATGTGGTCGCGGATCGCGGGTATACCGCCCCCGGGCTCGCCCCCCGTGACGACATGTGTCAGGGGGATGGCGCTCGGCTCCTTGTCGGTTTGCTCGAGCCGGTTGGCCAGGAACTGGGCGAACGACGCGGTCGAGAGCAGGGTGTCGGCGAGGCCCGAGCGCAGTCCGAAGATGACCCGCTCGGTGTCGCCTGGCGCGACGGGGACTGAACGCGATCCGATGCGCAGCAGAACGAAGTGCGTGTGGCCGGCCACGAAAGGTCCGGCGCCGAAGGTCGTCAGCACGGAGCTGTGCTCGTGGATGCCAGTCGCGTAGTAGCTCCGCGTGCCCATCACCGTCCAGGTCTCCATGTCCGCGCGCGTCAGCGCGAGCACGCTGGGCGAGCCCGTCGTGCCGCTCGTCTGGTAGACGCGCTTGACCTGGTCGGGCTCGACGCAGAGATTGCTGCCGAACGGCCGGTCTTCATCGAGCGCGCCTCTGAGCTCGTCCTTGGTCGTAAACGGCAGCCGGCTCAGGTCGGCGAGACTGACGAAGGAGCTGCCGGCGCCCGCCTCGCGCCACTTCCGCGCATAGAAGGACGAGCTTTCGCGCAGCCTGCGGAACTGGCGCTCCCATGCGGCGGCGGAAATGCGCCTTGTCTCCTCCCACGGCGCGGCTTCGATCTCGCGCTCCCAGATCCAATCCCGTTCGCAGGTATCGCCGGCGAGCCGGTTGGTGCTGATCGCCATCGAGGCACAGATTAACCTTGCTGGCGTGGCGAAACTCTTGCCCACGACGGTGGTCGGCAGCTACGCGCAGCCGGACTGGCTGGTCGATCGGAAAATGCTCGGGAGCCGGCTCCCACCGCGCACGCGAGCGCTGGAGATCTGGCGAGTCGCACCAGAGTTGTTGGAGCAGGCGCAGGACGACGCGACGGTGGTCGCGATCCGCGACATGGAGCGAGCGGGGATCGACATCATCACGGACGGCGAGATCCGGCGCGAGAGCTACTCCAACCGCTTCGCGACAGCGCTCGAGGGGATGGACCTCGACAACCCCGGCACGGCGCTCGACCGCACCGGCCATCCGAACCCGGTGCCGCGAGTGGTCGGCCCGATCCGCCGCACGCGGCCGGTCGAGGTGCGCGACGTCCAGTTTCTTCGCGCCAGCACCACGCGCCAGATCAAGGCCACGCTGCCGGGACCGTTCACGATGTCGCAGCAGGCGCAGGACGACTACTACCACGACGAGGAGGCGCTGGCGATGGCGCTCGCGGCGGCCGTGAACGAGGAGATGCGCGACCTGTTCGCCGCGGGCGCGGACGTCGTGCAGATCGACGAGCCGTATCTGCAGGCGCGCTCCGAGAAGGCGGAGCGGTTTGCGCTTGCGGCCATCAACCGCGCCCTCAAGGGTGTCGAGGGCACTACCGCGCTGCACACGTGCTTCGGCTACGCGCACATCGTGCACAACCGGCCGAACGGCTATCCGTTTCTAGAGCAGCTGGCGGATACCAGCGTGCGGCAGATCTCGCTCGAGTCCGCGCAGCAGAACGTCGACCTGTCGGTGCTGAGGTCGTTGGACGACAAGACGCTCATCGTCGGGGTGATCGACCTCTCCGACGAGAGCCCTGTCGAGGATGTCGAGGCGGTTGCGATGCGGATCAGGAACGCGCTGCGGTTCGTGGATCCAGAGCGGCTCGTGGTCGCGCCCGACTGCGGGATGAAATATCTGCCGCGCGACAAGGCGTTCGGCAAGCTGCGGGCGATGGTGAAGGCCGCGGAAAGAGTCCGGGCGGAGCTGCTGTCCGCGCCGCCCGTTTAGCGCCGGATGCGGCTTGCCACCTGGGTCAGCTCTTCGATCGCCTGCCTCGCCAGCTTGACGGCCCGGGCGTAGGCGGCCTTGCTGGGCGGGCGGGACCGGCCTTTGAGCGAGGCGTCGATGAACTGCTTCGCGAGCTGCGATGAATCCTTCGCCAACGTCATCCTCCCTTCAATTCTGACCAGTAGCGGTCGATGATCAGGTCGGCGAACCACTCCGACCAGTATTTCTGCTTCAGCTTCTTCTTTGCCAGGTAGTTGCGGAATTCGGGCGTCACCTCGAGCTCGGCGATGAGGAGAGCTGTGACGTCGTCCGGGCGCAGCTCCTTTATGTATGCGTGGGTGGCGGCGTAGGCGTGCTTCGCCTTGGCCTTCCACTTCGCGGCATCGCCCTCGAGAAGGCTGGTGAGGCTCGCGTCCTCCATGTCCTGAAGCTTCTTCTGGGTCAGCGCCATTACTGCCAGAGCACCATGCGGGTGGCCCACGCGGCGGAGCCAAAGACGGCGGCGAGCTGGATCGCGAAGAGGCCGATGGTCCAACCGTACAGCCCGGTCGATCCACCGTTGATCAGCCAAAGCAGGCTCAGCGCGACGGTGACGAGGCTCAGGGCGAAGGTGCCGAGCAGCGCGCTGCCCGTCCGGCGGTAGGGCTGCACGACCGCGTCCGGGGCGCCGCCGGGGTAGGACTGGTAGGCGGCGATGATGATGCCGAGGAACACCAGGACGAAGCCGGCGAACGCGGCCGACGCGCCGAGGATGGCGACCACGACGTCCTTGGGCTCGATCAAGTCCTGCCAAGAATAAAGAGACGCACGCGGGCGCAAGATTTGTAATGCAGGGAAACACCGAATTTTGCTGACAGCGGCCCCCTCCGGGTGCCACATTTCCTCGACGTGCATCGCATCATCGAAGCACCGCATCAGAGCCTCGAGTGGCGCAAGCGAGGACGCGGACAGCGTTCGCGTCGCCGGTGACGGATGAAGCTTCCCGGCCGCTCGAGGGTGAGCACATTGAAACCACCCATTGGGAGGACGCCCGCCATTGGATGAGCATCTATGCCGATCTCATCGAATTCAAGCGGGGAATCCTCGATCGGGTCAGGCGCGACATAACCAGGCTACCGCCGGTCGCGCAGAGGGCGGCGGAGGCGGACGTCAAGATCATCGAGACTCAGATGGACGGCTATCACAAACGGCTCGACCTTTGGTACTTACGGGTCTGGGATCTCCACGGCCTCCGGTTGGATCCGGAAGGGCGACTGATCCGCTACCAGCGTCGGGAGGCTAGGCTCACCGTTCGAGAGTTTCAGCTCCTCCAATTCCTGCTCGATCATCCCCACCGTTACTTCACGGTCACCCAGATCCTCGGCCAGGCCTGGGCCGAGCCCGCCCTCTTCCCGGAGGAGGTCCGCAACTACGTGCTGCGTGTACGCAAGATCCTGGTGTCATTGGAGATCCCGTGCGATCTCGTCAACCGGCCCCGGCTCGGCTACTCTCTGGAGTTCCGCGACGACAGTAGCGACGTGCTAAGGGCGCAATAATTTGAGCATCAGCAATGGTCCGGCAGGGGGGCATGCCATGGGGAAGAGCAAGTCTCAGATTCGATCTCGGGCGCGACCCAGGCTGCCCCGAATCCTGGTCGTCGACGCCAATGCCGGGTACCGCTCCGTCATCTCGCACGTGGTCGAGCTGGCAGGAGGGGAATTTGAGAGTGTGGCTGAGTTTGATGCAGCGAGGCGTCAGCTCGAGAGGTCCACGAGGTTCGACCTCGTCATCCTCGGGATGAGCGCCGAGTCCCGCGTAACCCCCAAGCAGCTAGGTGAGTTGAGGGCCACAGCTCGGGCCCCATTCATTTTGCTCGACGAGTTGTCCGACGATGCGGGACAAACGCTCGAAACCTACGAGGCGGGTGCAAGCCAGGTCCTGCCCAAGCCTTTCGTCCCGGATGCTCTGATCGGGGCGATCAAGTCAGAGCTGCGCGGGCCCGACGTGGCCTCTGTGGTTTCGATCGCGACCAAAATCGAATTGGGAGGCCTCGTCTTTGAGGCCAAGCAGCGAACGGTTAAGAATGGTGAGACCTCCATCTCCTTGACGAAGCGCGAATGGCAGCTGCTCGCATTCTTCCTGACCAATCCGAATCAGTTCTTCGCAGCCGAGGAGGTGGCTCTGCCGGCCTGGGGTCCCGAAGCGTCGATCGAGCAATTCCGGACCTACGTGACGCGACTTCGGCAAAAGCTTTTGCCGTTCAAGGGCGTGTGCGAAGTGGTCAACGAGAAGGGTAAGGGCTACCGACTGCTGCTCCAGCAGCCAAAGCTGCCGCTCCGCTGAACTGAACGGTCCATGGCAAAGAGATCCATGAGGGACATGCTCAAGGCTCGCGCCTGGAACAGCCAGGTGAGCCTCGCGGACGTTGACCCTGGCGATCACCTGGGAGTCAAGCGCAAGAAGATAGCGGCCGCAGGCGAGAAATACGGTCCTGAGCTGATGGACCTTCAAGAGCGCCTCTTCGCGGAGAAGAAACAGGCGATCCTGATCGTTTTGCAGGGATTGGACACCAGCGGCAAGGACGGAACGGTCCGCCACGTGATGACGGCGATGAATCCTCAGGGTGTTCACGTCCGTCCTTTCACGGCACCAAGTGCGACCGAACTTCGTCACCATTTTCTTTGGCGCTTTAGGAAGGAAGTGCCGCAGCCAGGCCACATCACAATCTTCAATCGCTCGTACTACGAGGATGTGCTCATCGCCAGGGTCAAGAAGCTGGCCGCTCTCGATGTGATCGAGAATCGGTATCAGCAGATAAACCGATTCGAGGCCGGCCTTGTCAGATCACACGTGATCCCGCTGAAAATCTGCCTCCATATCTCAAACGAGGAGCAGCGTCAGCGGCTACTTGCTCGCCTCAACACACCCGAAAAACGATGGAAGTTCAGCCCCAACGACATCAAAGAAAGGCGCGTGTGGGATGAATACCAGGAGGCCTTCAACCTACTCCTGACCCGGTGCTCGACGCCGGTCGCCCCCTGGTACATCGTCCCGGCGGACGACAAGCCGTTCCGTGATTGGGCAGTGTCGCGCCTGCTGCTGGAAACTCTGCGATCAATGAACCCGAGGATTCCGATGCCGAAACTCAACGTGCCAAGTCTGGTCCGACAACTTCCGCCGGTCGACTGATACTGGTTCCCGCAGGCTTGGCCTCTGCTCGCATTAACCCCGACCCCGTGTCAGAAAGGGGTTCCTTTACCCTTCAGAGGACGCCGCCATAGCTCAATTGGCAGAGCAGCTGTTTTGTAAACAGCAGGTTGCGGGTTCGATTCCTGCTGGCGGCTCCAAGTTATTGCCGATAGCTCGGATACGGCACGAGCCATGCGGCGACAAAGGCGACCTGCTCGGCCTGCAGCGTCGCGCGTCCGGCACAGACATCGACCTTGGCCGCGTTCTCGGCGCTGTCCTTGGCGAGCGATCCAGGGTGTAGTTCGGGCGAGAGGTTGAAGGGATCGCTCGGTGCACCGCCGAGCTCCAGTGGCACCCGGTGGTCTTCTTCGTAGTCGGCGGGATTCGTGTCGGCCAGGTGCTCGCTTGCGATCTGCTGCACCTTGAGCGCTGAGGTGTAGGAAGACGGCGGCCGGATCGTCGCCGTCCAACCCGAGACGCAGATCGTGCTTCCGATCGTGGCCTGGGTCACTGAGGGATTGAGCGCGCAGTAAGTGACCGTGCCGACGTGGCACGGATCGACTGAAAGCGGGCTCGTGGTCGACGGCGCCGGCTGACGCGACGCCGACGCGCCTGCCGACACGTCAGGAGACGGACTGGCATCTGTGGCCACGGTGCCGGCATCGCACGTGGCCAGGACGAAGATCGCGCCAAGGCCCACGAGAACGCGCACGTTCATCAGAGTGTGCGCCTCAGTCGCCGGATTTGACCTCAACGCTGACCCTAACCGGCGCGCGGGATAATGCCTTGCGGCTCTAGTTTGAGGAGGGATATTCATGCAAGCTGATGAAAGGGCGCGGTTGATCCGGCAGTATCGCGACGGCCACCGGGCGGTCGTCGAAGCGCTGGAAGGCATCACGGACGAAGAGCTCGACCGATCGGCCGACGACGACGGGTGGACACCACGGCAGATCGCCCACCATCTCGCCGACAGCGAGATGAATTCCGCGATCCGCATCCGCAAGCTGCTGGCCGAGCCCGACGCCCTGATCCAGGGCTACGACGAGAAGGCCTTCGCCGAGCGGCTGACGTCCGACCGGCCCATCGAACCGTCGCTGGAAGCCTTCCGCTGGGCGCGCGAAACCTGTTTCCAACTGCTCGACCGTATGACGGAGGCCGACTGGCGCATCGTCGGCACGCACTCGGAAAGCGGCGCTTACGGGACCGAGGAGTGGCTGAAGATCTACGCCGCGCACGGCCATGACCACGCCGCGCAGATCAAGCGCGCCCGAGGCAAATGACGGCTGACCCCGACGCGGTGCTCGACGCGGCACTGAGCCGCGCGCACGCGGGCCGGAAGGCCGACCTCGACGACCTCAGCGAAGAGCTCCGCATACCTTCTATCAGCACGCTGCCGGAGCGGCGCGAGGATTGCCTTCGGAGCGCGGCGTGGCTGCGCGACCGATTCCGCCGGATGGGCATGACGTCCGAGTTGGTCGAGGCGATCCCCGGCAGGCTGCCGGTCGTCGTGGCGGACTGGAACGGGCGCCCGGGCAAGGCCCACCTCACGATTTACGGCCACTACGACGTGCAGCCGGTCGACCCGGTCGACGAGTGGAGCTCGCCGCCCTTCGACCCGACGGTCCGCGACGGCCACCTCTTCGCGCGCGGGGCCGCCGACAACAAGGGCAACCATTTCGCCGCGGTCAAGGCGGTCGAGCACCTCTTCGCCGCCGGCGGGCCACCGATCAACTTGCGGTTCCTGATCGAAGGTGAGGAGGAGATCAGTGGCCACGCTCTTCCCCACTACCTGCGCGAAAACGGAGCCAGGTTGAAGAGCGACGCCGTCCTCATTTGGGACAGCGGCATGGACGAGGACGGCAACCCTACGCTCGCGATCGCACTGCGCGGTCTTCTCTACACCGAGCTGCACGCGAGCGGGCCGGCCGTCGACCTTCACTCCGGCACGTATGGCGGCGTGGCGCCCAACCCGGTGAACACCCTCGCGCGGATCATCGGCGAGCTCAAGGACCGGCACGGCCGCGTCACCATCACTGGGTTCTACGACGCGGTGCGCGAACCTTCCGAGGAGGAGCTGCGGGCGTGGAAGGACCGGGAGTCGCGCTACGTCGCGACAGTCAAACGGATGATGGGCGCGCGTGCGCTCGAAGGCGAAGAGGGACGCCTGGCGATGGAGCGCTCGGGCAGCCGTCCCACCCTCGATGCCAACGGCTTCCTGGGCGGATTTGTCGGCGAGGGACAGAAGACCGTCATCCCAGCTCGCGCGTTCGCCAAGGTGAGCATGCGGCTGGTTCCGGACCAGGACTGGAAGACGATCCTGGCCGCGCTGGAGAAGCGCGTGGCCGAGCTGACGACGCCGGGCGTCGAGGTCAAGGTTGAGATGCTGAGCGCGGCCCCGCCCGTCTTGGCTGGTGCGGATCACCCCGCGGCGCAGGCGCTGCGCGCCGCCTACAAGGAGGCGTTCGGCATGGAGACTGCGCTGATCCGGGTCGGCGGTTCCATCCCGGTGGCGGTCGACTTCCAGGAGGCGGTCGGGGCGCCGCTGGTGATCAGCGGCATCGCCCAGGCCGACTCGGCGATCCACTCACCCAACGAGCACCTCGCGATCGACAACTATCACCGGGGCATCGAGGCGTTGATTCGATTCATCTGCGGTCTCGCATAGCGCACGCCCCTGCCTCTAGCCCTCACCCTGACCCTCTCCCTTCGGGGAGAGGGAAACCCCTGGAGAGGACATTGTTCCCAGGTTTCCCGCCAGCGCCACCACAACGAGCGTGGCGATCAGAGGGATAGCCATCGCGAGGCGCAGACCGACATGGTCCGCTGTCGCTCCGATGAGCGGTGGGCCGGCGATAGTGCCCGCGTAAGCGGAAGCCATGACAAGCGCAAGCGCCGTGCCGCTGTGCCCCAGGTTTGCGCCGGCCGCGAATGCGATCGGCATGAGGACGGCGGTGCCCATTCCAACCATGGCGAAGCCGACGATGGCGGTGGGCAGCGCCGGCAAGGCGATGGCGAGCAAAAGACCCGCGACGGCTGTCGCGGCACCGAGCCGCGCCACCGTTGCCCGGCTCGTGCGCGCTGTGAGCAGGTCGGCTCGGAATCGGACCAGCATCGCCGCGAGTGCAAAACCAGAGAATCCCACAGTGGCAATGCCGGGATTCGCATGGCTGAGCTCGCGGAGGAAGATCGCGCTCCAGTCAGAGGTGCCGCCCTCGGCGATGATGCCGGCGAACGTGATGACGGATATCGCCAGGACGGCCATTGCCACACCCTGGCTCCCTCCGGCGGCCGCGCCGACACCTCCCGACTGCGTGGGGAGGAGATTGGGTAATTCACTGAGGAACCACGCCGAGCCCACGGCCACCACCGCGGCGGTGACGATGAACTGCTGCAGAGGCGGGACGCCTGTGTAGGCGGCGACGCCGGCGATGAGCGAGCCGACCAGCGCGCCCATGCTCCAGAAGCCGTGGAATCCGTTGATCAACGGCCTGCCCTCCCGGACCTCCAAGTCGGCTCCCTGCGCGTTCTCCAGCACGTCGAGGAATCCACACATCGCGCCCATGAGATAGAGGGCGACCATGAGCTGGACAACGTTTTGCGCGAGGCCTGGACCGACCAGCGAAACACACAGGGCGACCGTACCGATGCGCACGAACTTGCGGGCGTCGCGCCGCACGGCGAGCCGCGACACCAGCGACCCGGTGATTCCTCCCGCGGAAAAGCCGAGCAGCGCGAAGCCGACCTGACCGTCGGTGAGGTGCAGGTAGTCCTTAAGCGACGGCAGCCGGGGGATCAGGCTCCCGCCCGCGATTCCGAAGGCGAGGAAGGCCGCCGAGACCGCACGCCGGGGGCGCCCGGTCAAGCGACCGGGATCAGCTCGAAGGTCGCCTGCTCGCCAGGCGTCAGGGGCTCGGACCCTTGGGACGGCTTCACCACCGCACCGTACTTCTTGCGGAGAAGCTCGGACGCGGCTCGCGCCTCCGATGGGTCGGCCACGTGGCGGGGCCTGACCTTGATCGTGTCACCCGCCACGGTGAGCGTCGCCTCGCCCCGCGCAATCAGGTTCTGCGGCCACTGCCGGCGAAGCCCTTGGCCCGACCTTATGTAGAGGTGCTCCCCGTCCGTTGAGATCCAGATCGTGACGCGATGCGGCTTGCCCGTCTTGCGCCCCTGCGTGGTCAGGGTCACCTCGCGCGTTTTAGCCACAGCCTCGAAGGGCGTCATGAGCTACGATCCTCGCTCCATGCGGCATCGGATGTTCCTGCCGTTCCTCGTCGCCTCCAGCTCCGTCGCAGCCCTGTTCGCGTCCATGCTCCTCTTCTCCAACCCTGGAAGCTTCGGCGCAAATTCCGCGGCATTCGGCGGCCTGACTATGCGGGTCGCCCCGCCTGTCGACAACCAGAACCATCTTTACGTGCTGGACGGCTGGGGTGGAGTTCACCCCGTTGGCAAGTCGGCAGCATTGACGACAAGCGCCTCATGGCCGACCCGTGACATCGCGTTCAGCCTCGCCCTCGTCCCCGACGGGACGGGCGGGTATGTGATGGATGGCTGGGGCGGGCTGCACGAGCTTGGTGCCGCGCCGAAAGCCGACAGCGGCGTGTACTGGCCGGGCTGGATCGGTGCCCGCGAGGTCGTGATGGCGCCGTGGTCTTCCATCCGCTATCCCGCTGGATACCTGCTCGACGCCGACGGGGGCATCCACCCGTTCGGCGGGGCACCCGGTGTCACCGGAAACGCCACGTGGCCCGCCCAGGGCAACGCGCGGGGCCTGGTCCTGACGCCCGACAGCACGCCGTCCGCGGTGAAGGGC
>DATNMQ010000116.1:0-1171 GCA_035602465.1 Candidatus Sulfotelmatobacter sp. | reverse complement strand
CTTTTTCATTCATTCTTCATTCACTCACAAAACTTTTCTTCATGACTCTACATCCATGGACACACACACAACACCAGACTCTGCACTTCAAAAACTTTTCTTCACACACAAAATATTTTCATTCACTCATCATCACTCAATGAAAACTTTTCTTCACTCACAAAAATATTCTTCACACACAAAAATATTTTCATTCACTCATCATCATCACTCAATGAAAACTTTTCTTCACTCACTCATTAGATTCGATCACACTCACTCAATGATTCAAACTCAATCAAACTCAATGAAACTCATTCAAACCCAAGAATCACCAAAACCACCAAAATCACCAAAAACCCTAAAAACACCAAAATCACCAAAAACACCGAAAATCGCCCAAAATCGCACTTTCCCAAAAAAGCCACTTTTCCCACTTTCCCATGCAGATTTGACTTTTTGACATTTTGACATTTTGACATTTTGACATTTTGACACTTTCGAACACCATCCAAAAACACTACTTTTTCACCCTTTTTCACACCGATCAAATTGCCACTATTTCATCGTCTTTTCACACCATCCAAAATCTCTTCAAAATTCGATCATTTTCACACCATTCCAAACTCATTCAAACTCATTCAATCACATTCAATCACAGTCACTCAATGAATTCAAACTCATTCAATCTCAATCATCATCACTCACAAAAATATTTTCTTCACTCACAAAACTTTTCTTCACTCACAAAAATATTTTCTCTCACAAAAATATTCTTCACTCACAAAAATATTCTTCACACACAAAAATATTTTCTCTCACAAAACTTTTCTTCACTCAACAATTTTCTTCACTCTCAAAAACACGTCCCTAGTCATTCCTATACTCCACGCGCATACTTTCCTTCACAAAACTTTTCTTCACACACAAAAATATTCTTCACACACAAAAATATTCTCACACACAAAAATATTTTCTCTCACAAAAATATTCTCACACACAAAATTATTTCTCCACACTCTGCACACTGCACACTGCACACTGCACACTGCACACTGCACACTGCACACTGCACACTGCACACTGCACACTGCACACTGGACTCTGGACTCTGGACTCTGGACTCTGGACTCTGGACTCTGGACTCTGGACTCTGGACTCTGGACTCTGGACTCTGGACTCTGGACTCTGG
>DATNMQ010000109.1:0-4691 GCA_035602465.1 Candidatus Sulfotelmatobacter sp. | reverse complement strand
ATGACTTTCGCGGTAGGGACGCGAGTTACCTCGCGCCCCCCGCACAGATCCGTACGGGCCCAATTCGGGCATACGGCTTGTATGGGGCTTTCTTTGTCAAGGGGGCGTCACGCCATTTTGGTCGTCCTTTGCATTCCATTCTTTTGTTCGACCCGCGCCGCGAGCATTCTTCCGTCCCGACCGCATATTTCCATCGCCGTCGCGGCGCAGCGGCGGTCAAGGACGGCGCTTCTTCAGCGCCGCCGAAGGCTTGTCCTTGACGGACGCGAGCACGGCGGCAGGCTGCCGGCGATCGGGTGGTTGGCCGCGCGATGATCCGAGGGGAGCCTGCCATTGGCCGCGATCAATCGCGCGAACCACGCTTGTATTCGGTTGAACCCGTATGGGGTCCCGACCATGAAGCAGTCATACGCTTCTGCGGGCAAGGCTCCGAGGCGGCGGGTCCATTCTCTCAGCGGCATTGCAGCCATAGCCGAATGCGGATTGCCGCCACCTCGGATCGTCATCGGCAACCCGGCGTATCAAGTGCGGTCAGGTTGCCGAACCCTGTTTGTCCTTTCTCGTTCTAGAGTGTTGCTCACGCCGCCGGCCGCAGCTCGACACCGTCCGGCACCTCGCCGGTCGTGACCAGGCGCCACAGCGCTATCAGCAGCTTGCGCGCCAGTGCCACGATCATCGTCGTCTTGCGCGCGCCGCTCGGCCCCTCGGTCCGCGTGCGATACCACTGCGCCAGCGCACTGTCTTTCTGGAACATCAGGAAGCGCCACGCCAACTGGATCAGCCCACGTCGTACCCGCGCATTGCCGGCCTTGGCCAGGCCCTTCTCTCGGCGTTTCAAACCGCTCTCGTCGGGCGATCCCGTGAGCCCGGCGTAGCGCGCCACCGCTCTTCGATCTCGAAGCTTCCGCGACAGGATCTCCTGCACCAGCATGTCCGCCGTCTCGATGCCGATACCGATCACCCTGGCGAGCAGCCGCACCATCGCATGCGGCCCTGTATCGGGTGCCCGCTCGAGCCGCTCGGCACGTGTCTTCTCGATCGAGCTGATCTGCTCACGGACCAGTGCCAGCCGAGCCATGTCGCGCCGGAACTCCTCGATGATGTTTGCCGGCAGGCCCGTGCCCTCCGCTGTCCGCAGACCTGCCAGACGCTCTGGCGCCTTGCGCAGATGTGGTTTGAATCCCCGGATCCCGAGACGGGCGAGCGCACTCTTCATGCGGTTGGTGATGCGTGAGCGCTCGTCGACAAGGCTCTCGCGCTCGCGGCTCGGGCGCCTCGCATCCTCCTCCTCCATCGTCGGGATCGCCACCATCCCGCAGTGCCCCCGCTCACCGCGCAACCATCCCAGGAATACGCGCATCAACATCGCCGCATCCAGTCGGTCCGTCTTCGCCCGCTTGCGCTCGCGTGACACCGCAACGCTTGCCGAATGGATGACATGCGCCTCGATCCCACGAGCAATAAGCCAGCGCGCCAGCCAGAAGCCGTCGCGGCCAGCCTCATAGGCCAGCGCGATCCGGCTGATCGGCCGGCCAGCACGCACCGCCTCGTTCCGCCACCGCTCGATCAATCGTAACAGCGCCGTCGCATCCGGCTCCAGTTTCTTCAACGGCTGGCGCTCGACGCCGGGAACAACGCCGCTCACCAGCCAGCTCGCCTTGCTCATCTCGACGACCACCACCAACGTCGAGATCGGATCAAACGCGGTCAGGCTTCGGCTGAGATCATTGACTTGGGCCACGGGGCAACCTCCATCGGTTCGTATGGACGATGAAGGTGCCACGACCTCCGCCGCCCGCCCCATAGCTTCTCTCCAGTCGCTGGTTTCCTCATCGTGAATGTCTCGCGTGTTCAAGCGCTGTTGCAAGGGTGAACAGTCCTTGGTCCGCGAAGAAGGCGTTAGGCCATCGCTGGTGGTCGTCTTTGCATCGTCCGAACCCGGGCCGCTTGTCCTGCTTGCGCAAGACGGCACGCAACCGCCGCCGAACGAAACGATCAAGGTTGCGGAGTTGGAATGGTGCGGCGTGCTTGAAATAGCCGAACCATCCCCGCAGCGCAGGGTTGATATCCGCGATGATCCGCGTGAGGCTGTCACCTCTGCTGCGTATCGTCTTGGCCCTCACCTTGTCCTTGAACGCTTTCAGGCTCTTCTTTCGCACGAGCCGGCGACCCGCCTCGAACCGGTAGCCGAGGAAATCGAATCCTTGCCCCGGTTGTTGGCTGTCGACGATCCGCGTCTTGTCCGGATGCAGCGTCAGGCCGTTGGCCGTAGTCCACGCCTTCACTTCACGCAGCGCAGCTATCGCCGCGGCTTCCGTTTGGCAGAGGATCACGAAGTCGTCGGCGTAACGCACCATCCGGCGCCCGTTCTGCTCCATCAACAGGTCGAGCGGGTGCAGGTAGATGTTGGCCAGCAGCGGCGAGAGGACTGCCCCTTGGGGCGTTCCCGTCGTCGGCAGCCAGCGCGCCATGTCCGACATGATCTCTTGCCGGAGAAAGCCCTCGATCAGCGTCAGGACGCGCCCGTCGCTGATCGTCTCGCCCACCCGTGCCATCAGCTTGTCGTGCGGGATCGTATCGAAGTAACTCTTCAGGTCGGCATCCACTACATGAGTGAAGCCTTGCTTCAGCAGCCGATCGACCTCCCGCAACGCATCTTTGCAGCTTCGTCCCGGCCGGAAGCCGTAACTTCCCGGCCGGAACTGGACTTCAAAGATTGGCTCAATGGTCATCTTCAGAGCCGTCTGCACGATGCGGTCCTTGATGGTCGGTATCCCGAGCGGACGGGTTTGCCCGCCGCCTTTGGGAATATCGACCCGTTTGACCGGGCTCGGCCGGTAGCTGCCGTTCTTCAGGTTCTCATGAAGCTCCGTCAGATACCGCTCCGCGCCCGCCGCAAACCGCGCGATGCCTTGACCATCCACGCCTGCCGCCCCCTTGTTCCGCTCGACTTTCCGCCACGCGGCTTCCAGGGTTGTCGGCCGGATGGCCTTATCCACCATGCTAAACCACTTGCCTCCTTTGACGCCGTTACCCAGCGCCGACACCATGCGATCCGTCCAGATCGAAGCTTCCGCCCACCACCAAGTCCGCGGTTGTCCGCCGGCGGCGTCTCCCCCTTGCTTAGCCTTGGCGGCACTATCGGGGTTGTCTTGCTCCATGCCAAACCTCGCGCATCCAGCTTCCTGCCTCCCTTCCCTCAAGGCGGTTTTGCTTCCCGCCCCTCTCGCCGTCAAAACGGCTGCGGTATTATGAAGGCTCTGACTCCTGACGCTCTCACCCCGAACGTCAGGTCTCTCCGCTTACTCCGCCTTGCCTTCCCGACATTCCGTCCTCACCCACGTTGGCTGTCCCACGGTCGCTTTGTACGTCGCCTCAGCGCCGAGGGTTTGTTCCAGGCTTCGCCACGAACGAGCAGGCTCGCCACAGCCCTCCGCCGAATCAGGTTCGTTATCCTACGGACTGCCAGTTCACCTCCGGATGCTCTCCACCCCGCCTCACGGCGACGCAGTCTCCTTCGATTACGGAGTTGCGACCAACTCCGGAACGGACTCACACCGTTCTGTCAAAGCGTCCTCACGGACGCACTCGTCCCCGCGAAAGCGGGGACCCATAGCCGCCGATGTCCGTTATGGACAGAGCTATGGCCCCAGCTTCGCGTCACATGGACATTCGTGGTTATGGGTCCCGGCTCAAGGCCGGGACGACGTGGAGGATTTGTCACGCGCCAAGGGCGGTTAGACTGGGATAGTTTCATCGTCGTCCTATGGTGTTGCGGCCGCTCGCCGCATACACAGTGTTCCCTAGGAAGTCCGCAAATCCTCTGAACCTTGAGAGTGGATACCCAATGTTTGTTTCCTTTTTCCCGCGACCCAAATTGTTCTTCCTGTCGGCGATCGCCTGGACGGCGCTGGCGATGGCGTTCTGGTATGGCTATGCCAGCGATCTCATTGGGTCGTCGGCGCCTGGAGGCATCGGCGTCGAGATTTTCTGGTCGGCGCGCTCGCTCTGGTTCGACCTCTATTTTGCGCTTAGCGTCGTCATCTTCGCCGCCGCCTGGATGGTGTTCGCGCCGCATCGCTGGGCGCTGTGGTCCATTTTCGGTTCCGCGCTGATCCTGTTCACCTCCTACTTTCAGGTCCAGGTTAGCGTCGCCATCAACACCTGGTACGGGCCGTTCTACGATCTGGTGCAGGCGGCGCTTTCGAAATCGAAGCCGGTCACAGTCGAACAGTTTTACAGCGAATTGTCGACCTTTGCCGGCATCGCTCTGGTCGCCGTCGTGGTCGGCGTGATGACGCGGTTCTTCGTCAGCCACTACATCTTCCGCTGGCGCACCGCGATGAACGACTTCTACATCGCCAATTGGGCGCAGCTGCGCACCATCGAGGGCGCCTCGCAGCGGGTGCAGGAAGACACCATGCGGTTTGCGACCACGATGGAAGGTCTCGGTGTCAATCTGATCAGTGCTGTGCTGACGCTGCTCGCCTTCCTGCCGGTGCTCTTGAAACTGTCCAGCGTCGTCACGGAGCTGCCGCTGATCGGATCGGTCCCCTATCCTTTGGTGTTCGCCGCGGTGATCTGGTCGGTGATCGGAACCGGGGCGCTGGCGCTGATCGGCATCAGGCTGCCAAGAATCGAGTTTCTCAACCAGCGGGTCGAAGCGGCCTATCGCAAGGAACTGGTGCTCG
>DATNMQ010000098.1:0-24386 GCA_035602465.1 Candidatus Sulfotelmatobacter sp. | reverse complement strand
TCGTCGGACTGGCCACTCCTCATCGGTGATCGAGTACCAGGCCGTATCGCGGTTGCGGCCTTTGACGACCATGTGCCGGCGAAACACACCTTCGAACGTGAACCCAAACCGTTCCGCCGCGCGGCGCGACGGGAGGTTGAGCGCATTGCACTTCCACTCGAGACGGCGGTTGCCCAGGTCGTCGAACGCATGGCGGCCCCAGAGGTAGATGGCCTCGGTGGCCTGCCGCGTCCGCTGCAAACGAGGCGTGAACAGGAGATGCCCCACCTCGATCACGCCGTGCTGCGGGACCATGCGCATGAGGCTGCCCTGTCCGAGCGGTATGCCCGAGGCGCGATCCACAATCGCGTAGAACAGGGGATCCTTCGAAGCCGCGCACTCCGCGACCCACTCGTTGAAGGCTTCCGCGCTGCCAAATGGTCCGTATGGCAGGTATTGCCAGAGCTCGTCCGCACCTTTTACCGAGGCGTACATCTCATTCGCGTGACGGCTCGCATCCAGTCGTTCCAGTCTGACGGTGTCGCCCTCGACCGGCGTCCCGTCAGGCATCTTGGCTCCGCGCCACTGGATCGAGCTCATCCAGGCAGGTATTGTGGACGTAGCTCAGCAGGCCCGACCGGGCAAGAGAAGCCGCCGGAAAAGTTGCCCGCCCTAGGCGACCTTGTCGATGGTCGCGCTCCAGCGCTCGTCGATGTGGCGGACCCTGTAGAACACGATCGCGCCCGCCCACGTGATCACGAACGCGACCACGATCACGTATCCCGCGTACAACAGGACGTTGGACGTCGCGATCGCGCTGTAAATCCCGCCGTGCAGGCCCAAGACCTGGACCAGGATCTGCGTCAACTCGACGATACCGACGAAAAGCGCGACGAACACCGAGAGCGATGTCATGGTGAGGTTGTAGAAGACCTTGCGAATCGGGCTCGCGAATGCCCATGAGTAGGCCTTCGCCATGAAGGCACCGTCCGCGGTGTCCATGAGCGACATGCCCGCTGCGAAGATCAAAGGCAGCGAGAGGATCGCGGCGAGCGGCAAGCCCTGCGCGGCCGCGCCGGCCGAAACCGCGAGGAACGTCACCTCCGACGCGGTGTCGAAGCCGAGCCCGAACAGGAATCCGATGGGATACATCTGCCAGCTGTGCTCGATCACCCGAAAGAGGCGGCCGAAGATCCGGGTCATCACGCCCCCGGCGACCAACTCCTTTTCCAGCCCCTGCCTGTCGTATTCGCCGCGTCGCATCCTGCGATACACCCGCAGGATGTCGAGCAGCACCACCAGGTTCAGGATGCCGATCAGAACCAGGAAGCCGCCCGACACCATGGTCCCAACCGCACCGCCGATGCTTCGCAGCTGACCGCTGTCCGCGACCACGCCCTGGACGACCCACCGGACCGCAAGGCCCAATGCAGCAGCGATGACGAAGACGACGGTCGAATGGCCCAGCGAGAAGAAAAAGCCGACGCCCATCGGCTTCTGGCCGCTCTGCAGCAGCTTGCGGGTGGTGTTGTCGATCGCCGAGATGTGGTCGGCATCGAAGGCATGGCGCAAGCCGAGTGTGTACGCGATTCCGCCGAGCCAGAAGAATCCAGGGTGGTTCCCCGCGTAGAAGAGGAGCAGGCCCCAACCCGCGATATGGAGGATGCCGACCGACCCGAAGAAAGCGGCCAGCCTCCGGCGCTCACCCGCGTCCAGCTTCACAGCCAGAGCCTAACCCTTATCGCGACAAGGTCGCAACTGCTATTCAAATCGACGTGCCTGACCTGCGACTCCCTCGCACCTGAAACCCTCCGGTACAGTTCGCCCGATGGGCCTGGACGACTTTCCACCGCAGCTGCGCTTCGTCCTGAGATCACTCGACAATGCCGTCAAGGCTCGCGAGCCCGGGATCCGCGCCAAGGTCGAACAGCTACGTGCAGACCATCCGCTGTATACGAATCACCAACTCGCCCATGAGCTCATCCGTTCCACGAGGCGGCGCGTCGCCGCGACCAGCGCTTTGAGCGGGGCGATCTCGATCGCGCCCGGCCTTGGCACCGTGCTAGCCATCGGAACCGTCACAAGTCAGACCCTGTTCGCCCTGGAGCAGGAGGTCGAGCTCGTGCTCGGCATCGCGATGATCTTCGGCCACGAGCTCGGCGGCTCGGACGAGCGGGTGCTCGAGGCGCTCGTCGTACTGGGCATCACAAGCGGGGCGGTGAAGCTCCGCGAGGGCGTCCTCGTCGCGGGCGGCGAGCGCCTGGCCGTCGCCGCCTTCCGCCGCCTGCCGAGCACGCTGCTGATCCACGGCGGCGGCCGCCTTCTGACGCGAATCCTCGCCCGTTTCGCCACCACAGGCACCGCCAAGGTTGCGGCGCGAGTCGTCCCGCTGGGCGTTGGCGTGGTCGCCGGCGCCGGCTTCGATTGGTTCGCCGTGAGCGGTCTAGGCCGCGCCGCCGTGAAGTACTACGGCCCTGGGGGCCCGGGAGCCAAGCCGTTGCTACTTGCTGCGGAAGATGCCTCGAACGTCGAACTCGGCAGCTGACGCGATCTGGTCGAAGCCGCACTTTCGCGGAGGCTTGTCCGTCCGCCAGCGCAGAAACCCGGTCGCGTGCCGGAATCGCTCGCCCGCCTCGAGCTTGTCGTAGGTCACCTCACAGACCAGCTCGGGTCGCACGGCGACCCACTCGGTGTCTTTGCCGCGCGACCAGCGGCTGAGACCGCCTGGCATGCGGCCTGGGTTCGCCTTCCATTCCTCCTCAGGGATCTCCGTCTCGAGCGGCTTGAGCTTGGCGATCAGCTCCTTGCGCTGCGCCGCATTGAAGGACGACGTGTGCCCGACGTAGTGCAGCGTCCCCTTGTTGTCGTATAGGCCGAGCAGCAGTGCCCCGAGTGTTGAACCATCGCTGGTCTTGCGCCAGCCGATGACCACGCAGTCCGCGGTTCGCTTGTGTTTGATCTTCACCCATAGCCGCTTCCCGGGCACGTAGGCGCCCGACCAGGACTTGGCTATCACGCCATCAAGTCCGGCCCCCTCGAACTTCTCGAACCACTTCTGGGCCGTCTTGGGGTCGCGCGTGTAAGGCGTGAGAAAGATCGGCTGCCTCACACCCTTGAGCAGCTTCTCCAGCCGCTTGCGCCTCTCGCCGAGCGGCTCGCGCCGCAGGTCCTCGTCGCCCTCCACCAGGATGTCGAACGCGACGTACCAGGCGGGCGTCGCCTCGCTCAGCATGCGGACCCGCGATTCAGCCGGATGCACCCGCTGCTGGAGGGCGCCGAAGTCGAGCCCGTTGGCACCGACCACGACCAGCTCCCCGTCCAGCACCAGCTTCGAGGCCGGGAGCTTGCGGAACGCCGGCAGGACCTCGGGAAAGTAGCGCGTCATCGGGCGGCCGCCCCGGCTGACGAGGGCGACCTCATCGCCATCCCGAAAGACGAGCGTGCGGAAGCCGTCCCATTTCGGCTCGTACTCCCAGCTGTCCCCCTTGGGAATTCCGGACTCCGAGATGGCCGAGAGCATCGGTTCCATGTCCTGGCTGATCGGCAGCTTCAAGCCACTTGTCCCCAGGTGTCTATATCTTGTGGATCATCCATCCCTGTGCTACTATATCGGCGGCCGATAAGGGCCCACTGAACTCGACTTCACGCCCCCACCCCAGCCTTGGGAAGCTCGCGCAAGCGGGCTTCCTGCTTTCTGACCGATGTCTAGTGCTGGAGCAACGGGAACTGCGCCATCAGGTCGTCGATGGTCACGTTGCCGTAGTCCTGGTTCAGGGCCTCTTTCGCTGTGGCCCAGACGCCGCGGGCCGACGCGGGTCCGTGATCGGCCAGGTCGCGCAGCTTCAGCCGGCCGTACACGCCGATGTCGGGGACGTGACGCAGCTGCTCGGCCATCCATGCCCCCCACTGCTTGACGTTGCCCTCGCTCGGCGCGACCTTCGCGGCCACCACCGCCGCCTTTGATCCCGCGGCCGCAGCCACCTTCTCGGCCGCCGCTTTCGCCTTTTCCGCTTCGGCCTTCGCCTTCGTGGCTTCGGCTTGTGCCTTCTCCGCCGCGTCCTCCGCGACCGTCTTCGCCGTCGAAGCTGCTTCCGACGCGCGTGTCTTGAGAGTGGTCAGACCATCCTTGGCGATCTCGCTGATCCGGTTGGCCGCCGTAGCCGACGACTCGCCGTCGCCCTCTCCGGTACGCAGCTTCTCGCCGAAGCCACGGCCGAGCGCCCCACCGATTAAGCCGGGTACGTCCAGGCCGGTGAGCCCCTTGATCGCGGTCGTCGACTCGATCACGGCCCTCGTCGCGTTCTTCACGATGTCCGACGCGCCGTCGGCGCTCATCACGGTCAGCGAATCGATGTGGCCCATCGGCTCGGCCGCCGCGCGGACGATGTCCGGCAGCGCCGAGAGCACGGTCTGGATGATGGCCGCCTCGTTGAACTGCTTGTAGGCGTCGGCGCGCATGGCGAGCGCCTTCGCCTCCGCCTCGCCTTTCGTCAGGACGATCTGCGCCTCTGCCCCGCCTTCGAGCCGAGTGGTTTCCGCGTCGGCCTCGGCAGCCGCGATGCGCGCGCGCTTCTCGCCCTCGGCTCGGGCGATCACCGCCTGCGCGTCTGCCGCGGCAGGTTTCACGGTGGTCGAGAGCAGCTCCTTCTCCTTGCGGTCGGCCTCGAGCTGCGCCAGCTCCGTCTGCTTGCGGACGACCTCCTGCTGCGCCTCGGCCATGGCGAGCGGGCCCGCCTGATCGGCGCGCGCCTGCGCTGCCGCGACCTGCATCTTGGTTTCCGCCTCGCGCAGCGAGACGTCTCGGGCTGCGTTGATCTTGATCTGCTGGGCCTCGGCCTCCCGGACCGCGGCCTGCTGGTCGGTCGACGCCTGCGCCATACGGGCATCGCGTGTGATGGTGGACACGCTTTGCTTGCCGAGGAGCTCGATGTAGTTCGACTCGTCGGAGAAGCTCTGGATGGTGAACGCGTCGATCTGCAGTCCGCTCGTCGCCAGGTCGCCCTTGGCCGCGTCCTGCACCTGCTGCAGGAGCTTCTGGCGATCCCTGATCAGCTCCTCAATCGTCAGCGTGCCGACGATCGAACGCAGGGAGCCTTCGAGGACGTTCTTCACGATCGAATCGACCTGTTCGGGCTTCGCGTCGAGGAAGCGCTCGGCGGCGTTGCGCAGCGACTCCACGTCGCGGCCGATCTTGAACGTCGCCACGCCCTGGACCTGCACCTTGATGCCCTGGCTGGTCACCGCGTCCGTGAGCTGCACGCTGATCTGCCGAGCGGTGAGCTTCATCCTGCCGACGCGATCGAGCAGCGGCCGAACGAAGGTGCCGCCTCCGACCACGACCTTCACACCCTTGTCGCCTGCCGCGCCGGTGGGCTGGCCTCGCTCGTCGCGCACCTTGGCCCCGCGCGAGCCCGCGACGATCAGCGCTTCGTTCGCCCCGGCGACGTGGTAGCGGCTGGCCACGAACGCGATGAGGAGGATGAGGATGATCACCCCCGCCACCACGAGGAATGGGGTGGATGTCACGAATTCAGGCATCGGAGCGTGCTCCTTCGGTACTCACGGTTGACGCGGGAACGACGACGAGGTTGTCGCCGGCGATCGCAACAACCTTGACCACGCGGCCGGTGGGGATCTCCGCGTCCGCGGTGGCGGTCATATTGTGGGAGGCGCCGGCGAAGCTGATCAGGACGGTGCCAAACCTGTTCGCGGGGATTCCGACGGAAACGCGCCCAGTCGAACCGATCATGTCCTGCAGGCTGAAGGTCTGGGTCGACTCGGCCTGGCGCAGCACCTTGAAGGACCCGAAGACGACACCGGCGCCGAGCAGCCCGGCGACAGTGGCGATCAGCGTGGCGCCTCCGGTCCCGGCGCCGAAGCCGTGGACCCCAAGCAGGCCGCCGACTCCAAACATCGCGACGAAGCCAAGCAGCAGGGGCGTCGGCGACACTCCTCCGAGATCGAAACCGACGTGGATCGCGCTCAGGAAGCCGCCGAAAAGATCGTCGAAGATCAGCGTGAGGAGAAGGAGTCCGCCGCCCAGCAAAAGGCAGCCCCCGAAGACGAGATCAGGCGTGCTCATTCTCGACGCACCAGCGACTGCATCTTAGGACGAGGATCGGGCGGTTGCGCCGAGGCGGCTACTCGGCCAGGAACTCGGCGATCGCCTGAGCCGTGTTGGGGTTCATGCCGACCGTGTAGTGGTTGGCCTCTATCTCCACCCCTCTCGCGGCCGGGACTTCGTCCAGGAAGCGGGCGTATTCGTCATTCGTGATCAGGTAGCCGAAATTGGGCGGAATCTCTTGAGCCGCGCGCACCAGCAGGACGGGCATTGTGAGCGCCTTCCACAACCCGTACGGGTCCTGGGCCAACCGGTACTGCTCGTCCTCCCATGGGGCGTCCCTCTGGGTGCCAAACGAGACACCACCCGGCACGTCGATGAGCTCGTAGTCGAAGAGCCGCTCCCAGGGACCAAAAGGCTGGTACTGCGGCATGTTCCTCACGATCGACATGAAGGCCTCTCGAGAGGGGAAAACCGTCGCAAGCCGGTCGAGACCCGCGTAGACGGGCACCTTGATCGAATCCTCAGGGAGGCCGGCGGCGTCGATGAGGACGACCCGGCGGACCCGGCGGGGCGCCATCTGCGCAACCACCATCGCGATCCAGGCGCCCATCGACCAGCCGATGACGTCGAAGGTGTCGGCGTTGAAGCGGTCGGCGATCTCGATCACGTCCTGGGCGTGCGAGGGCCAGCCATAGGTCCCGGGGCCAGTCTTCTCGCTTCGACCGCGTCCGCGAGGATCGAAGGCCACTTTTCGATGGCGCTCACCGTCGAGCGCGCGGTAGATGACGTCGAAGCTCCGGAGGTTTGCGCTCAGTCCGGGGATGCCGACGACCAGGCGCCCGTGCTCAGAGCCCGACACCTCGACCGCGACCTCGCCGGACTGCAGCTTCAGGCGCAATGGGCGCGGCGTCGAGGCACTGACGGCGCTCATCGCGCCCTAACTTACTACTACTCCTCGATCGCCCTGGCTTTGTCCACGCCGACCGCCCCAAACCCGCCGGTGCATGCTCCGGCGGCAATCGGAAGGTGACGATGACCGCGAGTGCCGGCTCCGGCGGAATAATCACACCTTGGTCGGGCGGGCGAGATTCGAACTCGCGGTCTCCTGGTCCCAAACCAGGCGCTTTGCCGAGCTAAGCTACCGCCCGCGTTTGGAGATTGCGCACCGTTTACCTGCGCGTCGTGAGAATTCTAGATAGATGGTTCCCGGGGCCTACCAGCCTTGCCCCTTCCGCCGATCGACAGGATCGAGCCGGCGCTGCCGATGCTGAGGATCGAGCCGGCACTGCCGATGCTCAGGATCGACCCGGCGCTGCCGATACTCAAAATCGATCCCGCACTCCCGATGCTAAGCAGAGAGCCGACGCTGAAAAGGCTGGCCACGCTCAGCAGGCTGAAGACGCTGTAAGCGCTCCCCGAGCTGGAGCTGCTACCCCAGCTTGGAAGGTTCGCGACGATCCGCCGACGCCGGCCCACCGCCGCCAGCATTGCTGTCACCACGGGCAGGACCATTCAACCAGACAGCCGCTGAAGCGCGCCCGACACCAGCAGTGCCCGAGCCGCGGCGGCGCGGTGGCTGTACTTGCGCTTCTCCTCCGGCGGCATCTCGCCGAAGGTCTTGCCCGTCCCGGGCACCAGGAAGATCGGGTCGTATCCGAACCCCGCCTCCCCGCGCCATTCCGGCACCACCTCGCCGCGACATTCGCCTTCGAAGAGCTGGGTCTCACCTCCTGGCACCGCGAGCGCGATGACGCAGATAAAGCGCGCGTTCCACGGTCGCGGCACTCCCTCGAGCCGGCGCAGCAGCTCCGAGGTTCGCTCCTGCTGCGTCGGTCCGAGACGGGCCGACCGGATGCCGGGGAATCCACCGATTGCTTCGACCTCGAGCCCGGAATCATCGCCCAGCGACGGCAGATCCGAGCGGGTGAGGGCGACCTCCGCCTTCAGCCGCGCGTTGTCCGCGTAGGTCTCCCCCACCTCGTCGACCTCGGTGTCGAACGCGACCAGCTCGACGCCGGCACCGGAAAGGAGGTCTCGGTACTCGCGAAGCTTGCCGGCGTTGCCCGACGCGATGACGAGTCGCGGACGGTCAGGCAAGCCGGGCTAGAGCGAGGCCAACGCGCGCTTCTGCGCGACGATCAGCTCCTTGATGCCCTTGGAGGCCAGCGCCACCATCGAGTCGAGCTCCGCCCGCGTGTAGGGCGCGCCCTCGGCCGTCGCCTGCAGCTCGACCAGCCGCCCGTCCTCGGTCATCACGCAGTTCAGGTCCGTCGAGGCCTGGAAGTCCTCTGAGTAGTCGAGGTCCAGCACCGGCGTCCCGTCGACGACCCCGCAGCTGACCGCCGCGAGGTGCTGGCGCACCGGGATGCGGTCGATCATTCGCGCGTCCTTCATCCGTCTCAGCGCGACGTACAGAGCGATGAACGCTCCCGTTATGGATGCGGTGCGCGTACCGCCGTCGGCCTGCAGCACGTCGCAATCGAGGGTGATCGTCCGCTCGCCGATCGCCTTCATCTCGACCGCCGCGCGCAGCGAGCGCCCGATGAGGCGCTGGATCTCGTGCGTGCGGCCTCCGAGCCGGCCCTGGATCGCTTCGCGCGTCCCGCGGTCATGAGTCGCCCGCGGCAGCATCGAATACTCGGCCGTGATCCAGCCCTGGCCGCTGCCCCGGCGGTGCATCGGCACCCGATCCTCCACGCTGGCTGTGATCCACACGCGCGTGCGGCCCATCTCGATCAGGCAGGAACCCTCGGCGTGGACGTTCACACCGAGCTCGATCTTCACCGGCCTCAGCTGGTCGGACGCCCGCCCATCGCGGCGCACGGCCGCGCCAGTCATCTCCCGAGTAGTTTCAGTAATAGCGCGGTCACCTCGAAGAATATGTAGAGCGGAACGAACATGATCATAGGGGTCAGCGGATCGACGCCCGGGGTCAGGAAGTTCGCCAGCACTGCAAGCCCAAGGAACCAGTACGGCCGCCTCTTGTAGAGCCACCGCGAGCTGATGACGCGCAGCATCCCGAGCACGAAAAGGACGACGGGCAGCTCGAAGACGAGCCCGAAGCCGATGACCATGATCAGGACGAAGCTCACGAGCTCGCCGATGTCCGGCAGGTACGTGACGTCCGCCGGCGCAAGCGAGCCGAGGATCTTGATGTAGAGGGGCAGCGCAAACATCGCGACGCCGACGCCGAACGCAAAGAAGACGATCGTCGCGATGACCAGCGGCAGCACGAAGCGACGCTCGTGCGCATGCAGCCCTGGGCTGACAAACCACCAGATCTGCTGGATGAGCACTGGCGCCGCGATCACGAGGCCGATGTAGATCGCGACCTTCAGCTGGAGGATCACGCCCCCACCCGGCTGGAGGTAGATCGCATGACCGATGCCCGCTCGTGTGATGACGAACGTGATCACGCGGCCCGATATGAACACTGCCGCGATCGTGGCGGTGCCCCATGCGATCAGCGAGATGATCAGCATGCGGCGCAGCGCCTCGAGGTGTTCGATCACAGACATCCGCTGCTCTTCGACCGGGGTGGTGGTTTGAGGGCCGCGCTGCAGGACCCTGTCTAGAAGGGCCACTGCTTCTAGTGGGCGGCGGCGGCCGAACGTGCCGCAGCTCGCGAAAGGCGCCCGCAGGGCGCCGGTCCGGGCGCCGAGACGAAGGAACGGGTGGCGCTAGGAGGAGCGCATCGTGATGCGTGACGACGACGCGCCAGGACCCGTGACGCACGTATCGGCGGCCGGATTCGCGTGATGCGGCGTGGGCGGCTGACGCCGACCACTAGTTCTTGGGGGCTTCAGCCTCGGACGGCGTCGACGTCGGGGCCTTGGCAACTTCCTCGGCCGGCGCGGGCGTCTCGGGCTTTGCCTGCGCTGCCGACGTGACCTCGTTGGTCAGCTCCGTGGTCGCCTTGCGGAACTCCCGCATCGCCCGGCCTACCGCTCCACCCAGCTCGGGCAGCCGGCCAGGGCCGAACACGATCAGCACGACGACGAGAATCAGGACCAGCCACAAGGGGTGAAATGGCATTTGAGCCCGATTATAGGCGCCCGCCTGTAACGGGAAGGTCAGGCGACCGTCAGGAAACTTTGATCGTGATCGAGGTGATGGTGTCGCTTCCGCTGATCGCCTGGACCTTGTCCATCCCCGACGTGACGGTGCCGAACCGGTTGTAGACGGCGGTCGGTCCGGACCCCGGCCAAGCGGCCTTCTGGATGAAGAACTGGCTTCCGTTGACCGCTCCACCGGGCACGCGTGCCATGCCGACCGCTCCGAGCTGCCATGCCTGAGCGCTCGGCTCATCGGGCAGGTTGTAGCCCGGGCCGCCGCGGCCGTTGTTGAGCGGGTCGCCAGCCTGGACCACCCAGTCCTCGGACTTCCAGAACTGCAGCCCGGTGTAGTAACCGTGAGCGGCAAGGACGACGAAGTTGTTGACGGTAACGGGCGCGATCTCGGGATGGAGCTGGATCACGATGGCGCCCTGCGATGTGGTGATCGTCGCCACGAGTTTCTGGCTCGCGTTGATGCACATCGGCTGCGGGCCGATGAACTGGTGCAATGAGATCTGCGTCGACGTCGCGCAATTGGCCAGAGCCTTCGTTGGCACTTCCATCGCTTTGTTGATGAGCAACCCGGAAGCGACGACAGCCGCGATCAGCACGGCCATGACAAGAAGCGCAAGCAACGCCTGGCGCCCGCGCGGCGCCCCGCCTTCGAGGTCATCCGGCTCCGCAAGCACGGGTCGGCGGGACTGAGGGCGACGCTGGCTCACTTTCGCGCGGTCGCCTCGGCGATCGCCTGAACCAGGCCGTGTGTCGTGTATTCGCGAGCCACGATCGAGACGGACAGGCCGAGCTTGCGCGCGGTGTCGGCGGTCACAGGTCCCATGCAAGCGATCTCCGCGTCACCCAGGATCGCGGGCAGGCGATCCTCGGAAAACGCCTGCACGAAGTTCGAGACCGTGGACGAGCTCGTAAAGGTGATCACATCGACACCTTCACCGTCGAACAGGCGCATGAGCGCGGGCCCGGCAGCCGCCGGGCAGACAGCGCGATAGACGGGCAGGATGTGCACCTCCGCTCCACGATTCGCAAGCAGCGATGGTAGGGCGTCGCGGGCGATCTCCGCGCGTGGCACCAAGACCCGCATCCCCGCCATCTCCCAGTCTCCTAGGGCGGTCGCCAGGCCTTCCGCTGTGTACTCCGACGTCACGAGCTCCGGACGCAATCCGTGGCTGCCCAGCGCGTCCGCCGTCTCCTGACCGATCGCGCATAGCTTCGACTTGTGCAGCGCCCGTGCATCCAGACCCGAAGAAAAGAGCATCTGAAAGAAAATGTCGACCGCGTTGGCCGACGCGAAGATCACGAGCGCCGTCTGGTCCAGGTTCTTGATCGCCTTGCTCACCCGCTCGTCCGTCGGGAGCTTCCGGATCTCGAGTGTGGGTATCTCCACGACCGCCGCCCCGAGATCGACAAGCTCCCTGCGGAACGGATCGACCTGGTGGCGGGCCCGCGTGATGAGGATCCGCCGCCCATGCAGCGGCCGTTTCGCCATGCTGTCGAGGCGCTCGGACATCTCGACGCCCGGACCCAGCACGAGCAGCGCATCGCCGCGGGCTCCGTACGTGGCCGCCTTGCGCGCGAGCTCGCCGAGCGGCGCCGTGACGCGATGCTGGCCCGCGAGTCCGGGGTTCAGGATCAGCGCGGCGGGCGTCTCCGGGGCGCGCCCGTTCTGGAGCAGCGCGGTGATGCCAGAGTCCCACCAGCCCGACGCGAGGCGCAGCACGACTGTTTCAGCCTCTTTGACCAGGCCGAAGCCAATCGACGCGGACAGGCCCTCGATCGTGAGAGGGATGCCGCTCATCACCGGCGCCGCGAGCTCGACGATCAGGCCTGGCACGGCTTCGAAATCGATGCCGGCTCGTTCCAAACGTTCGGCGACCTCGCTCCCATTGGAGAATGCATATGGGTTGCCGGGAAAAAGCACTGTGACCTTGCGCCCGTTGCGCGCGAGACGAATTACCTCATCGATGGACTCGAGCGGAGCGATGTCGGCGTTCGCGCGCGCGAGATGCAAGAGGCCGGTGCCGCAGCCATCGTAATTGCGGATGAAATCGGCCTCTTTCACCGCTTCGACCGCCTGCACGGTGGCCAGGCCTGGATGGCCTGGTCCAACGCCTACGAGGCGGACCCTGCCCATGCCACAATCCCCATCCCCACCCGGGACACGGCTAGAGATTAGAGCTTTCGACTGACCACGTAGTCCGTTAGCGACGCGAGCGTATCGATGGCTTCGCCTGCGGGCAAAGACCTCAGCTGATCGCGTGCGGAAATCGCTTGATTCCGTGCCTGTTCGAGCGCCAGCTCAGGACCCTCGCTGCTGCGCACCGCATCGGCAACGCGGCGCGCCTCGTTTTCATCGAGCCTTCGATCGTCATCGAGCTTGATCGACGAAAGCATCAGTGGAAGCGTCGCGAAACCTTCGAGGACGTCCTGGCCGATCGGCTTGCCGACCTCACCCTCGGTACCCGTGTAGTCGAGCACGTCGTCAGCGATCTGAAAGGCAAGACCGATCAAACGTCCGTAGGACCGCAGCGCTTCGCGCGGCGCCTTGCCGAGGCCGCCCAGCAGCGCGCCGATGTCGCAGCACGCGGCGAGCAGCGTCGCGGTCTTGGCCTCGATCCGACGCATGTACTCATCGACCCCTGTGCTGTAGCGGTAGCGGATCTCCTGCTGCCGCACCTCTCCGGAGCAGATGTCCATCACCGCCCTTGCAAGGATCGCGACCACCTCCGGGGTGTTTGTCCGCGCCGCCCACTCGTACGCCTTGGCGAAGTAGAAGTCACCGATGACGATGGCCGGTTCGTCGCCCAGGGCCGCCGCCACGGTCGGCCGGCCGCGGCGGGTCGGGGACCGATCGATCACGTCGTCGTGGACCAACGTCGCAGCGTGCGTGACCTCGACCGCCATCGCCGCGGGTATCGCACGATCGCGGTCGTACGTGCCGCACATCGCCGCCAGCAAGACCAGCGCCGGACGGATTCGCTTGCCGCCCGCTGCGAGCAGCTCCGCCATGGGGCGAGCGACCTCGGGAGGGTCGCCGGCAACCGATTTCCTCAGCAGGTCCTCGGCGATTTGGAGCTCCGGGGCGGCAGGCCCGAACAGGGATGTGGTCTCGGTCAACCCGTCTTGACGGACAGCCGATAACCAAGCCCGGGCACCGCCTCCAGGCTGACGCCCGTGTTCGTGCGTTCTGACAGCTTTCGCCGCAGTCGCTGGACGTGCGGGTCGACGGAGTGGTCGTCGAGGTCGTGGGGATAGCCCCACACCTTGTCTCGCAGCTGCGCGCGCGTCAGCACGCGCTCGGGATTGGCAGCCAGCACGGCGAGAAGGTTGAACTCGGTCATGGTCAGCGTGATCTCGTCGTCGCCCACTTTGACCCGGCGTGCCGCGTTGTCGATCTGCAGGGCACCGATGCTCAATACACCCTCGCGACCACCGCCGGTTTCGGCGAGCGCTGAGCGTCGCAGGTGCGCGTTGATGCGGGCACCGAGGATTCGCGAATCGAACGGCTTCGTGATGTAGTCATCGGCGCCGACCTCGAGACCGACCACCTCGTCCATCTTGGTGCTGCGGCCGGTCAGCATGACCATCGGGCTGTTGACGCCCTGGCGCCGCAGCTCGCGTATGACCTCCGTCCCGCTGATGTCGGGCAGCACCCAGTCGACCAGGACCAGGTCCGGCTGCGAGCTGCGCCCGAGCTCGATGGCTTGAGCGCCCGTGCCGGCTTCGACGACGTCATGTCCTTGCAGGCGGCACACCTCGGCGATCAGCATGCGCACCGGTACGTCATCCTCGATGACGAGGATGCGACGCCGGCGGCGCGGTGGCGCTGTGGTCAGTTGTGCGCTGGAGGCGCGAAACCCACCCTGCGCGACTCGCGAGCTGAGCGCTTCGGTCGGCGCATCAGGATCACGCGCTTTTCCCCCCCGTCGATCACGTCCGCAAGATCCCAGCCGTCAGCTCCGGCCTCCTGCAGGGCCTTGACCAGCGTGACGCCGTCAGCAACCTGGGCCACGGTCAGAACTTTGGTCGAGTACTCCCAGTCGCGGCTCGGAACGCCGACTGTCGGGATGACCCCGCTGGCTTGTCCGCGAGCACCGTCGGGTTGGGCCGGCCGCGCCGGCTCGTCTGGTTCCTCGTCCGGGTCTTCTTCCAACCGCACGTCCATCGTCGTCGATTGTAGGCCCACCTGACTGAAGTACCCCCGGCGAGGTTCGAACTCGCGCTGGACCGGGTTTAAGCCGGCTGCCTCTGCCAATTGGGCTACGGGGGTAGCTCAATTCTGCCCCGGAGCGCGCCCCTAGTCGTAGTCGAAAAAGCCCTTCCCCGTCTTGCGGCCGAGGCGGCCTTGTTCGACGAGCTTGCGCAGCAGCTCCGGTGGTTTGGGGCCTTCGCCCAGGGTGTGGCGATCCTGCATCGCACCGTAGAAGATGTCCAGTCCGCTGAAGTCCAGGAGGTGGAAGGGGCCCATCGGCCAGTTGAGGCCCTTCTGGACCGCGATGTCGATGTCCTCGGCGCTGGCGTAGCCGCCCTCGAGCAGCCGCATCGCCTCCTCCGAGGCCGCGAACAGGATGCGGTTCACGATGAAGCCCCAGATCTCTTTGTTCAAGAGGACTGGGGTCCGGTCGATGGAGCGGACGAACTCCATGGCGGTCGCCACCGTCTCAGCGGACGTCTTCGGTCCCCGCACCACCTCGCACAGCTGCATCACCGTGACCGGGTGGAAGAAGTGCATGTTGCAGCAGCGCTGCGGGTTGCGCGCGAAGTCCGCGAGGCGGCTGATGGCGATGGTGCTCGAGTTGCTGGCCAGGACGGCATCCTCGCCGGCGTACTTGCCGAGCTGCTCGAAGACCGTCCTCTTGGCGTCGAAGTTTTCAATCACGGCTTCGATCACCAGGTCGGCCAGCGGAGCAGCCGCCGCGAGGTCTGCGGAGTCGCTGATTTGTCGAAGGGCCCGATCCGCGACCTCCTGGGGGAGGCGGCCCTTCTC
The DNA here is from genome assembly GCA_035602465.1 of Candidatus Sulfotelmatobacter sp. Classification (GTDB taxonomy): domain Bacteria; phylum Chloroflexota; class Dormibacteria; order Dormibacterales; family Dormibacteraceae; genus 40CM-4-65-16. Next base: position 9,286 of record DATNMQ010000098.1, on the reverse strand, counting down.
CACAGAGCGGTCGAGCAGCTTCTTGTTCTGGGCGCGCGCCCTATCGAGCTGTCCAGGTACGGTGTCGAGCAGGGTGACGTCGTAACGACCGCTCAGCGCGGTCTGCAGGGCGATCTGCGAACCCATCGTGCCGGCGCCGACAACCAGCACGCGTTTCAATTCATGCATGCGGGTGAGCATGAAGCAATTCGAGGCGGCCGCACAGGAAGCGATCGACTCGATACCGGAGCAGTTCCAGCCTTACCTGGAGAACACGGTGTTCGTCATCGAAGAGGAGTCGCCGGACCGTCTGATGGGCCTCTACGAGGGAGCCGGGGCGCTCGCGGCGGGCCAGGGCATGCCCGAGCGGATCACTCTGTTCAAGAGGTCTCACGAGGATGCGGTCGGCTCCATGGCTGAGCTCGTCGAGGAGGTGCGCCGCACCATCCTGCACGAGGTCGGCCATCACTTCGGCATGGAAGAGGACGACCTTCCTTATTAGTGGATGGCGAATCAGCGCAGCGTCCAGAAGGAGCGGTCCCAGAGGATGAGCGGGTCGCCGGCTCCGGTCGCGGCCGCTTCGACCTGGCCGATGCAGACGTCGTGGTCGCCCGCGGGGTGGACCTGCACCAGGCGGCACTCGAGCCAGGCCGCACAGCCTTCGAGCAGCGGTAGGCCGTTGGCCCCGAGGCGGTGCGGCAGAGAGCGCCATTGCGGGTCGACGGCCGGAGCGCGACCGGACAGGCGGTCGGCGATGAACTCCTGGGCCCGCGTGAGGAGGCTGACGTTGAATGCTCCGGTTTCGACCACCGCGGCGCGCGTCGTCGATTCCCTCTCAAGGCCCACCAACACCAGTGGCGGGTCGAGCGAGATGGAGACAAGGCTGCTCGCGGTCATTCCGCGGAACTCGTCGGCGACGCGGGCGCTCACCACGACCACCCCCGCGGGAAGGCGCGCCATGACGTCCCGAAACTGCTGATCCACCTGGTGCGCCGCACAGCCTAGCGCCACCCTGAGCCCTTAGAGGCGAACGTTAAAATCGTTGTTTCCGGCGGCGGCGACGTAGCCAAGTGGTAAGGCAGAGGTCTGCAAAACCTCCATCCCCAGTTCGATTCTGGGCGTCGCCTCCAGCCCGCTCGCGCGTTTACTGTGCGGAAAGGCTTGCTCTCAGGACACCGAACCACGAACGCCCTCGTCCTTGCGCCGAGTATCTGGCGCGAGGTGCTGCGCAGCGAATTGATCACCAGCGGCTTCGAGCAGGACACGGCCGGACTCATCGCGCGGCGCGTCATCGAGCGCCTGGTCACCTCGTACCTGTCCGGGCGCGTCGAGGGTGTCGCCCCGACGACCCAGAGTCTCGACGAGGCCGCCTGACCTCGGTTTCCTGAGCCCTCGGCTACACTCGCGACATGCCTGTAGCGCAGATCAAAATGCCGCAGCTCGGGGAGTCCGTCACCGAGGGCACGATCGATCACTGGCTGAAGGCAGAGGGTGACTTCGTCAAGCGCGACGAGCCGCTCGTCGAGGTCGTGACCGACAAGGTCAATGCCGAGATCCCCTCGCCCTTCGAAGGCAAGCTGGTGAAGATCGCCGTCAGCGCCGGCGAGACCGTCCAGGTCGGGGCCGTGATCGCCCAGATCGAGACAGGCGTCCCGGCTCCTGCGCCGGTCGCGGGCGCGAAACCCGCGGCGGCGCCGGCCAAGGAGAGGGACACCGGCACAGCGCACATGGAGGTGCCGCCCGAGCCGTCCGGTGGGCAAGCGCCTCAACCCGCGCCCCGCGCGCAGAACGCTGACGGCGGAGCCGAGCACGCCCGGCTCTCGCCGGCGGTGCGCAAGCTGGCCGCCGAACACGGTCTCGATCCGACCACCCTGCGCGGTTCCGGGTTGGGCGGCCGGGTCACGCGCGACGATGTGGTGGCTGCGGTCGGTGCGGGCGCTGCGACGGCCGCGCCTCAAGCCCCGGCGAAACCTGTTGCCCAGCCGGCGGCCGCGCCGGCCAAGTTGGACGGCGCGCGCGAGGAGCTCGTGAAGCTCAGCGTGATTCGCAAGTCGATCGCGGAGCACATGGTGCGCAGCCTCGCCACCGCGCCTCACGCCTGGACCTTGCAGGAAGTCGACGTGACCAACCTGGTCCGCTACCGCGAGTCGGAGAAGGACAGCTTCAAAGCTCGACACGGCACAGCCCTGACCTACCTGCCGTTCGTGGCGCAGATGGTGTGCGAAGCGCTGAAGCAGTTCCCCTGGCTGAACTCGACGTGGACGGACGAGGGCGTCCTCCTAAAGCGCTACATCAACCTGGGGATCGCAGTCTCCATACCGGATGGGCTCATCGTGCCCGTGGTGAAGGATGCTGACAGGCTCGGCTTCACGGACCTGGTCCGAACCTTGAACGACCTCGTCGACCGAGCGCGCAACAAGCACTTGAAGCCCGAGGACGTGCAGGGCGGAACGTTCACGCTCAACAACACAGGCGCCACCGGTTCGATCGCGAGTCAGCCGATCATCAACCAGCCGCAGGCCGCGATCCTGACCACGGAATCGATCGTCAAGCGGCCGGTTGTGATCAACGACGCGATCGCGATCCGCCACGTCATGAACATGTGTCTCAGCTTCGATCATCGGATCGTCGACGGCATGATGGCCGGCCAGTTCCTTGGTTCGCTCAAGAAGAGCCTCGAAGAATGGACGCCGGGAAGCATTCGACTATGAGCGCAACCGAGCCGCTGCGGCAGACGCCGATCCCAGAATGGATCCGCGTCCGCGTGACAGAGGGCGACAACTTCAAAGACCTGAAGCAGATCGTCAACGGCCGCCGCCTGCACACCGTATGCGAGGAGGCGCGCTGTCCCAACATCTTCGATTGCTGGAATCGCCGCACCGCAACGTTCATGATCCTCGGCGACGTCTGCACGCGGGCCTGTCGCTTCTGCGCGGTGACGTCAGGCCGCCCGATGGAGCTCGACCTCGGGGAACCGCTTCGCGTGGCGGAGTCCGTGGCCGAGCTTGGGCTCAAGCACGCGGTCATCACGTCCGTCGACCGCGACGACCTCAAGGACGGCGGGGCCGGCATCTTCGCCCGCACCATTCGCGCCATCCGCAGACGAAGTCCCGGGACGACGATCGAGGTGCTTACGCCCGACTTCCAGGGCGACTTCGAGGCGGTTCGCACCGTCGTCGAGGCCCGGCCCGACATCTTCAACCACAACACCGAAACGGTGCCCCGGCTTTACGCTCGGATCAGGCCGAAGGCGGTTTACGCCAACAGCCTTGCTCTGCTGCGCCACGTCAAAGCGCTGGCTCCGGAGATGGTCACCAAATCCGGGCTGATGGTCGGCCTCGGCGAGACAGAGGACGAGCTGGTCGAGGTGTTCCGCAACATGCGCGCGCACAACATCGACGTGCTGACGGTGGGCCAATACCTGCGGCCCTCGAAGAAGCACGCCGAGGTCGCGCGCTATTACCGACCCGAGGAATTCGTGCGCCTGAAGGAGCAGGCGCTCGCCATGGGATTCGGCCACGTCGAGGCTGGACCCCTGGTCCGGTCTTCTTACCACGCCGATGAGCAGATCCCAGCCGCGCGTAAGAGCCTCCTGGCTGGGTAGCGTCCCGTACCAGGAGGCCTGGGACCTCCAGGCTGAGCTGGTGCGGGAGCTGCGGCAGGGTCGAGGAGAGGACACCTTGTTGCTGCTCGAGCACCCGCACGTGTTCACCATGGGCAAGGCCGCCCTGGCGGAGCATATGCTGTGGGACGAGGCCGAGCGCGTACGCCGAGGGGTTGAGGTCGTATGGTCGGATCGCGGCGGGGAGGCGACCTATCACGGGCCGGGCCAGCTGGTGGGGTATCCGGTGATCGACCTGGTGCACTTCGACCTGAGCATCCCCCAGTACCTGTCCAGGCTCGAGCACTCGTTGATCGACTACCTGAACGCGCTTGGCATCGATTCGGAGCCAGGCGACCCCGGATTTACGGGCGTGTGGCACAACGGCGAGAAGCTGGCCGCCATCGGGATCAAGCTCAACCGCTCGGTCGTAAGCCACGGGTTTGCTCTGAATCTGACCACCGACCTCGGGTATTTCGAAGGCATCGTGCCCTGCGGACATGCCGAGAAGCGCCCGGCTTCGGTGGAGGGGGTGACAGGGCGCCGGATCGAGCCTTCAGAGGCCGCCCGTGAATACGCGCGACACTTCGAAGGGGTCTTCGGCGCTGAGCTCGAGTGGGCTCCCGCCCAGGCCGTGCTCCAGGTCAGAGGCTCCGCAGCGCCGGCGATCTGATCTCAGCCGGAATACAAAGTGTTACCTGGCGGGTATTCCTTACGTATAGGTGATTGACCGACGAGTACGATGCGGTACTCCGTTTGGTCTCATTCGTTATCGGGTAGATGAGAGGAAGCATGGCAACCAACCGAAAGAGCGCTGAGAAGACCCGCCCCGAGCTGGTGCGGCTCGACAGCGTCTCGATGGACGAGGACGACGAGATCCTCCCGGACTTCGAAGCCCAGGTGGATGACGGTCGGCGTGTCTGGGTGACCGCTGTGCTCGAGCGGACGGCGGTGATCGAGCCGGCGCCCGGCGAGCCGAAGGTGCTGGTCAACCGCCGGCGCCTGTTCGTCAACCCTCTCCACCTGCGCGTGCGGCACCTCGCGAGCAAAGAGGCAGCCCGGCGCGGCCGGGAGGCCGCTCGCCAGCTCCGGCTTCAGGAACAGCAGAGCTCCGCGGCTTAAGCGGTTCTTTACCCCGCCGAATTGGGGGTTGGCCGCTCTGGTAACATTTGCCGCTGCCGAATTTCTCGGCGCTTGCTGAATTTCCGCGGCGCCGTGTCCGCCGCCTAGCCCGAGGGAAGCACACCAAATGAGCAAAACCGTCGAACTCGTCTCGCTGGCCAGCATCGTCCCGCCCCCGAACCACGAAGTCAGCGGTGGCTTCAGCGCAGTCGTGAACGGCAAGCAGGTCAAGGTACGTGCGGTCCTCGAGCGGACGGTGATCATCGAGCACCAGGAGGGCGGCGAGCGCAGCGTCGTGCGCAAAGACAGCTGCATGGTCAAACCTTCGGCCGTCGCGTTCGTTTTGGGGAACCCCAACAACGGAGTCGGGCCGCGGCAGTGGCGGCGCCTCCCGGGCAAACCCCCCGCCCCGGCCAACCCGGTCAACCCGGCCAACCCGGCCAAGTAGCGCGTCCGGGCGCCGCGCAACCCAAGAATGGCGCTCCTCTAGCGGGCCCGCCCCCTACCCCGTCCGGTCCCGCCCCCAACCGGCACGCCTGCAGCCACGCTAAGGCTCGAAAAACTCGAAATCAACCCAGCCTGTTAAGGCTCGGATCAGTCGATGTGCTTCAGGGCCACCAGGGTCAGGAACGGCTTGAAGTCCTTCCCCAGAGCGACCTCCTCGAACACCTTGCGGGCGTCCTCGAAGCGGCTCTTCGCCCAGACCTCCTCCCCATACCGCTCGCGCAGGTTTGTCATCTCCTCATCGGCGATCTCGCGCACCAAATCGGCGCTCACGCTCGGGCCCTCGGTCAACTTCGACGAGTGTCTGACCCATTGCCATACCTGCGACCGCGAGATCTCGGCGGTCGCGACATCCTCCATCAAGTTGTTGATCGCGGCTGCGCCGGTTCCGCGCATCCATGACTCGATGTACTGGATGCCGACGCTGACGTTCATCCGCAACCCATTCTCGGTGACGGTCCCGCCAGGTACCTTCACCTCGACGAGTTGACCGGCGCTGACCGAAACCTCCGGTCGCTGCCTCTCCAGCTGATTCGGCCGTTCGCCCAGGACACGATCAAACGCCTCGGTCGCGGTCGGCACCAGGTCCGGATGCGCCACCCATGTGCCGTCGAATCCATCGTTTGCCTCGCGGTCCTTGTCCTCCTTGACCTTCGCCAGTGCGACACGATTCACCTCAGGGTCCCGCCGCGACGGGATGAAGGCCGCCATCCCACCCATCGCGTGAGCCCCGCGGCGATGGCACGTCTTGACCAACAGCTCGGTGTACGCCCGCATGAAGGGCACGGTCATGGTCACTTGAACCCGGTCAGGCAGCACGAACTCCGGCCGGTTGCGGAACTTCTTGATGATGCTGAAGATGTAGTCCCACCGGCCGGCGTTGAGCCCACTCGAGTGATCGCGCAGCTCGTAGAGGATCTCCTCCATCTCGAATGCGGCCAGGATGGTCTCGATCAGGACGGTGGCGCGGATGGTTCCGCGCGGAATGCCCAGGTCGTCCTGCGCGAAGTTGAAGACGTCGTTCCACAGCCGCGCCTCGAGGTGGCTCTCCAGCTTGGGTAGATAGAAGTAGGGACCGCTGCCCTTCTTGAGCAGCCGCTGGGCGTTGTGAAAGAAGTACAGCCCGAAGTCGAACAAGCTGCCCGACATCGGCTTGCCGTCGACCTCGACGTGGCGTTCGTCGAGATGCCATCCGCGTGGACGGACGAGCAGTGTCGCGACGTTGTCGTTCAGCCGGTACTGCTTTCCCTCGGGGCTCGTGAAGTCGATGCGCCGCTCGATCGCGTCGATCAGGTTGACCTGGCCTTCGACCAGGTTCGCCCACGTCGGCGAGTTGGCATCTTCGAAGTCGGCCATGAAAACGCGAGCTCCGGAGTTAAGCGCGTTGATGAGCATCTTGCGGTCGGTCGGGCCGGTGATCTCGACGCGCCGATCCTGCAGGTCCTTCGGCGCCTTCGCGACATGCCACTCGGAATCCCGGACCGAGCTGGTCGTGACGAGAAACTGCGGCATCTCGCCCCCGTCAAGCCGCCTCTGCCGCTCGTCGCGCAGTCGGAGCAGCTCTTCCCGCCGACCCCCAAACTCCCGCTGGAGGCGGCCAAGGAAGCCGAGGGCTTGCGTCGTGAGGACCTCGCCCGCCCTGCCTTCGACCTTTCTCTTGAGCCGAACGGTCTCAGTCGTGGCCATCGGCATCAATCTAGCGCAGGCGGATCAGTTCCCGGCGAGGCGCTCCACGACCGGGGCCAGGGCGTCCGCCATGTCACCTGGGACGGCAATATGCGAGAAGCCGAAGCGTTCCCGCCGGGCCTGAAGGTCCTCGACCATCTGATCGATGGTGCCGATCAGCACATGGGGCATCTCCAGAACTTGGCGAGGCTCGAGCTGTGTCGCGGGAGCCACAGCGTTTGCCACCGCTTCGCGATCGTCGGTCACGCTGGCGCGAAAGATCGTCATCCCGAGCTCGATGTGCTCGAAGCGGGCACCCGCTGCTTCCTTGACCCACGCCACCTTTTCTTCGGTCGCATCCGCGGCACCGGTGCGGACGAGCTGCGGGCTCATACGTCCTTCACGCAGGTTGTAGTTGAGGTGAACGATGTCGGCTTCGCGCGCCGCGAGAGAGAGGATCCTCCGTCCCCCACCGCCAATCAGAAATCGCGGATAGGGTTTCTGAACGGGCTTCGGCAAACCATCGAGTCCGTTGATCGTGTAGTGCTTGCCCTGGAACGAGAACTTGCCGTCGGCGAATAGGCCCTTGAAGATCTTGATCGCCTCTTCGAGGCGGTCGATCCGGGTGCCCGGCGAGTCGTAAGGGATGCCTGACCGTTCGTAATCCTTGACCAGCCAGCCGGCGCCCAGGCCGAGGTCCAAACGCCCGTCCGAAAGGAGGTCGAGCGTCGCCGCCTCCTTGGCGAGGACGACCGGATGCCGGTAATCGTTGTCAAAAACGAGCGAGCCGATGCGCAAGGTGGCGGTCGCGTCGGCGGCTGCCATCAACGCGGCGATCGGGCTCGGCTGGCCGTCGAAGTGGTCGGGCAGGTACAACGCCTTGTAACCCATCGACTCGATGGCGCGAGCCCGCTCCCGCCACTGCCTGGCGCTCTCGGCGTGATGCTCCTGAACGACGAAGGTGAACGGCCGCTTCTCGGTCATCGTCGGAGCGTTGGGTTCTGTACGGATGCTCGGGCTAGGGCTTATCCAGGAGGAAGAGCAGGCCCGTCCGCGGGCGAGTCAGCAGCCAAGGCAGTCGGAAGCGCAACGACGATCGGAGGCGGAACGACTACCGGAGCGGGCACCATCGCCGGAGGCGCTGCTAGCGGAACCTGTTGCTGCGGCTGCGCGGGTGGCAACGTCTGCTGCGCAGCAGCCGCCAGTTGTTGGCTGTAGCGCTGAGCCGCGAATCGATGGCCATCCCAGTGTGCATTCAGGTGGCTCTGAACCTGGAACACGTAGCCGATACCAAAGAAGAACAGGAGAATGATGGTCACGACCGGTGCGATCTGATTGTTGGACTGGTCGGCAATCTCCATGCGTTGAATGCGGGTCGCGAGGTTGTAGTCGCTGATTATGTTCGCGATCGGAACGAATTGAGCAAGGACCGTTACCCCTGGGCTGACATGCACCATCTGCTCGTGCTGCCGGATTTCATTGTTGACCTTGTAGACCCAGACCAGCCAATAGATTCCGAGGGTGATGATCGAGAAGAAGATGACAGCAAATGGGTTGCGGTTCTTCCCGATCAGCAATTGGCCCCGATCGGGCGTGATCATTGTCTGCATGGCCCCTCCCTACTTCGCTCCGACGCGGTGGGCGAGAAGCTAACACGGCAGGTCCTGGCTGTCTAGGGCTGGGCCGGCTTTGGTGCCGAGGGCCAGATTTGAACTGGCGACACCTTGATTTTCAGTCAAGTGCTCTACCAAGCTGAGCTACCTCGGCACGGCGGCTAATTCTATCGGCGGACCCGAATCCGCCTTAACGGCTTGACTTGCAATCGACCCATTGCGAAACTACGGTGCCCAAGATGAGCACCGCATCAGGCCTCCGTTACCCGAGTCCTCGTCGCAAACTGCGGATCGGCGGCCTGGCGGTCGTCGCCGCGGCCCTGCTTGCCACCGGATGCGGCGGCTCCTCCAACCCGTCGTCCAGCTCATCGAAGGCATCGCCCACACCGACCAAGGCAGCGCAGATCGCCAGCGTCGATGCCTGCAAGCTCGTGACCGCCGCGGAGGCTTCGGCCGCGGTCAACACAACGGTTACGAACCTCGCCGCCGCGAGCGGAGCCTCAATACCGGGCGCCTGCATTTACGGAAGCCAAGACAGCCAGGCCTCAGTTTTCGTCTTCGCCCAGGCATACCCGGACACCACGACCGCCGACAACATATCGCCCGACCAGATGGCTGCGATTCTCAACGGCCAATATGGAGTGTCCAACGCCAGGGCTGTGAACGGCATCGGTGACAAAGCGTTCGAGTACACCGCGACCAGCGCCAGCGCCAGCGGCAACGGCATCGCGATCTTCGTCTTCAAGGCAAACGCCGTGATCATGATCGTCATGAGCCCGGCGGCCGACTCGAGAGCCATCGA
>DATNMQ010000081.1:0-27106 GCA_035602465.1 Candidatus Sulfotelmatobacter sp. | reverse complement strand
GGCACAGGGTCTGGCTTCCCATGCCGCGGATCGCGCGTGAGGACCGCGAACAGGATCACGCACAGGATGCCGGGCACAATTGCGGCCGCGAAGATGGTTCGGAACCCATGTCCTGTCGAAAGGAGAAGAAAAGCAACGGCCGGTCCAATCAACGCGCCGGCTGTGTCAAGCGCCTCGTGGAAGCCAAACGTCTTGCCCAGGTCCGCCTTATCGACAGACCCGGCGAGCATCGCCGAACGAATCGGCTGGCGAAGGCCACGCCCCATCCAGGCGAGCGCCCGAGCGATGATGACCTGTGGCCACGCGGTGATCGCAACCAGCAGCCCGAGACCGAACACCGTGCCGCCGTAGCCCCCGACCGCGAGCTGTTTGCGCCATCCGATGCGGTCGCTGTACCAGCCGCTCCAGAGCTTGACCACGGCCGAAGATCCGTCGCCGACTCCTTCGATCAGGCCGACCGCGAGCGCAGGCGCACCCAGGCCGGCGGTGATGAAGAGGGGCAGGACGGCGAACACCATCTCGTAGTTGGCGTCCGCGGCCAGGTCCGCGAGCCCGATGCCGACGACGTTGCGGTTGAGCCACTTCACCTGTGGTGGAGAGGTGGCTCCACCCGTCAGACAACCTCCATGGGCTCGGGATGGAACGGACCGCCGTCCTTGTCGGCCGTGAACGCGTTCGCGTCGACCGGCTTGCCTTCGTGCACCGCGACGATGAGGTACACGTAGCCGGCCCAAGCGCGCTCCGTGTCGAAGCGCGAAGCCTGCGCGGGGTGGTCGGGGTGGCTGTGGTAGTAGCCGACGATGTCGAGACCGGCGGCGTCCGCCTCGCGCTGGATCCGAATGTGGTCGCGCGGATCGATCTCGTAGCGGTCGCGCGCCCTCTCGACGATGATGTTGCGCGCCCGCTTGACCTCGCTCACGGTGCGATCTCCGTGCGGGCCGATCATGATCCCGCAGATCTCGTGCGGGTAACCCTCGGCGCCGTGGGCCCGGATGGCCTCGAGGGCCTGGCCGTGGATCTTCACTTGCTGCGCGAGCCGTAGAGGCCGGTCGACAGGTACCGATCGCCCGAGTCCGGAAACACAGTGACGACGACCCCTTCGCCGATCGTCGCCGCGAGCTTGCGCACCGCCCACAGCGCGGCGCCGCTGGAGTGGCCGACGAGCAGGCCCTCCGTGCGCGCCACCGACCGCGCGATGTCATACGCCGCCTCTGTGGGGCAGCCCCAGACCTCGTCGGCGAGGCTCTGGTCCCAGATCTTCGGCACGATCGCGGTTGGCAGGTGCTTCATGCCTTCCAGTCCGTGAAATGAATCCTCCGGCTCGACAGCGATCCTCTTGATCGAGGCGTCGTGCTCCTTCAGCCTTCGCGACGTCCCGACGAAGGTCCCGGTCGTGCCGAGCCCGGCGACGAAGTGCGTGATGCGCCCCGAGGTCTGCTCCAGGATCTCGACGGCGGTGCCTTCGTAGTGAGCGCGTGGGTTGGCCGGGTTCGAATACTGGTCGGGATAGAAGTACAGCTTCGGATCCTTCGCGACGAGCTCTCGCACCAGGCGGATGGCTCCGTCAGACCCTTCCCCCGCATCGCTGTAGACGATCTCGGCGCCATATGCGGTGACCAGGGCCTTCCGCTCAGCGCTGACGTTGCCGGGCATCACCACCTTGACCCGGTAGCCCTTCGCCGCCCCGATCAAGGCATAGGCGATCCCCGTGTTGCCTGAAGTCGAGTCGATGATCGTCGTGTTCCGCGTCAACGCCCCGCGACGCTCCCCGTCCTCGATCATCGAGAGGGCGGCGCGGTCCTTCACCGACCCGCCCGGGTTGAACCACTCGGCCTTGGCGTAAACCTCGACCTTCGGGAACTCCCGCTCGAAGAGGCGGACGCGCAGAAGCGGCGTGTTGCCGATCAGCCCTGTGATGCCGGGGATGCCGATGCTGCGCATGTCCATCAAGGATAGGAACAGCGCCTTAGCCGGCGAAATGCGCGGCGATGATCGCCCCCAGCACGAACAACCCCGCGATCGCGTAGGCGATGAGCGAGCGGCGGTAAACGGTGCCGCCCTCCGGCGCCAGGATGTTCAGGATCGCCTTGCCGATCAGGAAGCCAGCACCGAGCAGGGTCACCGGAGCCGAGTGCGAGAGCACGCCGTACAGGACGACGGCGCTTGCCAGCACCACCTCGAACAGCTGCAGCAGCGTGTAGGCGGCCAATCAGGCGGATATGGCGTGAGCGAAGTCGGCCACTATGTCGTCGGGATCTTCGATGCCGACGGAGACGCGGACCGTTCCCGGACCGACACCTAGCGCGGCGCGCTCCTCAGGGCTCATCGACCGGTGCGAGGTGATCTCGGGGTAGGAGATTGTCGTCTCGACGCCGCCCAGGCTCGCGGCGAATGTGACGAGCGAGAAGCGCTTCATCATGCGCTGGACCGCCTCGCGGCCACCTTCAAGATCGAACGCCATCATGCCGCCGGAACCGTTCGGCATCAGCCTGTGCGTGACTTCGTAGGAGGGTGAGCTCTCCAGCGCGGGGTGATGGACGCGGGAAACGCCGCGCATGGAACGCATGGCCCGGGCGAGCGCCAGCGCGTTGGAGTTGTGCCTGCGCATGCGCACCTCGAGCGTGCGCAGCCCACGCAAGGCCAGCCAGGCGTCGAACGGGCTCAGCGTGGTCCCTGTGCGGGCCGCGCGGGCTCGCGCCTTGCCCATCTCCGTGGCCGTGCCCACGATGACTCCCGCGACAAGGTCCGAATGCCCTCCCAGGTACTTGGTCGCGCTGTGCATGACCACAGTCGCGCCGATGTCGAGCGGCCGGCAGAAGATCGGTGTGGCAAACGTGTTGTCGACGAGGAAAGGCACAGCGCGCTCGCGCGCCATCTTCGCGATAGCCTCGAGGTCGGGCACGCTGCACAGCGGGTTGGTGATGGTTTCCGCGATGACGAGCCCCGCTCCCCCGACCGCGAGGCGCACCGCGTCCAAATCCGTGAGGTCGATGAACTGGACCTCATAGCCGGCCGGCTCGAAATCCTGGCGCAAGAGCGCAGCCGTGCCGCCGTAGAGCTCTCGGGTCGCGACGATCGTCGCCGGGCGTGGCACGAGGGCGAGGATCGCGGCGTGGAGGGCGGCCATACCCGAGCCGGTGGCCACCCCGGCTTCGGCGCCTTCGAGCTCGGCGACCGCGCGTTCCAGCATCTCGCGGTTGCTGTTGGAGTTGCGCCCGTAGTAGTACCCGGGCCGCTCGCCCCGGGCTACGGCGTCGTAGTCGGCCAGGTCGGTAAAGACGTGGACCGCCGCCGGGCTCAGGTCGGGCGCGAGAGGGCTTCGGGCGCCCAGCTCTCGGCCCGCATGCACTGCGCGTGAGGCCGGCTTCACCTCAGACGCATGCGGCCGGCGTACACCGCCGCCTCGCCGAGCTCGGCCTCGATCGCGAGCAGGCGGTTGTATTTCGCGACCCGCTCCGAACGAGCCGGAGCTCCGGTCTTGATCATCCCCGCGCCGGTCGCCACGGCGAGGTCGGCGATGGTGGTGTCCTCTGTCTCACCCGAGCGGTGCGAGATGACAGCGCTGTAGCCGGCCTTGCGCGCAAGGTCGATCGCATCGAGCGTCTCGGTCAGCGTGCCGATCTGGTTGACCTTGATGAGGATCGAGTTGGCGACCCCGCGGTCGATGCCTTCCTGCAGACGCTTGACGTTGGTCACGAACAGGTCGTCGCCGACGAGCTGCACCCTGTCCCCCACCGCGCCGGTCAGGCGCTTCCAGCCATCCCAGTCGTCCTCTGCCATCCCGTCCTCGATCGAGACGATCGGATAGCGGCCGATCCAATCCTGGTAGAGATTGGCCAGGCCTGCGGCGTCGAGCGTCCGGCCCTCGCCCTTGAGGTTGTACTTGCCCTCTTTGTAGAACTCGCTCGAAGCGGGGTCGAGCGCGATGGCGACGTCCTTGCCCGGCTCGTAGCCCGCCTTCTCGATCGCGTCGACGATCAGCTTCAGCGCGTCTTCGTTCGAACGCAGCTGGGGCGCAAAGCCCCCCTCATCCCCCACTCCCGTGGCCAGGCCTTGCGACTTGAGCACGCCCTTGAGCGCGTGGTACACCTCCGAGGTCGCACGAATCGCTTCGCTGAATCGCGAAGCGCCGACCGCGCAGACCATGAACTCCTGCAGGTCGACAGAGGTGTCGGCGTGCGCTCCGCCGTTGAGGATGTTGGCCATGGGGAGCGGCAGAAGCGACGCATCGTCGCCGCCGAGATGCCGGTACAGGGGGACGCCCTTCGCGTTTGCCTCGGCGTGCGACGCCGCGAGTGACACGCCGAGAATCGCATTGGCGCCGAGCCGCGATTTGTTCGGCGTCCCATCCAGCTCGATCAGCGCGGCGTCGAGCCCGCGCTGGTCGCTTAGGTCGAAGTCCTTCAGTCGACGGGCTATCTCGCCCGAAACGTTGACTGCGGCTTTGGTCACACCCTTGCCGCCGTATCGCTTCGGATCGCCATCGCGCAGCTCGACGGCCTCGTGGACGCCCGTCGAAGCTCCTGAGGGGACGATTGCCCGACCGCTGCCATGGTCGGTGTGCGCCGTGACCGCGATGGTCGGGTTGCCGCGCGAATCCAGCACCTCGAGGGCCGTCAGCCCTTTCAGCCGTGCCACGAAGGCGAAGTCTAGAGCTACGCCCCGAAAGGCCCGAACGCGCGATCCGGGTGCACGCTGAACCCGTAGTCGAGCAGCACAGCGGCGTCCTGGGTCGAGCGGCCGGTGTCGTTCAACACGACTGCGATCAGGTGCCTTCCATCGCGTGTCGCGGTCGCGAGCATGCAGCCGCCCGCGTCGTCGGTTAGCCCGGTCTTCAGGCCCGTGGCGCCCGAGTAACTCCACAGAAGGCGGTTGAGGTTGTGCGGGTAGAAAGCCTTGTGCGTGGCCGTCGCGGCGATGGCCATGTCCTTGGTGGCGGCGATCTGCGCCAGCTCTGGGTAATAGGTGTCGAGGTACGCGGCTGCGTGGGCCAGGTCGTGTGCTGACATTCCATGCCCGGCCGCGTCGAGGCCGCTCGCATTGACGTAGTGGCTCGCGGTGAGACCGATGCTCTTCGCTTTCAGGTTCATCTGGCGGATGAACCTGTCCCGCGGCACGATGCCCGAAGCCAGCGCCTCCGCCGCGTCGTTGCCTGAGTCAAGGAACATCCCGTAGAGCAGCTCGCGCACGGTAAGCCGCTCGCCGGCCGTCAGGCCCATCACGCTGGGGATCACCTGGGTCGCCTGCGGTGTCACCTCGACCGCGCGATCAAGCGAGCCGGCATCGTCCACCGCGACCATCGCGGTCATCAGCTTGGTCAGGCTAGCCGGTGCGCGCGACGTTTCCGGGTCGCGCTGCCACAGCACCTGGCGCGCATCGAGGTCGACCAGGTATGCGGCTTGCCCGTGAACGGCAAGGTTCGGCTGGTTGTGGGTGACCAGCCAGTAGTTCGAGAAGTCGAAATGGTCGAATGTCTTCGCGGCCGGCGCGGTGGCGCGCTGGAGCGTGAACTGGATCGAAGTCGTGCGGTGGTGGGCGACGTAAACCGTGGCGATGACCGCGGCAGCGATCATGCCCGCAGAGACGAAGAACGTCAGGCGCTCGCGCCGGCTCCTGCGCCGAGCACGCAAACGCGAGTTCCGCTTTTCTGAAACGTAGGCTGGGACGGTGGGAACCCCCTGGTTTGGTTGCGGGCGATTCTAGCGGTTAGGAGGGCGCTGCGATCGGTGCGAAGGCCGGCGCCGGCGGATACGCGGGGACTGGTTTGGTCGTCGGCTCGTGCAGGCGGACGGCAAGCTCATCGCTCGCGGCCTCCATCGTCTTGAGCGCCGTTGCCGAATCTGTTGCGTTCATGAAGACGGGCTGTCCGTAGTCGTAGATGCGGATCGGCTTCCAGGTGGCCGCGATGAGCTGTGTGCCGTAGAAGGTGTAGGTCCCGATCACTCCCTCGCGCGTCTCCTCGGACCACATCTGATCGAAGACAAAGTTGCCATGCGCGTAGGTGATGAGCTTTCCGTGATAGATCTCGATGCCCTGGTACCAGTGGGGATGGTTGCCGATCACGATGTCCGCGCCCCAGTCGATGGCGTCGTGCCCGATGACCACAGGGTCGTCAGGCGTGGGGACGCCCGGGTCGGCCAGCGGCTGACGCTCGTACTCCTTGCCCCAGTGGAACTGGACTACCACGACGTCCGCCATCTGCCGCGCCTGGGCGATGCCCTGCTTCACAGCATCCTTGTTGATCGCCCGGCCCACGCCGTTGAAACCAATGAACCCGAATTTGATGCCTCGCACGTCGATGACCGCGACAGGGCCGAGCCCCGACGTCAGGATGCCGTTGCTCTTCAGCAGCTGGTCGGTGAGGGTGACACCCTGCGCGCCGTAGTTCGTCAGGTGATTGTTGGCGAGGTTCGCCACCTTGGCGCCCATGAGCGTCAACCCGTTGACGAATCGCGCGTCGCCACAGAACGTGAAGCTCGGGCCAGGGTCGACGGCACAGCCCGCAAACAGCGGCGACTCGAGGTTCACGTAGGTGATGTCCGCGTTTTTCGTGTAGGCCGCCGTCGGGCGGAACGGCCACAGGAAATCGTGGCGCGTCGTGGCGAAGTAATCAACGCCGCGAGCGGGGATCACGTCGCCGGTGACGAGCAGCGTCCGGATGTGGCTCGGATCGGCCGGCACGCGATAGGTTGGATGAAACAAGCTCTGCAGGCTGAGGATCGGCAATCGCCCGGTGCGGTCCGAGAAGGACGGCTGGTCGCCGAGGTCGGGTGCGGCCACCAGCGCGCGAGCGCTCGACGCGGCGATGGTCGCGACAACGGGCGCAGCCGTGTTGTTGCACGAGACCACCAGCAGGAAGACGACGACCCAGACCCTACGCTTCATTCGATGGGCAATTCTGCCAGCAGGTCCTCGATCGTGATCAGCCTGGCGACGTAGACGCGAACCGGGCCGCCCAGCTCGCCGGCCGCTCGAAACACCTTCTGGTTGCCCTCCGCGCGCCTCGTCTCGAGCATCTTGCCCAGATTGCGATCGAGCGCACCGCGGGCTAGGGCGACCTCGACCATGCTGCCGACCCATGAAGCGTAAAGAGCCACCTCCTGGTGGCGGGGGTCGGCGCCTCCCACCGGGGACGGCGCGTGGATGTGCTCATCCCACAGCAGGCGCAGCCGACGGAGGTGCTCGGTCTCCCCTCTCAATCCCCCGCTTTGAGCTGGGCGATCACGGCATCGGCGACCTGGCTCGTGCCGACCGCCGTCGCGTCGTCGCGCTTCTCCTTCAGGTCGTAGGTCACGTTCTTGCCGAGGGCGATCACGTTCGCGATGGCATTCTCCATGGCGTCAGCGGCCGCGTCTTCCTCGAGGTAACGCAGCATCAGCACGCCCGAGAGCATCACCGCCATCGGGTTCACCTTGTTCAAGCCCGTGTACTTCGGAGCGCTGCCGTGGGTTGCCTCGAACACAGCTCCGTTGGTCCCGATGTTCGCCCCGGGGGCGAGACCGAGCCCGCCGATCATTCCGGCCCCGAGGTCGGAGATGATGTCCCCGTACAGGTTCGGGCAGCACAGGACGTCGTATTCCTTCGGTCGCAGGACGAGCTGCATGCACATGTTGTCGACGATGCGGTCCTCGAAATCGATGTCCTTGTTGCGCTCGGCGACCTGCCGCGCGACGGCGAGGAAGAGACCGTCTGTGTACTTCATGATGTTGGCCTTGTGGACGGCGGTCACCTTCCGGCGCCCATAGCGGCGCGCGTAGTCGAACGCGAACTGGACGATCCGCTCTGACCCGCTCACCGAGATGGGCTTGATCGAAAGCCCGCTGTCCGGCCGGATCTTTTTCTTAAGAAGGCCTGAAATCTCCTCGATCAGATGCACCGCGTCGGGGGTGCCCTTCTCGAACTCGAGCCCCGCGTAGATGTCCTCGGTGTTCTCGCGGACGATGACGAAGTCGAGGTCGTCACGCAGGTTGCGAGCGCCCTTGTAAGCCTTGACCGGCCGCACGAGCGCGTACAGATCGAGGGCCTGGCGCAGGGCGACATTGACGCTGCGGAAGCCGCTGCCGACCGGTGTCGTGATCGGACCCTTGAGCGCAACCTTGTTCTTGCGGATCGACTCCAGAACATGGTCGGGCAGGGGTGTGCCGTACTCAGCGATGGAAGCTTCGCCCGCCTGGTGGACGTCCCACTCGAACTCGACTCCCGTAGCCTCGAGAACCCTTACTGCGGCTTCGCAGATCTCGGGGCCGACGCCGTCGCCAGGGATCAGCGTTACGGCGTGCTTAGCCAATCCGTTTGACGAGTGACGTGCTACCGGTTTTTGAAGTAGTCGGCGTTGATCTGGATGAAGTTGCGCCATTGCTCAGGCACTTCATCCTCGGGAAAGATCGCGTCAACCGGGCACGGATCGACGCAAGCGCCGCAGTCTATGCACTCGTCAGGGTCGATGAAATACATGTTCGCCGCGTCGTCTGAGTGGATGCAATCGACCGGGCATACCTCCACGCACGAGGCATCTTTGACGTCTATACAGGGCTGGACGATGACGTATGCCACGTTCCGCAAGGGTACCATGCACCGTTAAATGCCCGAGTCTGAGCCGAAGCCGAAGCTGATCGAACTCGTAGCGCCTGGCGCGGGCCAGGGCTGGAAGGCCGTCCTGAGGAACGGAAAGCCCGCGGTCGTGCATGAGATTCCCATCCCGGCGGCCGAGGGCGCCGCCGCCGCGCCGCGACTTCAGCGCCTCTACGAGCACCGCCATCCCGCCCTCTCGCCCGTCCTCGCTTGGGGCACAGACCCGAACGGCGTCTGGGTTGCGGTCGAACCCAACGAGGGAACGCCGCTCGGCTCGATACTCACACGCGGCCCCCTCACACCGCCGGCGGCGGCCGCTCTCGGAGCCGCGGTGCTTTCAGGTGTTGCAGCCCTGCACGAAGCCGGCATCGCGATGGGCGGCTTCGGAGCCGCCGCTGTGCGCGTGACCACCAACGGCGAGGTGAGGCTGGCCGGGCATCCGGCCGCCGCGGTCCGCGGCGCCCCATCGCAGAGCGACCTGCGTGCCGACGTGCGATCCGCAGGAATGGCCGTGTGCGCTGCCTTCGGCGTCGACCCGGCGGGCGCGCCTGCACCGCCGAACATCCCGCCAGGACTGGTCGTGACGATGCGCTCGATGGCGAGCGGGGCCATGGGCCCGTCCGCCGACCGCGCCCAGGGTGCGCTGCGCGAGATGGCCGCGGCGCTCCTCTCCCCGGACCGCGAGATGGCGGCACAGTCGGAGCTCGCCACACGCTCAGGCGGACGCGAGGTCCCCCCCATCACGCCATTCCTGCCCGCGGGTACCGTTGCGCCCCAACAACGCCAGTCTGTCGCCCCCGCGCCCTACGTGGCGCCGTCCAGTCGTGACGAGACGCCCGCACGCAAGCCGGTCTCCTACGATGCGCCGGAGCGCTCGGTGCAGACATACCCCTCGATGCCGGCCGTGACGTTCCCGCCGGTGCCCACCGCTCCCGCGGCGGCCTCATCGGCTCCGCTCGCGCCTCCACCCCCGATACCGAGCGCCCCATCGGTGCCGACGTGGTCGGATCCTCCGGCGAGGCAGTCAATTCCCTTCGAAACCACTTCACCCCCCGACGTCACCAACCCTCCGGCCCCCGCAGCCCCGGCGCCTCCGGTGCCCGAACCGCAGCCCGAGCCCCCGAGGCCGACGTTCCCGTCGTTCGAAAGCGTCCCACCACCGGCCCCCGCGATGGCCACCAATCCACCTTCGCCCGCAGCGCCGGCGCCCAGCGCCACCACCTGGAGCACGGTCGGAGCGCCGGTCTGGAAGCCCGGAGAGGTCGTCCCGCCGGGCATGGGGTCGTCGTCTGCGCCGGAGCCCTTCGCGGCGCCAGGCTCCGCCGCCACGCAGACAGCGCCCCCGCCGAGCACGCCAGTGCGCAAACCGTACGTCCCCCGCCCAGCGTCCTCTCGCGGCGTCCTCTCTGAGCGGCCCCCCTGGCTCGTACCCGCGGCGGTCGCAGTGGCGATCGTGTTGCTTCTCGGGATCGTCGGCGTCATCGTCCTCGCCGGCCGCGGCCACAACCCGGTCGGCCAGGTCCACACGACGCCGTCCGCCCACCCGTCGAGCTCGGCCAAGGCGAGCCCGACGCCCTCCACAGGCACCATCCACGAGGTCCCGACGCTCGCCCCAGCAACAGCCGGCCAGGTCAAGGCCGTCCAGTTCTGCACGACGAGCACACCGTGCCCGTTCACGAACGACAAGGACACCGCCTGCACGTTCGGAGGGAGCTGCGCGGTCGACGTAGGAGTCATCTTCACCAGCGCATACACGGGCACGTACTCCTACGACATCATGTATTTCGACCGGTGCACAGGCGACGCGCCGACCACCCTTCTCTCCCACCCGGACAAATCCACTGGATTCACGATCGGCGAGCCCCCGGCCCTTTTGAACCTGCAGCTGCCGACCGGCGCCAAGTCCGTTGCTCTGTTTGTCGTGACCCGAACCCCGGCCGTGGCCCAGTCCGCCCCGCTGCTGCTGGGCTCGGATACCTGCTAGCCGCGCGTCCGCCCGTAGCGCGTGAAGAGGAAGTCGCCGTGGCGGCGGACGCTCAACAAGCGGCTCCAGGTCCCGTGATCGGGTAGCAGCTCGACGCCGGCGACCATGCCGAGCCGCTCACCTCCATCGCGCCCGGCGAGCACCGGCGAGGTGGTGATGAACGCCTCGTCGAGCAACCCATGCGCCACCAGCTGTCCTACGACGTGCGGACCGCCTTCGGTGAGGATCACGTCATGCCCACGCGAGCGAAGCTCGGCAATGGCCTGAACCATGTCAACCTCGTCGCTCTCTCCCACCGTGATCACGTCGCACGTGTCCGGCACTACACCCGCCAATCCGGCGGCACCCTCGGCGGTCGTCATGATCGTCGCCCCCGCGACGATCGCGGGATGGGACGGGTCGATCGCGCCGGTCGTCAGCAACACCAACCGCGGTTGCGGTTTGCGGCCGAGCGTTGCCCGGAGCTCCGCGAAGCTCTTGGCCTCATCGGGAAAGATGTGTCCTGGAGTCCACAGATGGCCCGGCGTGGCGCGCAGCGTGCCCGCGCCGAGCAGCACCGCATCGGCACAAGCGCGGAGGAGGCCCATAAGAAAGCGGTCTGCTTGATTCCGGCCGCTGATCACCGATCCCGCCGATGTGCTCGAGCCAAGCGTGACCACGCCGTCGAGCGACATCACGAAGTTCGAATAGATGACCTGGTCGCCGAACCCCAGGCGCCCATAGATGCGCGCGAGCCCATCGGGCATCTTGTACCGAGGCAGCTCAGCCTCGTAGAGAACGTCGAACGGATCGATCAGTGGTCGGCCCGGCTGTTGACCGCCGCGAGGAACTCCGTCCGCAGCTGCGGATCGTTCTCGTAGTTGCCGCGCCAGTAAGTCGTCCACGTGCGCGAATGACCTTCGCGAACCCCTCGCATCTGCGTGCACAGGTGCATCGCGTTCAGGTGCACCGCCACGCCGTGAGGCTCCAGCACCCGGACGAGCTCGTCCGCGATCTCGACGCCGACGCGTTCCTGGACCGTGAACCGCCGAGAGAACACGCGCACCAGGCGCGTCAGCTTGGAGATGCCGATGATCTCCTCGTGAGCGATGTAGCCGATGTAGGCGTGGCCGTGGAAGGGAAGGGCATGGTGCTCGCAAAGAGAGAAGAACTCGATGGGCCCCTCGATCAGCTGGCTGATCGAGCAGTCCGGGCCGCCGTGGCATTCGGTCGGAAACGCGGTGAGCAGCTTCGGGTCGCCTTCATAGCCTGACGTCGCTTCGAACAGCGCCCGCACGAATCGGGTCGGCGTCAAGCGCGTGCTCGGCGTGTCGAGGTCCATGCCGAATGCTTCGAAGATCTCGGCGGCGTAGCCCTCGAACTTCGTCCACTGTTCGGGACTGATCTCTCGGGGGCGAACCTGCTCCCAATGGGTCGTCTCTTCCGGATCGAACGCGAGAGTTGGCATGATCCTCTCCTTCGGGTGACAGGTCGATCAGGCCAACTTTAACCGCGTTCGAATTGTGCTGATTCCGCCTCAGCCGGCGGCCTGGATGTCGATCACGAGCCGGGTCGGGCTGCCCAGCAGGAATGCTCGGTAGCACGCGGCCCCGTTGATTCCGATGCCGAGCTGGACGACGCCTTCGAAATCCTCGACCCGCCGAACCTCGGCCATCGTTGCGTAGCCGGTCACGAAGTCGATGGATCCGCTGTAGGACGTGTGAAGGTCGCTTCCCTGGATCACCACCAGGATTCCGTTGCTGCCCTTCAAGACGAGCTGCTGGCCGCTCGGCGAAGCGGTGAAGGTCGTCCCGGCCTGTGGACCCAGGTGAATGCCGCCGGCGGGAAGTCCGTTGCTGAACGTGATGGTGACGCGGTCATAACCGGGGTGCGTGCCCGTGCGCATGTCGCTGACGTAGGCGACCGGCTGCGACCCGTGCGTGGTGATGTCGCTTGCCGTGCACACGAACGCGGGCAGAGTGGATGGAGTCGCGGAAGGACTCGCGGTCGGCGTGCCGACAGGCGTGGGGGTCGCGGACGGGCTCGGGGTCACCCCCGGCGTGGCGGTCGTCACAGGTCCCGGCCCGATGGGCGCCGGGCGGCGGTTGAGCGGGTTGGCCACGAAGAGCACTCCGACGATGAGCGCCGCCATGATGCACGCGGCCACAGCGGCGATCCAGTACGGACCACGCGCCTCGGGCGCCTGGGCGATCGATGACCTGACGCGGTCGGGGAGCGCGGAGCTGGGTTCGCCGCTGATGTTGTCGAAAACGCGGTTCAGATCGCCGCGGAAATTCTGGTCGGTCACGTCAGAACACCTCCTCAGGCGTGAGGTCTGCGCGCAACCTCTTCGCAGCGCGATAGATCCGGGACTTGGCGGCCGACGGCGAGACGCCCATCGTGCGAGCGACCTCGTCGAGTGGCAGGTCGAGATAGAAGTGGAGGATCAGAGGCAGACGCTCCTCGGCACTTAGGCGCAGGAGTGCCTGATGCAGGTCCGAGTTGCCGGCTACGTCCTCTGACCCGAGCGGGGGCATTTCGGCCAGCTTCACGACCCCCCACCACCGTGTGCGGCGCGTCATCCGGCACTCGTTGGCCACGATCGACAGGAACCAGGGCCTTAGGGAGTCCGCGTTCCCGCGCAGCTGCTTGAGCTTGCGCCAGGCCTTGATCGACGCCTCCTGCACCGCATCCTCGGCGGCGCCGCGGTCGGCCAGCATCACCGCCGCGAGGCGGTACGCGGGAACCAGGAGCGGCTCGATCAGCTCAGTGAACGAGCCGCTATCGCCCCGCGTTGCTCGGGACATGACATCCAGGCGTTGGTCCATCAGGGCAGCTGACATCTTGCTGCTTGTTGGATGCGGGTAACCGTCGTTTGGTTGCTCAGCCGGTGAAGAAGGCTCGTGGCCTACGGAAATCCTGGCATCGATACAACCGCGATGGTGCCACCTTTCATCGCGGGACAGCCTACCTCTGGAGTCGCCGGGGGGCGAGAACCAGGGAGCGGAGCGGGAGGGATTTGAACCCTCGAGGCCCTTGCGGGCCTACGGCATTTCCAGTGCCGCGCCCTCGACCGAGCTAGGCGACCGCTCCGCCGACCATTGTGCCAATAACCGTGAGTCGCCTAGCTCGGGCGGCGCGCGCTTCTCCAGACAATTCAATTGCCAAGCGCGCGGTCGACCGTGCGACCGCTCCGCGATCATTGTGCCAATAACCAGGCATTGCCTAGCTTGGGCGGTCGCTTAGGTTGCGCGACCTCCGCCGATCGCTCTCGGACCATCCGCGCCGGCCACGATCACCGTGTCGGTCATCCCGACGAACAGTCCGTGCTCGACGACACCCAACGTCTTCTTTAGCTCCGCGCCGAATGCGGCCGGCTTCTTGATCCCGCCCTCGACGGTCACGTCGAGGATCAGGTTGCCGTTGTCCGTGATGTAGGGCGTCTCCTCCCCACCTCGCACGACCAGGCTCACTCCAAGCCCTGCCAGCCTCTCCGCGGTGGTGCGCCACAGGAAAGGAAGCACCTCGACCGGCAGCACTCCGACGCCAAGCTCTTTCACCAGCTTCGACTCGTCGACCACCACCACGAACCTCTTCGATGCGGCGGCCACGAGCTTCTCGCGGAACAGCGCCCCCCCGCGTCCTTTGATCAGGTTCAGCGCGGCATCGACCTCATCGGCTCCGTCCACCGCCAGGTCGATCTGACCGACGATCTCGGTCACGATCGGAATCCCCAGCTCAGCCGCCAGCTCCGCAGTCTCCCTTGACGAGGGCACGCCGCGAACCTTCATCCCGTCAGCGACCAGGCGCCCGAGGCCCTGGGTGAAGTAACGCGCGGTGGTCCCGCTGCCCAGGCCGACCAGCATTCCGTCCTGCACGAGCTCCAGCGCCTTCTGTGCGGCCGCCTGCTTCAGCTCGTCAGTCAACAGAGTCACGAATCGCCTTGATCCCGGCTGCCACGCCTTGCTTGTTGCCGTATACAGAGCTGCCGGCCACCAGCACGGTCGCGCCCGCCTTGACGACGAGGGGTGCGGAGTGCGCGTCGATTCCCCCATCGACCTCGATCTCCACGTCGGCGGACAGCGTCCGCACGCGGCGGATCTTTTCCGGGCTGCGCGCGATGAACTTCTGTCCGCCGAAGCCAGGCTCCACGGTCATCACGTTGACCAGGTCGATGTAAGGCAGGATCTCGCGCAGCTCCTCGACCGGCGTGGCCGGGTTGATGGCCACCCCAGCTTTGATCCCCAGCTCTTTGATCGCCTGCACCGTCCGGTAAAGAGAACTCGTAGCTTCCACCTGTACCTCGATCAGAGTTGCGCCTGCCTTTGCGAACGCTTCGAGGAACAGCTCGGGTCGCAGGACCATCAGGTGCGCCTCGATCGGAAGCGACGTGGCCTTGCGCACAGCTTCGACCACCAGCGGTCCGAAGGTCAGGTTCGGCACGAAGTGGCCGTCCATCACATCGACCTGGATGCGGTCCGCCCCTGCCGCCTCTGCCTCTTTCACCTGTTCGGCCAGGTGACCGACGTCCGCCGACAGGATCGACGGAACGATCAGGATTCTTGTCACTGACCTGCGGCGGCGCGGTCGATCAGCCATCGTGCGCCGGCAATCATCCCGGATGGCACCTGGCCACGCCTGGCCAACGCCACGGCCTCGGCCTTGCCCGCGCCGGTCGCCAGGATGATCACTCGCCGCGCGGCTCGCAAGGCGCCGAGCGTTAGCGTGATGCGCTCCGGCGGCGGTTTCGGCGAGTCGCGAATGCCGGCCACCAGGCCGTGCGCCTTCAGCCCCGGGTGACCCGGGAAGAGCGATGCGGTGTGCCCGTCCTCCCCCACCCCGAGGGTGACCAGGTCTAGGGGGGACTCGGTCGCCACGATGCGGCGGTAGGCCTCGGCTCCCTCGTCCGGGCCAAGCTCGCCGGGCATGCGGTAGACCGTGGCCGGCGCCACCCGATCGAGCAGCGTCTCCTTCGCCATCCGGTAGTTGCTCTCGGGGTCGTGAGGCGGAACGCACCGCTCGTCGCCGAAGAGGACGGCGACCCGACCCCACTCGACATCCAGCTCGGCCAGCAGCTCGTAGCAGCGCTTTGGCGTGGTGCCGCCGGCCAGGACCAGCGTCCGCGCCCCCTCGCGGAGAGCCTCCGCTATGTCGGCGGCGGCGGCGGCGGCAACGTCCTCGGGCGTCGCCAGGACGGTGAAGTCCGCCACGTTACAGCCGCTGCATGAGGTCGGACGCCGCCTCTAGCGCTCGCGTGAACACCGCGTCATGCGTTCCGGAAGACAGCACATCGAGCAGCAGCGCCGCCTCGTCCTCGGGCTCGACCTGCTGGACGTGGCGCAGTGGCGCGCCTCCGCCCAGCTCGATCATCGTGAGCAGCACCTGCGCCGTATCCGATCCGCGACGCTCGCGAGTGAAGACGACCGGGTGCTTCGGACGGCTTTCTCCCGGCGGTTCGCCCGTGGCGGTGTGATGCAGCGCGCTGAGGTTCTGGTGGAGCACGTCACGGTGCCATTCGGCACGGCGCTCGGCGAGCTCAAGACCCGCGTCGTCCTCACCCTCGGTGGGGTGGACGACCCGATAGCCGCCGCCCGGCTTTCGAAGGCGGTCCGGATCCCGCTGCACTGAGAGCCGGAAGCTCGCGCCACCTGAGGAGCCGGCGATCCGTACGGCGCTCAGCTCACCGGCGGCGAGGTGCTCCTTCGCCGTGGACCGGAAGTGCACCTCCACCGTCCTGCCGCCCACCTCGTAGTACACGACCACCACGCCGCCGGCGCCTGCCGCGGCTCGCTTGATCTTCCAGCCGAGCGCGGACGCCATCCAGCCCGCCAGCAGCGCCCCGGCGATCCTGTTTCCGCGGCCATCGCCCTCGTAGTCGACGCCGATCTCGGCTATGCCGCCCAGGAATTGGCGCCGGTCCAGGGGCGCGAAAAACTGAGCGATCGTCTCGCGCCACGGCCGGAGTCGCGACCACTGGAGATCGCCAAGCCCAAGCTTGATATGCGCGCGCGAGATGACCTTCGACAGCGCCCGAAACGAGCTGTAGGGCTCACCGAAACACGCTGAGTCGAACACGAGTGCGTCGCAAATCGCCAGACCCTCGTCGATCTCGCGCCTTCCGAATGGGGGCGTGCCCACAAACCACAGGTACGTCGGCACGCCGCTGACGAGCAGCGGGTCGACGAGAGCCGCCAGGTGGTCGGCGGCGGCCGAGCGGACGTGGAGGGTGACGATCTCGCACTCGACCGCGCAGGCCGTCGCAGGTCTCTGGATGTCCGCCGTGATCCACGCGTCGATGTGGTTTCCCTTCAAGGTGTTGTCTTCGCGAATGACGATCGACTGCGCCGGATGGCCCGTGCTGATCAGCCGGCATGTCCGCTCGGCGCGGCGCTCCTCCTCCTGCGTGGCAGCCACCGCGATCAGCGTCATCACGCAGTTCCGCGGGTGCGCGTGCTCCTGGTCACCGATCTCCGCGCGAGCGAACTTCGCGCGAATGTCCTCCAGCGCGTCGAGCACCGCGCTCATGTTCACGGCCTCGCCGCGCCACAGCACTTCCGAGTCGGGTTTCAGCGTGGTGCTCACGGCCGGTGCCACTCCCGCCCGTCAGCTTGGAGCAAACGAGCCGCCTCAGGCGGACCCCACGTTCCCGCGGCATACATTCCGAGAGGCGGCCGTCCGTTGCGCCACGACTCCTCGATCGGATCGATCAGCTTCCACGCCGTCTCCACCTCGTCGGCTCGGGTGAACAGCGTCGGGTCGCCGATCATGCAGTCCAGGAGCAGCCGCTCGTAGGCTTCGGGCGCCTCGACCAGGAAGGACGTCATGTACTGGAAGTCCATGGTGACGCTTCGGATGCGCAGACCGGCGCTCGGCACCTTGGCGCCGAACTTCAGCGAGATGCCCTCCTCCGGCTGGATGCGGAGGGTGATCGCGTTCGGGTCGACCTCCTGCATCGCCTCGCGACCGAAGGTCAGGTGCGGCGGGCGCTTGAACTGGACGCGGATCTCGGTCACGCGTTTGGGCAGCCGCTTGCCGGCGCGGATGTAGAAAGGCACGCCGGCCCACCTCCAGTTGTCGATGAACAGGCGCAGCGAAGCGAAGGTCTCGGTCTGGGAATCGACCGCGACGTTCTTCTCTTCGCGGTAGGCCGCCACTTGTTCGCCCAGCACCCAGCCCTTCGTGTACTGGCCGCGCACCGTCGACCTCACGATCTCGTCGCCGGCCAGCGGGCGGATGGAGCGAAGCACCTTGACCTTCTCGTCGCGCACCGCCATGGCCTCGAAGGCGAGAGGCGGCTCCATCGCGGTCAGCGTGACGAGCTGCAGGGCGTGATTCTGCACGATGTCGCGCAGCGTGCCGGCCCTGTCGTAATACGCGCCGCGCTGCTCGATGCCGATGTCCTCCGCGACGGTGATCTGCACCGAGTCGATGAGGTTCGCGTTCCACACAGGCTCGAAGATCGAGTTGGCGAAGCGGAACGCGAGGATGTTCTGGACGGTCTCCTTGCCGAGGTAGTGGTCGATGCGGTAGACGGAGTCCTCAGGAAAGACCTTCTGCAGCGTCTGGGTCAGCTCTCGCGCCGAATTGAGGTCGAAGCCGAAGGGCTTCTCGACCACGATGCGGTGGAATCCGTCACCCGTGTTCAACCCCGCGGCCTGGAGCTGCAGCGTGATGGTCTGGTACATCGGCGGAGGCGTAGCGCAGTAGAAGATGCGGTTGCCCTGGATGTGGCGCGTGCTGTCCAGCTCCTGGAGCTTCTGGGCCAGCGCCTTGAAGTCGTCGAGCTTGCTGAAGTCGACCTTGACGTACGAAAGCGACGAGAGGAACGCGTCGAGCACGCGGGCGTCGATCGGCTGTGTGCGCGAAAACTTGTGCATCACATCCGAGGCGTGCTTGCGAAACGCTTCGTCGTTCAGGTCGTCGATCGCCGCTCCCACGACCGCAAAGCCGGCGGGCAGGGAGCGCTGCTTCGCCAGGTTGTAGAGAGCCGGCAGCAGCTTGCGGCCACTGAGATCGCCCGTGGCGCCGAAGATGACCATGACCGCGGGGTCGGCGACGCGATAGTCGTGCAGGCCCTCGGCCAGCGGATTAGGGGCTTCTTCGACCCTCACTTCTCGGCCGCGGCATCCTTGACCACGGCGTGGCCCCCGAACTGCTGGCGCATCATCGCGAGCATGCGGTCCCCGAACGTGTTCTCCATCCGGCTCCGGAATCGCGCGAACAGCGATTCGGCGATGACCGGCGTCGGCACCGATTCGTCGATCGCGGCTTCGACTGTCCAGCGGCCCTCGCCTGTGTCCTCGACCCAGCCCTTGATCCCGCTCAGCTCCGGGTCTTGCGAAAGGCCGCGGGCGATGAGGTCGAGCAGCCACGACCGGACGACGCTTCCGGTGCGCCAGGCCTCGGCGATCGCGCGCATGTCCATGCCGGGGAAGGACTTCGACATCTTCATGACCTGGAAGCCTTCGGCGTAGGCCTGCATGAGGCCGTACTCGACTCCGTTGTGGATCATCTTCACGAAGTGGCCCGAGCCTTCGGGGCCGGTGCGAACCAGGCCGCCGTCATCCGGTGCAAGGTCCTTCAGTAGCGGAAGGCAGTGATCGTAGATCTCCTGCTCTGCGCCGACCATGAGGCAGTAGCCGTACTCCTGCCCCCAGATCCCGCCTGAGGTGCCCGCATCCATGTAGTGCATGCCTTTGGCCTTGATCCGGGCACAGTCATCGAGCGCGATCTTCCAGTTCGTGTTGCCGCCGTCAACGATGATGTCCCCCGGGTCACCGAGCTCGATCAGCTTGTTGATCGTCTGCGTCGTCGGATCGCCCGCGGGCACCATGATCCACATCACGCGCGGCCTAGAGCGGAACTTCGCGACGAAATCCTCCCAGGAGCTCGCTCCAACGGCGCCCTGCGCCGCGTGCGTCTGGACCGCAGCCGGCGAGAGGTCGAACGCGACCATGCGATGCCCGCGCTTGATCAGACGCACGGTCATGTTGCCGCCCATGCGGCCCAGGCCGACCATCCCCATCTCCATGGCTACCTCTTGACCGCTTGCTTTGCCGCGGCGGTCAGCGCCCGCCAACCGGCGGCGGGATCGCGGCCCAGCGTGACGCGCAGCACCGGGAGGCGCCGCGACGTGAGCGATTGCAGGTCGCCCAGCGACTGCGCTTGCTTGAGGACCGAGAACGTGTAGGGCTGTCCCGGGATGGGCACGTCCTTGGCGTCGGTCTGCACGATCTGCAGGAACAGCCCGGTCTTCGGGCCGCCCTTGTGCAGCTGTCCCGTCGAATGGAGGAAGCGCGGGCCGTAACCGGCGGTCGTTGCGATCTTCGTCTTGTCCCGAATCGCGGTCCGGATGGCTGCGATCGCCGCCGCGGACCGGGGGGTGCGAGCCGTATAGGCCATGATCGCGAAGTACGCACCCCGCTTGGCACGGCCGAGGAGCGACGCGATTCCGGGTCTGGCCCTGGAAGCGGGCGTCGATTCCGCCGCAGGAAGCTTGCCGGTCCTCTTGAACGTCGCCAGGACTTTCTTCGTGTTGTCCTTCGACTCCTGCACGTTGGGTTGGTCGAACGCGTCGATGCCGAGGATTGCGCCGGCGATCGCGGTCGCCACCTCCCAGCGGAAGAACTCGCCGCCCAGGTCGAGCTTATCCCGCATCGTGAGGGTGACCACAGACTGGCCGTCCTTCTCGAGCGCCTGCACCGCGCGGTTCGGCGGGTCGGCGTCCATCCGGATGTAGACGAACAACCGGTCGGTGCCGTACACGGCGGGCTTGCCAACCGGCTCTCCCTCGACGGGCACCAGCCCCTTGCCTTCCTTGCCGGTGCTCTCGGCGAGCAGCTGCTCTACCCAGTAGCCAAAGGTCGCGATTTTGGGTGAGGCGATCAGCGTCACCTTGTTGCGGCCCTGCAGCGCCAGCCGGCCCATGACCGCGCCGAGCCAGACGCCAGGGTTCTGATCCGGGGGTACGGAGTCCGCGCAGGAGTGCTCCATCTCCACGGCCCGCTCGAGCATCTCGATGACGTCGATGCCCATCAGGGCGCCCGGGACCAGTCCGAAGTAGGAAAGCGCGGAGTACCGGCCGCCGATGTCAGGAGGATTGGAAAACACCCAGCGGAAGCCGTTGTCCTTCGCCAGCTTCTCGAGCGAAGTGCCAGGGTCGGTGATCGCCGCGAACTGCTTTCCGTTCTTCTTGCTCTGGTCAAAGAAGAAAGCGAAGTGAGACAGCGTCTCGGTCGTCTCGCCTGATTTGGAGGCGACGATGAAGAGCGTCCGGGCCAGCTGGATCCGCGAGCGGACCGCAAGGATGGTGGCCGGGTCGGTCGTATCCAGCACGTGCAGCTTCGGGAGCCCCTTCACAGGGGGAAACGAGTTGCGCAAGACGTCGGGGCACAGGCTCGAGCCACCCATGCCGAGCAGCACCACGTCGGAAAACTTGCGCGCCTGCTTGGCGAGGTCGCGGAACTCGGCCGCCTTCTCGAGCATCTTGTCCGCCACGTCGAGCCAGCCAAGGCGGTCGCGGATCTCCTGGCGCTTCGCAGGGTCGGCCGTCCACAGCGTCGAGTCCTTGGCCCAGAGCCGGCGCGGGGCGTCGTCCTTCTGCAGCTTGGCCAGCTGCGTGTCGACCGCCGGCTGGAGCGCGCCGAGGCTATGCCACTGGCGCGGTCCCTTGCCTGCCTTGATGTCCTTCGCGCTCTTCTCGAGGGCCGCCAGCAGGCTCTCGAACGATTTGGTGAATGCATCCACGCCCTCGAGCTCGAGCTCTCGCGTGACCTGGTCCAGGTCCACTCCAACGTCGGCGAGCTGCTTCAGCTGGCGACGCGCGACGTCCACATTCTCGTCGAGGCTGCGGCGAACTTCGCCGTGCTCGCGAAATGCGGCGAGCGTCTGCGGCGGAATCGTGTCCACGGTGTCCGGTCCGATCAGCTCCTCGACGTAATACGTGTCGGGATAGCGCGGATCTTTGGTCGACGTGCTCGCCCACAGGCACCTCTGCGTGCGGGCGCCCGCCTTGCGCAGCCTGTCCCACCGAGGACCGGCGAAGAGCTCCTTGTAGTGGTCGTAGGCCATCTTGGAGTTGGCGATCGCGGCCTTGCCGAAAAGCTGCTCCAGCGAGCGCTTCTGCTGCGGGTCCTGGGCCTGGTTGACCTTCTCGGCCAGGATCTTGTCGACTTTCGTGTCCACGCGGCTCACGAAGAAGCTCGCGACGCTCGCCACTTTGCTCAGGTCGCCGCCGTCCTGGTGCAGCTTCTCGAGTCCCGACAGGTAAGCCTCGACGACCTCTGTGTAGCGCTCCACCGCGAAGATCAACGTGATGTTGATGTTGTGTCCCTTTGAGATCTGGTCGAAGATCGCGGGCAGCCCTTCCTTGGTGGCCGGGATCTTCACCATCACGTTGGGCCGGCTGCAGCGGTCGCGAAGGTCCTCCGCCATGCGGATCGTGCCGCGGGTGTTGTTGGCGAGCGTCGGAGCGACCTCGATGCTCACGAAGCCGTCGCTTCCCTTGGTCTTGTCGTAGACCGGGCGGAACGTATCGGCGGCGGCCTGGATGTCCTCGACCATCAGCTCCCAGAGCATGTCCGCCGGTTTTTTCTTCTCCCGGACCAGCTGGACCATCGCCTCGTCGTAGTCGGTCGACCCACTGACCGCCTTCTCGAAGATGGTCGGGTTCGAAGTCACGCCGGTCAGCCCTTCGTCGCGCAGCCGGGCGAGCTCGCCCGACGTGATCAGCTGGCGGCGAATGTTGTCGAGCCAGAGCGACTGACCAACCTGGCGCAGCTCTTTGATCGGACTCGGTCGACGTGCTGACGCTGTCGCCATCACTTGGCCTGCGCGAGCTTCGTCGCCGCGGCGACGATGTGCCGGCTCGAGATGCCCGCTGCGTTCATGAGCTCCTCGGGCTTGCCGGATTCCGGGAGACCCTTCACCGCAAGGTGAACCACGCGCGGAGGCGGATCGGCGGCCAGCGCTTCGAGGACCGCCGCCCCCAGCCCGCCCTCGGGGTAATGGTCCTCGACGATGACGAACCGGCCTTTCGTGACCCGAGCGGCCTCGCGCAGTGTCTTCACGTCGACGGGCTTGACCGAGTAGAGGTCGATCACGCGCGCCGCGATCTTCTTCGCCGCGAGCGCGTCGGCTGCGGCGAGGCAGTTGTGGAGCGTCACGCCCGCGCCGATCAGCGTCACCCTGTCCTTGGGGCTCTGACGCAGCACCTTGGACCCGCCGACCTTGAACGTCTCGCTGGCTCCGTACAGCGTCGGGTAGGCGCCGCGGGTCGTCCGCATGAACACGATGCCGGGCATGTCGGCCATGGCGCGCGTCAGCTTCGCCGTCTGGTTCGGATCGGACGGATACAGCACGGTCGAACCGTGGATCGCGCGCATCGAGGCGAGGTCTTCGAGCGCCATCTGCGAAGGCCCGTCCTGCCCGATCTCGACCCCGGCGTGCGACCCGACGAGCCGGATGTTGGCCTGGGAGATGGCAGCCATCCGGATGAAGTCGTAGGCGCGCGAGAAGAAGGCGGCGAACGTAGACGCGAACGGCTTGTAGCCCCGAACGCTCATGCCGACCGCGGTCGCGACGAGCTGCTGCTCGGAGATCCACATCTCGAAGAACCGGTCGGGATGTGCCTTGGCGAACTCGTCCGCGTGCGTCGAGTTCGAGACCTCGCCGTCCATCGCCACGACCTCCGGGATCGCCGCGAGCGCCAGAAGCGTGTCGCCGTATGCCTTGCGCGTGGCGACCATCTCATCCTTTTTGTAGGTGGGCAGCACGGGCTCGACCACCGCGACCTTGCGGGGTGCGCTGGAGCGGTCGGGCTTTTGTGTCTTGACCTTCAAGTTGCGGATCCCGCCCAGCTCCTTGATCGCGCGCTCGGCCATGTCGGGCGGCAGCGCCTTGCCGTGCCATCCGTCTTTGTTCTCGATTTCGGAAAAGCCCTTGCCCTTGATCGTCTTGGCGATGATCACGGTCGGTTTGCCCGTGTTCGACAGAGCCTCCCCGAAGGCGCGGTCGATCGAAGCCATGTCGTGCCCGTCGATCACGATCGGGTAGCAGCCGAACGATTCGACGCGGCGCCGGTACACGTCGAGGCTCCAGCCGTACTCGGTCTCGCCGCGCTGGCCGAGGCGGTTGATGTCCCAGATCGCAGTCAGGTTGGCGAGCTGATAGTGGCCCGCCTTGTCGAGCGCCTCCCAGATCGAGCCTTCGGCGAGCTCGGAGTCGCCGCATAGCACCCACACGTGATACGGCAGCTTGTCGAGGTACTGGCCGGCGAGCGCCACGCCGACGCCGATGGGCAGGCCCTGGCCGAGCGAGCCGGTGGCCACGTCGACCCAGGGGATGACCGGTGTCGGGTGACCCTGGAGGCGCGACCCGAACTTGCGGAAGGTCATCATCTCCTGGTCGGTGATCGCGCCGACCGCCTTGAACATCGCGTAGCAGAGCGGCGACGCGTGGCCCTTCGAATAGATCAGATGGTCGTTGTTGGGGTCCTTCGGCTTGCCCCAGTCGTACTGGAGGTAGCGCGCTATGAGGACGGCGATGAGGTCCGCGGCCGACATCGAGGAGGTCGGGTGACCCGAGCCCGCGGCGGTGCTGCAGCGGATGGAGTCCACCCGGAGCTGCTGCCCGAGCTGGCGGGCAAACTCGAGATCGGTGGTCGCAATGGTCTCGGTGACTGCCATGTCACTCCTTGCGAAAGCCCCCAACAAGGGGCCGGTCCAGCTGTTGGGTCTAGTTTAAGTGGCGCTCGACGTTCAGCCGGTCGCGAAGCCCGCCAAGCGCTCGACTTCGGACACCATGCCGTCGAGGATCTTCAGCCCGGAGTCCCAAAAGCCGGGGTCGGTGATGTCCATCCCGATCCGTTTGACAAGCTCGTCCGGCCGAGTCGATCCACCCGCGGCCAGGAATTCCAGGTAGTCGTCGACGAACCCCTTGCCGAGCTCCAGGTAGCGGTGATAGACCGAGAGCGCAAGCAGGTTGCCGAAGGCATACGCGTACACGTAGCCCGGCGTGTGCACGAAGTGGCCGACGTAGCTCCACCAGATCTTGTGCTCGTCGGTGAGGATCAGCGCGTCGCCGAACATCGCCTGCAGCTTCTCCTGGAAGATCTCTCCGAGCTCGTCGATCGAAAGTTCGCCCTGGGTGCGCCGGGCGACGTGGCTCGCGTCCTCGTAGCGGTTGAAGGCGACCTGGCGGAACACGGTCGAGAAAACGTCCTCGCATTGGCTGCAGAGCATCGCCAGGCGGACTTTGGGGTCCTTCTCCTCGGCCATGATCCGGTCGAAGGTCAGCTCCTCGCCGAAGACGGAGGCAGTCTCGGCCAGGGTGAGCGGCGGGTGGTAGTCGAAGATGTGCTGCTTCGAGGCCAATTGGTCGTGCAGGCCATGGCCCAGCTCGTGCGCCAGTGTCAGGGCGTCCCGCAGCTTGCCGGTGAAGTTCATCAACACATAGGGATGGTGGTGCGGCGTCACCGGCATGCAGTACGCGCCACCGGCCTTGCCCGGCACCACCGGCGCATCGATCCAGCGCTTGGTGAAGAACTGCTCGATCAGCGCCCCGGCGCGCTCGGAGAAGCGGTAGTACGAGCCCAGCACGAGCTCCTTCGCGTCGTCCCACGTCAGTGAGCGCGTGGTCTCGCTCACAGGCGCGTAGCGGTCCCATTCGTGGAGGTCGTGGATGCCGAGCAGCTTGCGCTTGACCCGGTAATAGCGGATGCACACGTCGTAGCGCGAAGTCACCGCGTCGACGAGCGCCTGGACCGCCGCGTCGGACGTCTCGTTGGCCAGGTTTCGAGAGCTGATCCAGGTTGGGAAGTGCCTGAGGCGGTCGTCGATGGCCTTGTCCTGGAGGATCACGTTGTAGACATAGCCGCGCGTGCGGATGTCGCCACGCAGCGCGGCCGTGACCGCGCCGCTGGCGCCGCGCCGGACCTGGCGGTCGGGCTCGCGGAGCAGGGTCAGCGCCTCGTCCAGGGCGAGGTCTCGCCCGTCCACGTCGACGCGAATCGCGGCGCACAGCTCTTCGAACAGCCTCGCCCACGCGGCCGTGCCGACCGGGCTGAAGTCGGTCAGAACGCGTTCTTCCGGCTCCGACAGCTGATGGGGCCGGAATTTCCGTGCCTCCTCAACCGTGTGTCGGTAGACCGCCGATTCGGGATCGCCGTACAGGCGGGCGGCCTGCTCGTCCGTGACCTGGGCAAGCTCGAGCGAGAAGAACACCATGTGGCTGCCTCGTTCGGCGCTCGCCTCGCGGACGCGGGCGAGGAGCCGGCCGGCCGCGTGGTCCTGCGTGTTCTGGCTGTGCAGCATGTAGGCGTAGACCTCGGGCTTCGAGGCGGACTCCTCGTACTCGGCCAGCTCTCGCATCATCGCCGCGAACGCCTTGGGCTCGAGCGAGGCGACCTTGCCCCTGTACTGCTTCTCGAACTTCCTTGCGTGCTCCATC
Organism: Candidatus Sulfotelmatobacter sp.; assembly: GCA_035602465.1. GTDB lineage: Bacteria > Chloroflexota > Dormibacteria > Dormibacterales > Dormibacteraceae > 40CM-4-65-16. The sequence goes on along the minus strand of DATNMQ010000081.1, from coordinate 1,125 downwards.
TCGCGCGTGAGCGTCTGTTCGAGCTTTGGGTCGTCAGGCGATGTGAAGAGATCGGTGAGGTCCCAGCGGACCGTCTCTGCGCCTGTCATGGTTTTCAATGCTTCAGACACGAAGCGTCAGGATATCCGCTCGATCCCCACGAAATCAGAGCCTTCAGCGTGATTTCGCGAGGACCCCTGATGCAATCTCGCGCACCCGCCTCGGATCGGGCCAGCGACCCGCGTAGACGCCTTCGTTGACGGCGCGCGTGACCTCCTCGAGGAGGGGGGATTGCATCGTGTTCTGATACTCCAGAGGCGTCTCGGGCGGAGCTCGGCGCCGGCCGAGCCGGCGCTGGAGCCGCTCGTAGAGACGGAGCAGCTCAGACTCGCCCGGCTGTCGGTTGGCGCGCCGGATCCATCTGCTCCGCCACAGCCAGGCGAAGCCGAGCACCAGCACGAGAGCGACGGCGACCGCAGCCGGAATCACCGCGAGCGCGCCGAGCGATCCCGGGGCCGCGGCCGGCGCGCCCAGCCTGAGGTGCGGGATCAACCGCGCTATGCCGCCCGCCGCCCAGTGGCTCGGCATGCGCGTGACCGCAAGCGGCGACACGCCCGGCGTGGGGTCGACCGGCACCCATCCGTGGCCCGCGAAGTACACCTCGACCCACGCGTGCGCGTCGTGCTCGCGGACGACCGACTGGTCGAGCACCGGGTCGTAGTCACCCGTCGCGTAGCCTGTCGCCAGCCGAGCTGGGATCCCAAGGCTTCGCAACATGAGGGTCTCCGCGGTGGCGAACTGCTCGCAGTAGCCGCTCTTGACCCCGAAGAGGAACCAGTCGACCGGGTCCTGGCCCGTCGGGACTCGCGCCAGGTCGAGCGTGTAGCGGTAGTTGTGCTGCAGGTAGGTCGTCAGCGCCATCACGGTGTCGAACACGTTGGTCGTGCCGGCGGTGACCTGGGCGGCGAGGTCGGCGGCCCTGGGCGACAGCGAGCCGGACGCCAGGTTGTCGCCATAGGGACGCACGCCCGGTTCGTCCGAGCGCAGCACGTCCGGCGACAGGTTCGGGATGTACGAGACAACCGAGTAGGTCTGTCCAGGCCGCAGCTGGTCGGGCGTGTGAAAAGTGCCGTAGGCGTCCAGGCG
>DATNMQ010000069.1:0-1801 GCA_035602465.1 Candidatus Sulfotelmatobacter sp. | reverse complement strand
CCGGCGACCAGCCGGTTTGCCGGGTCGACGGCGTCGTACTGTCGGCGCGCGTGCGCGGCTTCGTAGCGCGCCTGCTGCAGCGACAGCTCCAGCTGGCGCTCGGCCGCGGTCGTCGTGCTCGATTGCGCCTCGATCGCTTTGAGTGCTGCCTCGATGCCGAGCGGCTTCAGGACGCGCAGGACCTCGTTGCTGATCGCCGTATCGATGCTCAAGCCGCTGATCGAAATGCAGCGCGCGGCACCGTGGTTCGTACGCGCACCGTAGCAATTGTAGCGGCCGATCTTACCGCTGTAGTGCACATGGAGCTTGCGGCCGCAGTGGCCGCATCGCAGCAGTCCGGGCAGCAGCAGTTCGCCTTTACGAGCTGCTCCGCGAGCGAGTGCGCTGCTCATGCCGGTCGCATTATTGGCGATTACCTCGAGGTTATGCTCGAACTCGTCCCAGGTGATATAGGCCGTGTGGTGATCCTTGATCAAGACATCCCATTCGGCCATGGGCTTTTGCACACCACGCCGGACATGCTTGCGTCCACCTTTGACACTCACACGGCTCGTCGTGCGCCCGAACGCGTAGGCACCTGCATAGATCGGATTGGTCAGGATGTTGTGCACGATGTTGTAGGCCGGCAGTCGCCACACGACGCCATGCGCCTCGCCTTGGCGCGACTTGACCGGCAGCTCGATGCGCTCCTCTCTCAGCCAGATGTGCACCTGTCTTGCACTTTGCAGCTCGGCGAACTTGGTGAAGACCAGCTGCAGGGCGTCCTGCACGCGTTTGTCCGGATTCTTCTCTATGCGATCGCGACCGATCTTCACATAGCCGGCGGCGACACCGAGGACCAGCGCGCCGCGGCGCGCCTTCTGCTTCAGCGCTTCCTGCGAGCGCTGGCGGAACATCGAGAGTTCAAGCTCGCTCATCGTGCCCTTCATGCCAAGCAGCAGCCGATCGTTGGGATGACGAGGATCGTAGATTCCGTCCTCGTCGACGATGAGCGTGCCAACCAATCCACAGAACTCGATCAGCGTATGCCAGTCGCGGCCATTACGGGCAAGACGCGACGCCTCGATCGCGAGCACAGCGCCGACACCGCCGTCGCAGATCGTTGCAAGCAGCCGCTCGAAGCCGGGACGCGCGATGCCGCCGCCGGACCGGCCGAGGTCGTCGTCGATGACTTCGACGTTGCTCCAGCCAAGCTGCTTGGCGCGATCGACGAGGCCGTATTGGCGCCGTCGGCTCTCATGATTATGCGCGAGCTGGTCTGCTGTCGATTGCCGGATGTAGACGCAGGCGTTGCGGGCGAGATGCTCAGTCGTGATCTTGGTCATCGCCGCTCCCCCCGCTTGCCGCCTTTGCCAGCGCCGCCGCGATCTCGCGCAGCAGCACCTCGATGACCATCGCGAGCTCGCTCTTTTGAGCTGCACGCAGTTCGACGCACGGTCGCTCGGCCTCGAACAGGCTTGGCTGGAGATTCTCGGATCGATGCGTCATTGTCTGGTCGCTCCGTTTTTGATTCGGACGCCAGAAAGCCTAGAAGCGCATCGACCTCGTTGCGTAGGGAGCAAAGAACATCCAGGGGAAAATGCGGCTCAACGCTGATCTCGAATCGGGACGCAGCCTCGTCAGTCATCCACGCCGGAAGGCAGGCAAAAGTGCCGTCAAGTTGGTGCACAACGAGAAACGCGGCGCCGCCTCGCTCAAGCTGCCGCCTAACGCCTACCGTCTCGCCGAAGCGAGGATGAAATCGGTAGGTGATGCGTGCTTCAGCCTGTTGTTCGCGGGCAGTATGTCGCCCTTCCGAGCA
>DATNMQ010000032.1:0-1126 GCA_035602465.1 Candidatus Sulfotelmatobacter sp. | reverse complement strand
CCTGACCGCGCACGATCCGTCGATGTAGGCCGACACGGCCGATTTGAGCAATTTTTCCTGTTGGACGATCAGGACCGTTTCTGAGTCATTGTGGGGAATGCTGGGCAAGGTCTGACTCGAGATCGGCACGCAATGGGGCCTCCACACTCACGCCCTGATCGCTGCCAGCAACGCCCTTGTACCGACGATATTCATGACGCGCGTCAGATTGTAGGCGAGCACGCTGAGCGCCATCTCGCTCGCGACCTTCGGCAGCGTCTTCATCAGGAAGTGCGTCGCACCCATCCGCATCTTGAGCGTGCCGAAGGGATGCTCAACCGTCTCGCGCCGGCGGCGCATGGCCTGGGGATCCTCATCCAGCCGCTGCTGCACGGCTTCGATAACGTGCTCGTGCTCCCATCGCGTGATCCGGCGTTCTTTGCCCGTAGTGCATTGCTCCTTGATGGCGCAGGAGCGGCAGGCGTTGGTCATGTAACGGCGCAGCTTTTGCCCGTGCTCCACGGCGGTGAAAGAGTACTTCAGCCGCTGCGCGGCCGGGCAGCGATAGACGTCCTCGTCAGGCAAATAGACGAAGTCCTGCTTGCCAAAGCGGCCTTCCAATTTAGCTCCCGATGTCATCGGCTTGGGCAGCGTCACGCAGATGCCTGCCTGCTCGCAGGCCAGGATCTCCTCGCCATTGAAGTAGCCGCGGTCGGCGACGGCTTCGAGTTTATCGACTTGCAGAACGGCCTTGGCTTCCCGCGCCACGTTCGCCAGTTGTGAGCGATCCGAGCCGGTGTTCGTCACTTCGTGCGTCACAATCAGATGGTTCACGGTGTCGACCGCAACCTGCACATTGTAGCCGACGACGCCCGAGCCACGCCCACTCGTTGCCATCGAGCGGCTGTCGGGATCAGTGAGCGAGATTTGGCCGTCGGGCGAGGCCAACATTTGCTTCTCGTAGGCTGCGAGCTTGCCCATTTCCTCTTTCAGCTTGTCGAGCTTCTCCTTGAGCCGCGTCGTCTTGAGCACGAGCACGTCGGACGGTTCCTGCCGATCCGCCGTATCGAGCTGGGAGAGGTACCGCGCCACACTCTCCTCGAGCTGCGTACGCCGGCGATCGATCTTCCCTCGTGTAAAATTGCGA
>DATNMQ010000006.1:0-1269 GCA_035602465.1 Candidatus Sulfotelmatobacter sp. | reverse complement strand
AACTGGCGGAAGCCTCTTGCCTGCTTGATCTGGCCGAAGACGGGCTCGACGATCTGTTTTCGCAATCGATACCGGCTTCGATAGCCTGCGCGCTTGAGCTTTGTGCTCATTCTGGCGATGAGCGTGCCGGATTTGAGCTTCCTTTTTGTCGTGGCCGCCTTGGTGCCGTGCTTTTGCCGTCCGGTGGCGACGTAGCCCTCGATCCGGCGTCGGATGAGCGTGCGAAGATTGGCTTGCGAGCAATAGCCCGCATCGGCCGATGCTTCATCCGGGTTCTTCCCGAGATTGGCTTTTATGGCATTGAGCAATGGTGCAAGCTGCGCCTGATCGCTCGGCGAGTTGGTCAGCGTGTGCGCCACGATGATCTGATGGGCGCCATCGACGGCGGCCTGTGCGTTGTAGCCCTGGATGAAGCCGTTTTTGGTCGGCATCACGCGGCTGTCGGGATCGGTGAAGTTGCGTTGCGCCTTGTCGCTCGGCTCTGCCGGGACGGGCTTGGACTTGCGTCCCGGCCGGCCCTTGCCGCCGTCGCCGGAGCCGTCGTCGTCCGGCTTCGAGGCAGCTCTGGCTTTGGCTTCAGCTTCCAGCGCGGCCTTGGCGGTACGGATCTTCTCGAGCCGCTTCTCTTTGTTGGCCATCCACTCGGGCATCTCGTCGCCACGCTTCGAGGCTCCGAACTGACGATCCTCAGCCTTGTCGGTCTGGGCGGCCTGAGCCAGCCAGCGCTGGACCTCCGCCGCAAGCCTCGGCTCGGCCTCTTTCATCCGGCCATAGCTCATCGCCTTGTTGATCCCGGCATTGGCCTTGATCTTGGTGCCGTCGAGCGCCACATGGCCAAGCTTCACGAGCCCCGCCTCGCGACACAGCGCAAGAACCTGCCGGAACAATCCGGACAGCGCAGCCAAATGCCGCTTGCGGAACTCGCTGATCGTGCGGAAGTCCGGACGCTGCATCCCCGTTACTGCCGCAAAATCCAGCCGCTCCGCGCAGCCCCGCGCGATCTTCCGCGACGAGTAGATCCCCTGGCTGTACGCATAAAGCAGCAGCGCCACCATCATGCCAGGATGATAGGGCGGAAAGCCACGCTCCTCGTCGTACACATCCATGATCCGCGACAGGTCCAAGCCTGTGCGAACCGTGTCGCGAACAAAGTGGGCCATGTGCCCGGAAGGCACCAAATCCTGGATCGACGGCGGCAGCAGCCAAACCTGATCAACGTCCCAAGGACGAAATGTCTTGCTCATCCGCCGTTTGAATCACGACGCTTGT
>DATNMQ010000190.1:0-45934 GCA_035602465.1 Candidatus Sulfotelmatobacter sp. | reverse complement strand
GAGAACCGCTACCTCCACCTGAGTGAGATGGGCCGGATGTACAAGCTCGACGCGCTGCTCGACCCGGAAGGCGGAGCGGCGCTCAAGATGGCGATCGAATCGCTCTCCACTCCGCGCGGCCGGACTGATGATCGGTCGAGCAAGCAGCGGCGGGCTGACGCGTTCGTCGAGCTGGTCCACCACGCTATGGACGTGGGCACGATGCCGCGGCGCAACCGGGTGCGGCCGCACATCAACCTGAACACGACGCTGGAAGGCTTGAAAGGTGAGTTGGGTGCGTCGGCATCCGAGCTGCAGGGTGGAATGGCGATCTCGAGCAAGACCGTGCAGCGCCTGGCCTGCGACGGGACGTTGGCTCGGATCCTGAAAGCTGACTCGGTCGTCGTCGACGTCGGCCGAGCGACTCGAGCGGTCTCGCCGGCGCAGTGGCGAGCCCTCAAGGCCAGGCACCGCACCTGCGGCGGGCCGGGCTGTGACCGGCCGGTCAACCACACGAGTCCGCATCACCTCGAGTTCTGGGGGAAAGGCGGGACGAACAACCTGCGCAACCTCCTACCGCTCTGCTACTACCACCACCGTCTCGTGCATGAAGGTGGCTGGCAGGTGGTCAAAGCAGGGGAGGGTTTCCAGTTCATCCCGCCAGACCGGGTGATCGCCAGAAGGGCCCGCGGGCCGGGGATGCGCTGGGCGGCCTAGGACATTAATCTCACGCCGATGCGCGTCGAGGACCTGGTGACTCCAGCCCTTCTCGTCGATTCCGCCGCGTTCGACCACAACCTGGCCACTATGTCGGCCGCCCTGCCCGGCCCGCGGCTTCGCCCCCACGTCAAGGCGCACAAGTCGACGGCGCTTGCCCGGCGACAGGCGGAGGCCGGCCACCGCTCCTTCACCTGCGCCACCATCCGCGAGGTCGAGGGGATGGCGGCGGCAGGGCTCGGCGAGGATCTCCTGCTGGCCAACGAGGTCGTCGACGCGACGCGTCTTGGGCGGATCGACGCTCGCGTCACGCTCGCGGTCGACTCCCGGGAGACGATCGCGGCCGCGGCCAAAGGCGGCGTCAAGGAGGTCCTCATCGACGTCAACGTCGGCCTGCCGCGGTGCGGGTGCCCGCCCGAACAGGCAGGAGAGCTCGCCGAGCTGGCGCGAAGGAGCGGGTTGGCGGTCCGTGGCGTCATGGGGTACGAGGGGCACGTCGTCGGTCTTCCCGACCGCGACCTGCGCACGGAGCTCGTAGCGCAGTCGATGGAGCTGCTGGTCCAGGCTCACCAGGACGTCGGCGGTGACGTCGTGTCGGCCGGCGGCACCGGCACCTACGACATCAACACCTGGGCGAACGAGATCCAGGCCGGCTCATACATCCTGCTGGACACCGCCTATTCGAAGCTCGGACTGCCCTTTCGCCAGGCTCTGAGCATCCTCGCCTCCGTGATCTCGGTCTCGCCGGCGGGCTACGCCGTGGCGAACTGCGGCCTGAAGGCACTGGGGATGGATCACGGCAACCCCGACATCGAGGGCGCGCAGGTCCTGTTCGTCGCCGACGAGCATGTGACCTTCGTGCCGAGCGAGCCGGTCGCCGTGGGCGACAGGATTCGCGTCTGGCCTGCGCACGTCGACCCGACCGTCGCCTACCACGAGCGGATGCACGTGGTGAGCGACGGTGACGTGCTGGAAACGTGGCCCGTGGACCTTCGCGGCTGGTGAGCGCCTCCGTGTGGACCAACTGGGGCGGGACCTACAGCTGCCGGCCTTCGCGCATCGTCTGGCCCTCCAGTGAGGACGAGATCGTGGCCATCGTGCGCGCGGCAAGACAGCGCGGCGAGAAGCTCAAGGTCGTGGGCAGCGGGCATTCCTTCACCGACGTCGGATGCACGGACGGCTGCATGATCAAGCTCGACCGCTACAACAAGGTGCTGGGCATCGACCGCGTCGGTGCCACCGTCACCGCGCAGGCGGGGATCACCATCCTCCAGCTGAGCGCGGCGCTGGCCGAGTCCGGCCTTGCGATGGAGAACATGGGCGACGTCGGCTACCAGTCGATCGCCGGGGCGATCTCGACCGCGACTCACGGGACCGGCGAGCGGTTTCGCAACATCTCCAGCCAGGTCATCGGGTTGTCGATCGTCCAGGCGGACGGCGAGGTGCTGGCCTGTTCGCCGGATGCCAATCCCGACGTGTTCCGGGTCGCGCGCGTGGGCCTGGGAGCGCTGGGCGTGCTCTCGACCGTCACCCTCCGCTGCGTCCCGGCCTTCAACGTCCGCTCGGTCCAGGAGCCGAATCGCGTCGACGAGCTGCTCGACAGGTTCGACGAGCTCTGCGCGGTCAACGACCACTTCGAATTCTTCTGGTGGCCGCATACGCCATGGGCGCAGGGCATCACCAACACGCGCACGCAGGAGCCGCCATCCCCCGGCGAGCGCAGGACGGGTCCGCGCGCCTACATCAACGACATCCTGCTCGAGAACCACGCGTTCGGCATGGTCCAGCGCGCGGCGCAGGTGCGGCGCGCGTGGATCCCGCGGCTTGCGGGTTTCACCGCGCGGACGATGTCCCGCAAGGTGATGACCGATCGCAGCGACCGCGTCTTCGCCAACGAGCGCCTGGTCCGGTTCGCCGAGATGGAGTATGCCGTGTCCCGCGAGGCTCTCATCCCCGCGGTGCGCGAGATCCGCCGCATGATCGAGCGCAAAGGTTTCCTGATCAGCTTTCCGGTCGAGGTTCGGGCTGTGGAGGGAGACGACATCCCGCTGAGTCCTGCCTTCGGCCGTCCCACCGGCTACGTCGCCGTGCACGTGTTCCACAAGTTCGAGTACGCCCCGTACTTCCGCGAGGTGGAGGCGATCATGGACGCGCACGAAGGGCGGCCGCACTGGGGCAAGCTGCATTTCCAGACCGCCGAAACGCTGCGCCGCCGCTATCCAGAGTGGGACCGCTTCATCGCGGTACGGGACCGGCTCGATCCCGAGGGTGCGTTTCAGAACCGGTACCTCGAGCAAGTCCTGGGATCGCGCACCGGCAAGGTCGGTGCGCTCGAGAGGTAGGGGAGGGGGAACATGCCTGACCAGGTGTCGCTGTCGGATGAGGGGATCAATCAGTCCTTCGGTTACAAGCAGGAGCTGCGCAGGGCGCTGAAGCTCTTCTCGCTCTACGCCGTCGCCTTCTCGATCATCTCGATCACGACAGGTCTCTTTGCCAACTATGGCTTCGGCCTGGCCCACCTCGGGGCGGCCATGATCTGGCTCTGGCCCGTGGCTGCGATCGGTCAGCTGCTGGTCGCCCTTGTCGTCGCCGAGCTGGGCACGCGAATCCCACTCGCGGGCTACTCCTATCAGTGGGGCGCGCGGCTGGTCAATACGACGTACGGATGGTTCACGGGTTTCGTCGGCCTGTGCTACCTGTCCGTCGGTGCGGCAGCTATCAACTTCGTCGTCCTCGCGCCGATCATCGCCACCGTGCTGAAGCTCGATGCGAGCAACCCGACGGTGAATCTCGTGATCACGGTCGTGATCTTTGCGGCGGTGCTCACCATCAACATCATCTCGATCGCGCTCGCCTCGAAGATCAACAACGCCGCGGTCGTCACCGAGATAGTCGGCATGGTCGGCTTCGCGCTGATCCTCTTCGTGCTCTGGGCGATTAAACCCAACCACTCGATCACGTTCCTCGGTGACACAGGTGGGGTCCACGGCGGGGACATCGTGGCCGCGCTCCCATACGCCGCCCTGATGGGCATCTTCACGATCGTCGGCTTCGAGCTGGCCGCCGACCTCGGCGAGGAGGCGGTCGCCGCGAGAGTCACCGTGCCGAAGGCGGTGATCTACTCAGTCGTCAGCTCAGCAGTCCTCGGCATGGTCGCGCTGATCGGTTTCACGATCGCGATCCCGGACCTCCACAAGATCGCGGCCTCATCGGTGCCGCTTGCCGACATCGTGACCTACTGGATGGGCGACGCTGGGACCGCCGTGTTCCTGCTCCTTGTCATCTTCTCGATCTTCGCCCTCGACGTGATCGGCCTGGCCGCCACCGGCCGGCTGATCTTCTCCTTCTCGCGCGACAACATCCTTCCGTTCTCGGCGCAGCTGCGCAAGGTGAATCCTCGAACCCAGACGCCAATCCGCTCACTCGCCACGGCGAGCTCGCTCGGACTTCTCTTCGTCGCTTGGGGTTACCTCAGCGCGGTGACCGGGAAGGGGCAGAGCGCATTCCTGCTGCTCGTGACCGCGACCGCGACGCTGCCCTTCATCGTCTATTTCCTGACCGTGCTCGCGTATGTCCTGCGGCGCCCGCGGATGGAGAAGCTGCCCCAGGCATTCGACCTGGGTGCGTGGGCGAGGCCGGTGATGTATGCGGCGCTCGCGTGGACGGTGATCGCCCTCGGTGCGCTGATGATCCCGAAAGACTTCTGGTCCGCGGACTGGATCGTCGTCATCGTGCTGGCCGTCGCCGCGGCGTGGTACTTCGCCGTCCTGCGCGGCCGCCTAGCGCGCGGCGAAGCAGGCGTGACGACGCTACCGAGTTAGTGCCTGGAATCGACCGGATACGTCAGGGCTCTTCGCGGTACTGACGGCTCCCGGTGATCGGGTCTTCGTAGACGCGCGTCATCTTGCCGGACGACGGGTCGCGAAAGACTTCGCCGGTCGGTCGGAAGTCTCCCAAGGCCTTCCCGCGGTAGCGGTGATCCCAGATGAAGTACCCGACCACGGCGACCGCGATCACGCACGCCAGCGCAAACAGCTGGAAAAGGAGGCCAAGCATCCCGATTTACGCCCCGGTGCGCTCGATGATCGCCGCCGTCCCGTACGCGACGACCTCCGCCATCGTCTGGCCCAGCTCCGAAGAGTCGAACCGCATCATGACCACCGCGTTGGCGCCCATCGCGCGCGCGTTCTCGACCATTCGGTCGATGGCGTGCCGCCGAGTATCCTCGACCATCCTCGTGTACTCGACGATCTCGCCCCCGGCGATCGACCGGAGGCCGGCCATGATGTTGCCGCCCAGGCCGCGGCTCCGGACGACGACGCCGAAAACCTGGCCGAGGGCCCACTTTACCTCATAGCCGGCCGGCCGCTCGGTCGTGGTGACAAGTACGGGAGAGCGCTGCGGTTGCTGGGCGGGAGCAGGTTGCTGCATGCCGCTAAGTCTGACGCGCCGGGGCGTGAGGCGGAGCCCAGAAAACCAGCACGCGAAGGTCCTCGTGGATGTCGTGGAATCGGTGCTCCACCCCAGCGGCGACGAAAACCAGGCTGCCCGGCTCCACCGCGCGATCTTGGCCCGCCACGCGGATTCGCCCGCGCCCGCTGATCACGTAGTAGACCTCGTCTTCCTTATGGGGCTGCTGGCGGTCCGTTGAGCCCGCCACCCAGACGGCCAGCCCGACGCTCAGCTTTGACGACGCCAGGAAGTCGACGTAGCCGTGGCCGTCGGCGTCGCGAGGTTGGGGATCGAGGTCGGGAATCTCGTGCGCTTCCACGCGAACAGACGATAACGGCCAAAGCTGCAGCCGAGGGAACGTTCGACACGGGAGTACGGTTTAGGGGAAAGTCGAAGGTAACCAATTTCAGGGGGTAGGCGCATGGCGGCGATCAGCAAGGCGGACGCGGTTTGGGAAGGCGACCTGACGAGCGGAAAGGGGCGGGTCAAGGTGGCGAGCGGTACCTTCCCCGAGTTTCCTGTCACATGGGCCAGCCGGGCGGAACGCACGCACGGCGGCACGAGTCCCGAGGAATTGATCGCCGCTGCGCACGCGGCGTGTTACAGCATGGCCTTCTCCAACGGCCTGTCAAAAGCCGGTCACAATCCCGAGCGCCTCAACACGACGGCCGAGGTGGAGTTCGTGCCCGGGACCGGGATCACGACGATCACGCTCACAGTGAGGGGTCACATCCACGGTCTCGAGAACGCCGAGTTCCAGAAGCTGGCCCAGGAGGCCAAGGACGGATGCCCTGTCTCGCAGGCGCTGAAGGGCAACGTGAAGATCAACCTGAAGGCGGAGCTGGACCACACCCACTAGGCCCCTGTCTATTTCTTGGCGGCGCCCGTCACCCCCGGGAAGTCGATCATGCCCGTCATGCGCAGCTCGCGGAGCCTGCCCGCGACCCATTTGCGCGGGTCCTTGATCTGCTTGCCCCCTTCCAGGCAATCCCAGCACCGGCCGCCCACGTCGCGCGCCACAAGCAGCAGGGGCTTCGGCTGCGCGGCGCGCTGCCATGCCTTGACGACGAAGGGCAGCGACACGGGGCGCGAAGGGGCCTTCTCGGGAAGCGTCAGCTCGCCGGCGTAGAGCTCGTCGCCGCTCTGCACGATCACACCGCATCCGGCCAGCGTGCCGCCGAGGTTCTCGACCTGCACCTGGATCGACTGGCCCGGCGCGGTGAAGTCCGTGAAGCTGAGGTGGGGGACCGGCTTGGTGCTGGCCTCCCAGCGGCTGTTCGCGAGACTGGTCGCATGCCTGGCGGCGCGGTCTGCCCGGGTGGCGAAGATCGCCGCCCACAGCGCGCTGATCGTTGTCACGGCGGACAGGGCGATCACGATTTGGGCTGAGTTCACTGCTTCTCTCGCTTGACGTTGCCGGGCTGCGTATCTGGCGCGACATGGTACATGCGAGCGTCGTAGGCGCGGAACAGCGGGAGGGCGAGCGCGCAGGCGATGCAGCCGATGACGCAGAGGACGCCGCCCGAGACCACCGAGAAGCGCACGTTGACGAGCGACGCGACGGCGCCTGCCTCGAAGTTCCCGAGGGCGGGTCCCGACGAGTAGCTGACCAGCTCGATCGAAGCCAGGCGGCCACGCAGCGAGTCGGGGATGGTCTGGTTCCAGATCACGGACCGGAAGACCCCGCTCATCATGTCGGCCGCGCCCGCGACGGCGAGAAAGAACAGGGCGAACCACAACCCGGGCGCCAGGCCGAAGCCGATGATGGCGACTCCCCAGACCGTGGCTGCGACTATGACCGCCATCCCGTGGCGGTGGACCCGGCTCGTCCATCCGCTGGTCGCTGAGAAAAGGAAAGAGCCGGCCGCGGGCGCCGCGTAGAGCAGGCCGAGGACTTTCGCCCCGCCGAGGCCCTGGGCGATGGCCGGGAACAGCGCGTTCGGCATGCCGAAGAACATCGCGACCATGTCGACGACGTAGGTGCCGATGAGCTCCTGGCGGCTTCGCGCGTAGCGGAGGCCCTCGACCACGCGCCGCAGGCTCGGTCGCTCCGCGTCGACCGGCGGCGGGACCGCGCGCATCAGCCAAAGGCAGGCGAGCCCGACGGCGAACGTCGCCACGTCGACGAGGTAGGTGAAAGCGAGGCCGAACGCGGCCACAAGCACTCCGCCCAACGCAGGTCCGAGGATCTGCCCGAGGGTTCCCCGGATGCTGCCGAGGGCGGCCGCCGCGGCCAGCTCGTCCCGGTCGACCAGGCGCGGCAGCATCGCGTCGAGCGATGGACGCTGCACCGAGTCGAACACCCCCCATGCCGTCGCGACGACAAAGAGCAGCCAGACCTGCGGGTGAGCGATCGCGGCATTGACGGCGAGGAGCACGCTGCAGCCCATCAGCGCGGCCTCGGAGACGAGGACCATCCAGCGCCTGTCGCGCGCATCCGCCAGTGCGCCGCCGAGAAACGCAAACGCGAGGATGGCGGCGAATTCCAGGACGCCCAGGAGGCCGACCAGCAGGACGCTGTGCGTGAGCTGGTAGACCTGGTACGGGAAGGCGACCGCGGTGATCATCGTGCCGAAGAACGAAACGAAGCGGCCGATGAAGAGGAGGCGAAAGTCGCGATGCCGGCGCAGCGGCCCAAGGTCGACCGCGGCGAGGTGCCACCACCTGCGCCTACGGGACGCCGTTAACGAATCGTCATCCTGGGGAATCATGATTTGCTGACATATGTTGGAGGGTGACATGGAAAAGGCGACATTTGCGGGCGGATGTTTCTGGGGCGTCGAGCATCTTTTCAACGAGGTGCCGGGCGTGATCGATGCCGTGTCGGGCTATGCCGGTGGTCACGTCGACCATCCCTCGTACGAGCAGGTCTGCGGTGGCCGCACGGGTCATGCCGAAGCCGTCGAGGTGACCTACGACCCGACCAAGGTGACGTACGAGCAGCTGCTCAACGCCTTCTGGAACATGCACGACCCGACGACGCTGAACCGGCAGGGTCCCGACATGGGCCACCAATACCGGTCGGTGATCTTCTTCCACAACTCCGAGCAGGAGCAGGCGGCGCGCAAATCAAAAGAAGAGGCGCAGAGATACTTCGACCGCAAGATCGTGACCGAGATCGTCCCGGCGGGCGATTTCTGGCGGGCCGAGGAGTACCACCAGCGCTACTTCGACAAGCACCAGGGCCACTATTCATGCCACTTCATCCGGGGCTGGGTGCCCGCGGAGCCGGAGGAGGCCAAGCCGGCCTAGGTCGGCCCCAAGCTTGCGCCCGGCCGATATCCTTACGGCCCGTGCGCTGCGACCACTGCACGAACGACGTTCCTGACGGCGCCTTCTGCACGCGATGTGGGGCGCACCAGGGCAAGACCGGAGAGGAAGGCAACGCGAAGACCCGCGAGCACCACTACGTCGCGCACCCGGGTGAGCATGTCGCGCAGCCGTCCATCTTCACGACGCTCTTTCCGCATCTCGGCCGTCACAAGATCCATGAGTTCCGCTGGGCGTTCGCCGTCGGCCTCGCGGGGATCCTGGTCCTCTATATCGCCGGCCTGATCCCGGCGGCGATCCTGGTCGCGATCTTCCTCGTCCCTGTCCTCTATCTGATCTACCTGTACGAGGCCCAGGTGTATCGCGACGAGCCGGCCGTCGTGCTCGGGTTCACAATCGGCGGCGGCGTCGTTCTCGGCATCGTCCTCACGGTGATCGAGAGGCTCATCTCGAACCCGTACCAGAACATCGGCAACCCGCTGCACAACGCCGGCATCAACGTCGGCGCGCTGCTGTTCGCCGGCCTGCTCGTGCCCGTCGTGCAGGAGGCCGTCAAGCCGCTGCCCGCGCTCTTCCTGCCGAACCGCCGCGATTTTCCGGAAACGGTCGATGGTCTCGTCTTCGGCATCGCCGCCGGTCTCGGCTTCAGCCTGACCGAGTCGCTCGTGGGCTTCTCGAGCGTGCTGACGGGCCTTCCCGCGCACACGGCGCCCGGCAACTGGATCTACGACCTGACGACGCTTGCCGTCTTTCAGCCGCTCCTGCAGGGAAGCACCACGGGGATGATCGTCGCCACCGCCTGGCGGTACAGGCGCGGGCGGCTCGCGGGCCGCGAGATCGGCGCCGTCGCGATGGCCGTCGTCGCGCACGTCGCATTTTCGTTCGGCACGCAGGCCTTCAAGGACACGTCGACCAACCAGCTCTTCGTGCTGGCCTGGCAGGCGGTCGTGGTGGGCACGCTGCTCGTCTACATCCGCTACCTGCTCCACCACGCGCTCCTGGAAGAGGCGGCGCACATGGGGTACGCGGAGACGATTTGCGCGAGCTGCCACATGCACATCGTTGCTTCCGGCTTCTGCCCTAACTGCGGCGCGGCGCTGACCGCTGCGCCTAACGCAGTCAAGCGGGCACGCAAGCCACGCGCCGACATTCCGACCACGACCGGCGGCCGGAGCCGCTAATGCCGCTCACGTGCGCCCGATGCAGAGCAGTCAACCCGGACGGAAACCTCTACTGTCAGTCGTGCGGCACACCGATGGCGGCCGCGGCCGCCGGTGCAGCGACCGCCCAGGCGCCGATCCCCGGACCGCCTCCCGGGCCGCCCTCGGGCGCACCCTCCGGACCTCCGCCCGGATTCGCACCACCGACATACGGTTCAGCCAGCCGCTACCAGAGCGCTTACTACGCTCCGTACGGCGCGCCGGCGCCGGTTCACCGGACGTCGTGGGCGATGATCGTCGCGGCCGTGGTCGCGCTGATCGTAGTCCTGGCCGGCGGGGGCACCGCGCTGGCCCTGATCGTCAACCACCCTAACCCCACGGCGAGCTCGGGCACCGGAGATCTCCCGAGCCCGACCCCGGGCGTGACGCCGAGCCCCATCGCGTCGCCCACATCGACCGCGGGAAACGGCACCGAATCGAATGACGGCTTGACCATTCCCCTGCCGTCCGGCTGGAGCGTGCAGGCGAAAGACCCCGAGGCCATCATTCTTTTCGACCCGAGCTCCTCTGGGTTGCTGACCGTGGCCAGCGGCCTCTCGAACCCGACCCAGACCGCGCAGGACATCAAGAACAGGATCGACAACTACTACAAGACCAACTACCAGGACACGAAGGTCTGCGCCGGCAGCACGACGCACACGGGTACCTTCAATGGTGCGCCGGGCAACTTCTGGGAGCTCTGCTACATCCTCACGTCGGGAAGCAACTCGATACCGGCCGTGCTCTGGGCCTTCGCCGGTGCAAATAACTCCGCGACCGTCTACTACGTCGTCACGGTGGACACCACCCCGGACAACCTGCAGAACTTTCTGAACGAGGCGAAGCCGATCACGCAGGGCCTCAAGTGGAAGCTCTCGTAGGGGGAGAGGTGTAGGGGCCGCTAGGGCGACCCCTACGCTCTAGGGGAAAGGCCCGCGGTGGCAACGGGCACTGACCAACAAGATGACGCCCGGTGCTCAGGACACGCTGAGACAAACCTTGGAGATCACTGGGAAGTCGAGGCGCCGGATCTGCAACTGGCGCGCCGCCGCGAACCGTGCTTAGATTCCGAGGTCGCCGCCTTCCCGCCCGGCCTTTTTTGAGGAGGTGTCCATGAGGGTGCGTGTGTTCGCCCTGCTTTCCGCAACCGTTCTCTTCGTCCTGGCCGCGCTTCCGGCCTCAGCCAATGAGGGGCGCGGCGACGACCAGGCCGGCTACCTCGCCCTGGGAGACTCCGTGGCCTTCGGCTACAGCCCTCTGCTCGTGAATGCGGGCCTGGCGGGGAACCCTGCCGTCTTCGTCGGCTATCCCGACATCGTGGCCCGGAGCCTAGACGTGCACCTGGTCAACGCCTCATGTCCAGGCGAAACGACCGGCGGTTTCCTGTCCCTGACGAACGGGCTGGACTACCGCTGCATCCCCTACCGACAGCACTTCCCGCTCCACGTCAGCTACTCGACCGCGCAGCTTGCTTTCGCGATCCAGTATCTGAGCACGCACCACAACGTGCGCCTGGTGACCATGGACATCGGAGCCAACGACGTCTTCAAGCTCCAGACGGCTTGTGGCGGCGTGGCGACGGCGTGCTTTGCAAATGGCCTGCCGGCGGTCCTGGCCGCAATCGACACCAACATTCGAATCATCTACAACGCGATTCGCAACGTGGCTCACTACCACCACACGCTGGTCACGCTGACGTACTACTCGCTCGCTTACGACAGGACTACGGCCGCTGGGACGAAGCAGCTCAACAAGCCGATCATCGACGCGTCCAAGGCCTTCGATGCCACCATTGCCAGCGGATTCAACGCGTTCAAGGCGAAGGCGCTGGCCACCCCGCACAAGAGCAGCTGCGAGGCGGGCTTGCTCATCGTGCTCACGCCGGCACCGAACCTGACCTGCGACGTGCACCCCACCCCTCTCGGTCGGGACCTGCTCGCGAGGGCGGTCGTCAAGGCCGTCGAGAACGGGAACAACGAGCAGAACTGACAGCTAGCTAGAAGAAGAGGCCAGCGGCAGCTCCACCTCGAAGGTGGCCCCGCCGCCGCTGGTCTCTTTCACGTCCACCTGGCCGCCGTGCGCGGCGACCACCGCGTTGACGATGGAGAGTCCGAGCCCAGCTCCGCCGCTGTCGCGGCTGCGGCTCGGGTCTGCGCGGTAGAAGGGCTCGAAGATCCGCGCCTTGTCCTCGATGCGAAGTCCGGGCCCGTGGTCGGTCACAGTCAGCTGCGCGGTCCCATTGTTCGTCGTGATGCCGATCTCGATCGGCGTCCGGGACGGAGTGTGCACCAGCGCGTTGCGGACGAGATTGCCCACCACCTGGCGCAGCCGGGTGTCGTCGCCGCGGACCATCACCGCATCCGATGCGTTGAGCGTGATCTCCCGATTCGGGGCGACCGCGCGTGCGTCCGCGGCCGCGTCGTTGGCAATCGCCTGCAGATCAACCGGTTTGGTCTCGAGGGGCCGGCCCTGGTCGAGCCTGGCGATCAGCAGCATGTCGTCGACGAGCGCCGACATCCGCACCGACTCCTCCTCGATGCGCCGCCGCGCCAGGTCCGAGTCGGCCGGCGACTCCGCAGCGCCCCGTCGCAGCATCTCGGAGTAGCCGCGGATCGAGGTCAGCGGAGTGCGCAGCTCATGCGATGCGTCGGCGATGAAACGTCGCAGCCGATTCTCGGACGCGGTTCGCTGGGCGAAGGCGGCCTCGATCTGGCTGAGCATCGCGTTTAGCGCCAGGCCCAGCCTGCCGATCTCTGTCTTTGCCGTGGCGGGCTCAACTCGCTTGCTGAGGTCGCCGGCCGCGATGTCGCCGGCCACGGCGCCCATACGGCGCAGCGGCCGCAGTCCGAGGTTGATGAGGATGAATGCCAGGAGCGCCGTCGCCGCAACAACGCCGGCGCTGATCACCGCCTCGAGCGTGAGGAGAGCGCTGAGCGTTGCTTTTGTCTCGGTCAGCGGAATCGCTAGAACGACGATGTTTCCGTTGTAGAAGTTCTCGGACCAGTCGGTGACGCGAAACGATTCCACGCCACCAGTACCCGAAACCGTGTACGGCGGAACCGGTGTGTCCATTCCCGCAGTGGGCAGCGCCTTGGACAGCACCGGCCTTCCCGTCGGCGTAGGCGAACCCAGCGGCGTCGAGACCTTAGGGCCGATGAGGATGGTCCCCTGCGGGCTGACGAGCTCGACCACCGTGCCTGTTGGAAACGGGCTCGATGGGCCTCGCCCGCCTGGTCCAGTGTCGCCGCCCAAACCTATCACCGCGGCGTCGTGGCCGGATTTCAGCTGGGCGTCGATTCGATCGAAAAGCGACTTCTGCAGCAGGCCGTAGGTGGCGAAATCGGAAACCAAAACGCCGACCACGACCAGCGAGATCACGCCGATCAGCAGCCGGCCACGCAGCGACAGGGTCATTTTCTAGGCGTTCGGAGAACGTACCCCACGCCGCGCACGGTCTGGATGAGCGGCGGGTCGACGCGGTCGACCTTGCGCCGGAGGTAGCTGATGTAGGTCTCGAGCACGCTCGCGTCTCCGCCGAAGTCGTAGTGCCATACGTGGTCGAGGATCTGGCTGCGCGTCAGCACGCGACCCGCGTTGATGAGCAGGTAGCGGAGCAGCCGGTACTCGGTGTTGGTCAGGTCGACGACGTGGCCGTGGCGCCGCACCTCGTGCGCCTCGTCGTCGAGCTCGAGGTCGGCGAGGGAGAGCTTGCCCGTCTCGGCGTTGTTGCCATGCCGCCTGAGCACGACCCGCACCCTGGCCATCAGCTCTTCGATGCTGAAAGGCTTGGTGACGTAGTCGTCGCCTCCGATGGTCAGGCCGTGGACTTTGTCCTCGGTGGCGTCCTTGGCGGTCAGGAAGATGATCGGCACCTTGGTGCCCGCGCTGTTGAGGCGCTTCAGCACCTCCATGCCATCGATGTCCGGAAGCATCACGTCGAGGATCACGAGCGACGGAGCGAACTGCGACACCGCGGTCAGCGCACCCCGTCCCGTCGCGGCGGTCTTGACGCTGAAGCCTTCGTAGCGGAGGGCCATCGCGACAAGCTCGGTGATGTTCGGCTCGTCGTCGACCACCAGGACTCGGGCACCGTCGGCGTTCATGGGGCTCATGCTGATCGAGTTTCCTGGGAAATTGCTCAGAAAATCTTAGGAGCGGGCTGCGAAGTGCCCTCCGGCCAGCCGCCGACCCTGAGCACGTTTCCCTCGTTGTCGACCAGGCGCGCCTGCAGGCGCCGGCTCTCGAGCCAGACCGTCGCGCCGTCGCCCATGACGATCGCCGCGGTGGAGGCGATGTTCGCGTCGACGCACGAGCCGGCGGCCACGGTCGCCGTGCGCCAGCGTCCCTGCACCGGAAGGCCGGTCGCCGGGTCGATGATGTGGTGCAGTTCGACGGAGCCGCGGGTCCACCTCCGCACGGTGGTGCTCGAGGTGGCGATGCCACCCGAGGTGATGACGACCGTCTCCTCGCCCTCGTCGATCATGGCCGCGCTGTCCTCGCTCACCTGGACCGGCCACCCACCGGAAGGCGCCTCACCGGCGACCGCGATGTCGCCGCCGAGGCTGACGAGCACGCCGCCCCGGCCGACGGCTTTGAGCGCCGCCGCGGCTGCGAGGTCCGAGGCAAGGGCCTTGGCGGTCGCGCCGAGGTCGATCTCCACTCCGCGCGGGATGACGACAGTCCGGGTGGCGAGGCTGAACCCGATCGCCTGCCAGCCGGGGACGCTCGTCGCGACGAGCCGGAGTGGCTCGTGCCGTGCCGCCACCAGCGCGAAGTCCTCGTCGTAGCCGGCGAGGCGGATTGCCGACCCGATGGTCGGGTCGACGGCGCCGCCGGTCAGCTGGGCGCCTCTCAGTCCGGCCGCGATGGCCTGGGCCAGGAGCGGGCTCACCTTGACGACGCGGTCGGGCCTCGCGTTGAGCCGGCTGAGCTCGCTGTCGTCGCGGAAGCGGCTGGCGGCCTTATCGATCGCCGCGACGACCTCGTCGACCGCGCTCTTGGCCGCGAGGAGCGATTCGGGCCGCGTCACGATGACGCGCATCGAACCGCCCAGGGCGCGATCGTCGGCGATGCCGAGCACGCTCGCGCTCATTGCTTGACGGCCGCAGTTCGCCGGATGGCGATCGCGAGCACGGGGCAATCTTCGACCGCGCGCTGTGCCAGCGGCAGGAGGTGCTCGGGGATCGAAGCGTTCGCGAGGATCGGGTAGCCCCAGTCGTCGAGCCGGATCAGCTCCGGCAGCAGCTCCGCGCAGAGCCCGCGGCCGTCGCACTTGATGCGATCGACGGTGAGGTGGAGGCGGTCCCTCATGCCGTGCGCCTCAGGCCGTGAGCCGGGTGACGCGCGAACTCGTCGGCGAAGACCTGCAGCGACGACTGCAGGAATATCACCGCGCCATCCGGATGCCGGCACGCGCCGCGGCCCGTGACGTCGACGGTCCACCGGCGGAGACGATCGAGGTCCTGGCCGTTCGTACCGGACTCCGCGATGCGCGTGACCGCGTCCGCCAGCGCGCGCAGGCCGAAGAAACACGGCCCGCACTGCGCCGAGCTTTCGCCGGCCAGGTACCGCATGATCCCGGCGGTCTCGCACACCGGGCACCGGCCGTGCGAAAGAACGCCGATCACGCCGCAGCCAAGGCCAAGGCTCTGCTGCCTCAGCGCGGCAGGGTCGAGGGAGATGTTCCAGCCGCGCTGCATGTCCACCCAGGAGCCGAAATAGCCTCCGACCAGGACGGCGCGCGCCGAGGCAGCCGCGCCCCCGGCTCGCTCGATCGCTCCGCCGATCGTCATGCCCGACTCGACCTCGATGACGCCTGGGTGGGCGACCGCCCCGGCCATCGTGATCAAGCTGGTGCTCGAGGGCATGCCGGTCCGCGCGACCAACGCCACGTGCGCGAGCGTCTCCACGTTCTGGACGAGCGTCGGTGCGCCATCGACTCCGCGCTCGAATGGATACGGCGGCGCTGTCGTTGGCGTCGCGACGCCCTCGTTGATCATGTGGATGGCCGCCGCCTCATGGCCGGCGACGTAGCGGGCGGGCGCGGACACGAGCGATGTGATCCGGCGGTCGTGGTCTGGCCTCTCCGCGAGCGCGCGCAGCATCGCCGCGCGTGCGGCGTCGTGCCGTTCGCCGATGTAGAGGACGACGCGACGCGCGTGCAGCACGTGCGCGGCCAGGAACGCGCCGTCGAGCACGAGGTGGGGGCGCATCGACATGAGTACGCGGTCCTTCTTGCTCTGCGGCTCGCCCTCGGCTCCGTTCACCACGATCACCGCCTGGCCGCGCGAGCGTTCGGCGACCGCGCGCCACTTGACCGCGGTGGGAAATCCCGCGCCCCCGCGACCGACGAGCCCAGCCCGCTGGATCGCGTCGATCAGCTCGCCGCCTGCGCGCGGCAGCGGGCTCATCACGTCAGGCGCGTGCAGGCGCGTCATCGGACCTCACGCCGGTCCACGGCGGCACGGAAATTGCCGCGTGCCGCGGCGAGGGGATCACGGGAGCCCGATGTCAGGCGGAGCACGATCGCCACCCCGACGCCGGCCACGCACGCGGCCGTGATGGCGAGCATCCACGCCGACCATGTGTCAGTCCCGGTGCCGAGCCCGTGCGCGACGCCGATCGGCCAGGCCGCGTAGGTCAGCCAGTGGAGCAAGCGCCACGCGCGGTGTCCCAGAAAGCCTCGGACGAGGCTCGTCAGGACGATGGCGAGGAGCAGCTCGAAGGAGATCACGCCGAGCCCGAGCCACACCGTCCGGTAGTAGGAGGCGAAGGGGATGAAGGCCGCGGCCCACCCCAGGTTGGTGAACGGGTCGACAACCGCGGTGACGATGTGCAGCGCGAGGAAAACGAGCGTCATCAGCGCAAGGTTGCGATGCAGTGCAGTCGTGAGAAATCGCGGCCAGCGGTCGCTCTGGACGCGAAGCGTCGAAAGGATGCCGAGGATCACGACGGTGCTGAGCAGGATCAGCGTCACCGCGCCCGCGCCGCGCGTCGTGTACCAGAGGAAGCTGTTCGACACTGCGGATCAGTGCGAGCCGCCGGTGACGACGACGCCGCCGCCGGACGACGAGCTCACACCGCTCGACGACTGGAGCCCGCTCGACGACGATGTCGACGACGAAGATGACGACGACGTCGATGACGAATCCGTCGATGAGGAGGCGGTGTTTGATGTGCCGGCAGTCGAGGTCGAGGAGCTCGAGGATCCCGGGATGGTGGCCGCGCTCACCGCGCTGAACACTCCAACAGCCCCGATGGCGGCGAGGGCCGCGCCGGTAGTCAGGCGGTTGAGCGTCCGCATCGCGGCGTCGCGCGCCCGGATCCTGGTCTCGGTCTCGTTTCTTGTCCTGTCCATGTTTCGAAAGCTTGCGGGACGGCGCTGAACCGCACCTGAGAACCGGCTGAGAGGTGGCTGAGATCCATACCGTTAACGCTGGGTAGACTCTTTAGGTTTCCTGCCTAGGGTTCCTTGCCCCCGTAGCTCAGTGGATAGAGCAGGACGGTCCTAACGTCAAGGTCGGGGGTTCGATTCCCTCCGGGGGCGCTTTCGACGGTGAGAAATTGACCCTATCCATCGCGGCGGAATCATTCGAGTCCGACGACGCGCGGCGCCTGGTCGAGGCGCTCGACGCGGAGCTTGCCGAGCTCTATCCGCCCGAGCAGCGCTTCGGGCCGAACCTCAAGGCCGAGCACCTCGAGTCCGGCCGGGGCACCTTTCTCGTGGCTCGCGAAGGCGGCGTGGCGGTCGGTTCCGGCGCCATCCGCCTCCTTGACGCGACAACCGCCGAGGTGAAGAGGATGTACGTGAAGCCGAGCCATCGGGGCACGGGATCGGCTCCGCCGTGCTGGTCGCGCTGGAGGGCATCTCGAGGGACCTGGGCGTGAAGCGTCTCGTGCTTGAAACCGGCCTTGAGCAGGAGGCGGCGATCACGCTCTACCGGCACGCAGGCTTCGTGCAGGTCGACTGCTGGGGCGAGTATCTGACCTCGCCGGCGAGCGTCTGCTTCTCGAAGGACCTCTAGCCCGACCAGTTCGTGCCGAGCACGGGCAGGTAGGGCATCGGGTCGATCACCTGGTTGTTGACGCGCAGCTCGAAATGCACGTGCGGCCCGGTGGAGTACCCGGTCGATCCCTCGAACCCGATGACCTGGCCCCGCTTCACCCCGTCGCCGATGTTGGCCTTGGTCGCGAGCAGGTGTCCATATAAGGTGGCGATCCCACCGCCGTGTGCGATCACGACGTAGTTGCCGTAGCCGGTTTTGGTGTGCCCGACAGCGACCACGAGGCCGTCGGCCGCTGCCATCACCGGCGTGCCGAGCGGCGCTGCGATGTCGATCCCGGTGTGGAAGTGCTTGTACTTTCCGTAGGGCGGTTCAAGCAGGACCGTCGACGGGCCGAACGGCTGGGTGATGGTGAATGAGGCCATCGGCCACGAGAGCCTGAGACCCGAGATCGGCTTGCCTACTGGGAGCGTCTGGTTCACGAGGGCCATGCCCACGCCGATCTGGGCCTGGATCCACGCCGTCTGGTATGACCGCAGGATCAGGTCCTGCTCCTGGGCTTCGAGCAGCTGGGCAAGAGCCGTGGTGACGTCCGGCGGCTGGTCCAGCAGCTGGCTCTGGGCCGTCTGAATGTCGCTTATGAGGCCCGTGAGCTGGTCGCTGACGTCGCTCTGGGTGCTGATCATGTCCTGTAGCGCGTTCAGGTTGGCGTTCAGCAGGTCCAGGGTTCCGTTCTCGCGGTCGAGGTCATCCTGCCTCGCCTGCCGGTCGGTTTGCAGCTTGGCGAGGTCTGCCTCGAGCCTGACCTGGAGCGCGTGCGCGCGCTGGCCCGCGACCACGGCGTCGGCGGTCGCGATCAGCGCCTGGTGCAGGTCCCCGGTCCGGGCGATCAGGATCCACAACGAGCTCGGCTGGCGGTAGATCTCGCGCGCCAGAACCGAGAGCTGAGCCTTCTCCGTGTCGATGCGCACTTGCGTGTCCGCGATCTGCACGTCGAGCTGGGCAATCTGGTCTTCGAGACTCGCGATCACCGCCTCTTCCTGGGCGATCTGGTCGGTCAGCGCCTGTTCCGTGACCGCGAACTGGTCGAGCGTCGCGGAAAGCCGCTGCTCTGCATCGAGCGCCCGCGCCACGTCTGCGCTCAGGCGCGCTTTCAGCTGGTCGTACGCGGTCTGGTTGGGATTGGCGGCCGTCGTGCCTTGGCAGTCGGTGCGGGTGGGCGACGCCGCGCTCGGGCTGGGGCATGGCGAGGGGTTGGTCGCGCCGGCGCTGGGCGCCAGGAGCGCGATCAGCGCTCCGGCGGCTCCGAGCGCCGCCAGGGTTCGCTTCACGCCCGCGCCTTGCGGAAGCCGAGCATCGCAGTCGCGGTGCCCAGGATGAGCCCGGCAGTGATCACGGCAGCCAGCACGTACTGGACGGAAGTCGCGTTCACGCCGGGCAGCACCTGTGTGTAGATGGCGGACTCGAATCGGACTGCGAGCACGTAGACGCCCGCCACCGCCGCCGCGGCCAGCGCGCCGGCGAGTGCGCCGGTCATCAGCCCCTCGACCACGAAAGGCCCGCGCAGCATCCAACTCCTGGCACCGAGCAGGCGAACGACCGCGACCTCCTGCTTCCGCGAGACGGCGATCCCGCGCATCGAGTTCGCGACCACGGCATACGCGACGAAGGCGAACAGGAGCAGGAGGCCGCCCGCGATGCCGCCCGCGACGAGGGCGAAGTGACGCAGCCGCGAGTAGGTGTCGGGGTCGTACGAGGTCGGATATGTCGGATCCACGGCCGCGTCCCCGTGGACCAGGCTCGCCACCGCCGCCACCTGGGTCACCTTCTTCACGCGCACGTCGAGGCTGGCCGGGAACGGGTTGGTAGAGCTGAGGCTTGACAGGTTGTCGAGCCCGGGTCGGTTGGAGGCTTCGGCGAGCGCTTGCTCCGGTGTTATGTACGTGACGGACGCCACGCGCGGGTCGGCGAGCAGCTTCGACTTCAGCGCCGCGACGGAGTCGGTCGTCGCGTCGGGAGCGAGGTAGACGCGGACAAGCGACGCCTGGCCGGCCTGGTCGGCGATGGCGCGCTCCGCCGCGATCCCGATGAGCGCCAGCGTGCCGCACAGCACCAGCAGAAGCGCGATCGTCCCGATCACGGGGGCCGTCAGGCGGGCATCCCTGCTCCAGCTGCGAAGTCCGTTGAGCACGACCAGCCGGTAGCTGTTGGCGAAGAAGGCAATCTCCCGGCGCCACCACGGGAGCCTGGGGACTTTGACCGCGCGATGAGGGCGCTCGCGCGCCGGGATGAGCGCCCGCCACAGGGGCGTCCGAGCAGCGCTCAGGGCGGAGTTTCCGTTTCCGTTACCGTTTCCGTTTCCGTTAGAGCCCCCGTTGTGGCCGTCCGCATGTCCGTTGCCGTTGCCGATGAGGCGTGGCTTGCGGGCCCCGTTGGTCATGACCTTCGCGCTCGGCAGCCGCAGGATGCGGCTCGCCGGGAACGTGTGGTGGTGCGTGGCCACGATCACGGTCGTGCCATTCGCGACCGCCGCCTCCAGGAGCTGCGTCACCATCGCGGCGTTGTCGTCGTCCATCGAGGCGAGAGGCTCGTCGGCGAGCAGCACCCGCGGTTTCGTGGCGAGCGCGCGCGCAATCGCGATGCGCTGCCGCTCTCCCGCCGAGAGCTGGTGCGGATAGGCGCGCCGCCGGTGGGCCAGGTGCACCGACTCCAGGGCGGCGAACGCCCGCTGCTTGATCGTGCGGTTCGGGACCTGTGGGTCGCCCACCTGGAGCGCGAGGACGATGTTCTCGAAGGCGTTGAGCCGCGGCAGCAGCCGCTGCTCCTGGAAGACGAACGCGACGTCGCGCCGAACGGTGTTCAGGCCGAGCCGCCACCACCTGTGCAGCCCGCGGCCCCGCACCCAGACCTCACCGGCGTTGGGGCGGAGCTGGCCGTGGATCAGGCGCAGGAGAGTCGTCTTCCCCGCGCCGCTGGGCCCGGTCACCTCGAACAGCTCGCCAGGCGCGATAGCAAGGTTGACGTCCTTCAGCACGGCGTGCTTGCCGAAGGACTTGGCGATTCCGACCAGCTTGATCGCGGGCTCGGGCGCCGGCGGGGCGTGCGCATTGGCCGCGGGGCGAATGCGGACCGCGCCGTTTTTCGGTGCCTGGACCCCGTTGCCACTGGCGCCGTTTTTGGTCGCGCCAGTTCGGCCAGTGACTGCTGGTCGGCTTCCCACCCTTGCGAACCAGATTAGCCCATGCCAGGCCACGCGGACAGAGTTAATCCGGGACCATGTGAATTGGCTGGGAATCGTCCGAGAAAGTCGCTCAGGCGCATCCCTGAAGCGCGAGGCCGGCCGCCGCCACCGAAACTGTGAACGAGCCCCCGGTCGGTGCGCCGGCCACGGTCCGGCTCCCATCCAGATTCGTCGTGATCGTCAGCTGAACCGCGCCAGAGCTCGAGACCTCCCCTGTCACCTCAGGCGGTATGTAGGCAACAGTTTGTGGGTCGCCGGCCCGGCCGGCCGCTGACAGCGAGAACGCGCCTGTTTCGGGATCGTAGTGATAGCTCAGCCTCGAATCGGCCGAGGCGCGTGGGAACACTCTGGCCAGGATTCGCTCCCGCGACGCGCGGAGGCAGCCGCTCGACGGGATGGGCGAAGCGTCGGTCCTGGCAGGGTCGAACATCCCCCAGCTGCTCGAACCTCCGTTTTCCTTCCAGGTCCAGAACGCAAAGCCGACCAGGTGTTTCTCCTGCTCCGCGGTCTGGGCTGCCAGCTGAAGAGAGTCATATTTCGGGTCGTTGCCGAACTCGGCGACGAACAGAGCGGCGTTCATCGCCTTGGCCTCGCGGTCGGCCCAGGAATAGCTCTGGTCGTAGCCACCCCACGGATAGGTCGCATGGTCGGGCGTCTGGCCGGCAAGCGCGTCGAATGTGTAGATGTGCGTATAGGCGTGCATCGACAGCACCACGTTCGAATACGAGCTGACCGGCAGGCCGAGGTGGGTGGGAAAGTCGGTGATCTCCCGCGGCAGCCCCGTGTCCAGGAAGATCAGGTGGCGCTGGTCGCGGACGCCGAGGTCCGGATAACCGCAAGGCGGCGGCATGTAGACCGCGTCCCAGCACGGCAGTCCGTCGCCCACTCCCGTGACCGCGTCGATGACACGGCGATAGAAAGGAAACAGGAGCAGGTCTTCGAAACCGGGCGGCAGGTTCCAGCCTGGCTGCGGCTCGTTGAAGGCGCTGAAGCCGGCGACGGTGCTGTCGTCTTTGAAACGCTTGACGAGGTAGGCGACGGCCCTGATGTACTCACCCTGGATGCCGGACCGGTTGTACCAAAAGTTGCTGAACGATTCGAACGACGCCAGGTTGGTCTCACGCTTGCCGCTGACCAGGACCTGCGATGGCACGCCGTCGGTGATGGTCGCCCAAGCGGGAGCGCCGCTGTCGTACGTCAGGTCGACGC
The DNA here is from genome assembly GCA_035602465.1 of Candidatus Sulfotelmatobacter sp. Classification (GTDB taxonomy): domain Bacteria; phylum Chloroflexota; class Dormibacteria; order Dormibacterales; family Dormibacteraceae; genus 40CM-4-65-16. Next base: position 23,864 of record DATNMQ010000190.1, on the reverse strand, counting down.
CGGGACCCGCGCCGACATAGGCCGAGTAGGCGTTCTGGTGCATGTCGATGATCACGTACATGCCGAGAGAGCGGGCCCAGTCGACCACCTGCGCGATGCGATCGACGTACAGCTGGTTGAACTGTCCGCGCTCTGGTTCCAACCGGCTCCAGACGAGCGGCAGGCGGACTGAGTTGAAGCCGAGCGCCGCCATCTGGGCGAGGTCGTCCTGGCACAGAGGCGCGTAGCGACCCTTGGAAGATGCGGCCGGGCACTGGCCGGCGTAGGCCGCGGGATCGATGGGGTTGATCGGTGTCGCGGAGGGTGCCGATTTGTCGGTGCTTCCGAACTCGAGCAAGGAGGCCGGGATGGCGCCATGCAGGATGACCATGCGTCCCTGGTCGTCGGCGATGTAGGGCACCCCGCCCGACGGGTGCGCGACGTGCAGCCATGGCAGCGCGCCCGCGGGAGCAGGACCCGAGGCGGTGTGAAGTGCGCTCAGGCGGACGGCCAGCGAGGTCGCAAGCTCGCCTGGATAGGTCGCGCCGGCGACCACCAGGACGACCAGGACGATAAGGACGCGGCGGATCACGACGCCAAGAGCCAGTAGCCGGTCCCCACGATGAACGTCATCAGTCCAAGCAGCCCGGCGACCAGGCCCGCGGTCGCGGACGCAGCCCCGCGCAGCTCACCGCCAGAGGCGTGGATGCGCCGCAGAGAGCGAGCGCCGCTGAAGATCGCGAAGGGAGCAAACACGACGAACGGCAGCGCGAGCAGGCCCAGGACGAATGCCCTGGTCGCCGCGCGGTCCCTCACCAGAGCTTGCCGCCGCCGAAGATGATGTAGAGGATCGGCCCGATCCCCCAGGGGAAGGTGACGATGATCCAGAACACCTTCCAGAAGCCGCTCAGGTCTTCGCGGTTCACGACGTCGATCACGCACAGGATGTACGCGACGGGATGCAGCACCAGGGCGAGGACGATCTCGACGATGAGCTTGATCACGGCAATCCCTCCACGCGCGGCCAACCGCCGGCCGGCGAATACGTCCCGTCAATCGCCTGTTCGTACGCCGTCTTGATCCCACCGTGCGCCACCTGCTCGACAGCTTCGAGGAAGCGATCGACCTCCGCCGCGGTGTTGTAGGGAGCCAGGCTCGCGCGTACCGCCCCCGGCAGGGCCTTGCGGCGGCCGGCGGTCACCTCGTGCTCGACCGCGCCGACCTCGTCCTTATTCATGTGGAGGAGGTGGAACACATAGGGGTTGGCGCAGAAGCACCCATGCCGCACAGCGATGCCCCACTCGTGGCTGAGCGCGGACGCGACCAGCCCGTGATGGAGGCCTTCGACGACGAAGCTCGCCAGCGCCAGCCGGCTCGATGCCGCGCCCGGCTCGGCGCCTCCCAGGACGCCAACTCCCGGAATCGCGCTCAGGCCCGCCACCATGCGCCGTCCCAGCTCGACCTCGCTTTCGAGCATCTCGTCGAATCCGAGCTCGAGCAGGGTTTCGATCGCGACGCCGAGCGCTACCGCGCCGATCACGTTAGGTGAGCCGGCTTCCTCGCGGTCGGGCAGATCGGCCCACACGGTGTCGTCCCACGTGACGATGCTGATCGCGCCGCCGCCCATGACCTCGGGTGCGCCGGCGAAGAAGTCACGCGGCGCCACGAGCACGCCCGCGCCGTAGGGCGCGTACATCTTGTGCCCCGACAGCGACACGAAGTCGAGATGCCCAGGATCGTTGGCCGGTCGCACCTCGATCCGGTGGTGAGGCGCGAGCTGCGCCGCGTCGACCGAGACGCGCGCCCCGTGGCGGTGGGCGAGCTCGGCCACCTCGTGAATCGGCGAAACGAAGCCCGTGACGTTGGACGCACCGCAAATGGCGACGAGGCCGATCGCTCCGCCGGCGGCCCGCAAGGCGTGCTCGATCGCGTCCAGGTCGATGTGTCCTTCTTCGGTGAGCCCGACCATCACGTGGCCGCTGCGATGCCGCCAGGGCAAAAGGTCGGCGTGGTGCTCCATCTCGGTCATCAGCACCTGCTTGCCCTCGAGCCGCGACTGCTCGGCCGCAATCCGGTTCAGCGCGTCGGTCGTGCCCTTGACGAAGATCACCACCTGGTCGTCCTCGTCGACGCCGAGGAAGCGGGCGGCCACCTCGCGGGAATGCTCATAGGCATCGGTCGAGAGCCGCGACTTGTAGCCGGTCCCACGATGGACGCTCGAGTAGACGTCGGAAAATGCATTGACCGCGTCGCGCACTCGCTTGAGCGGAGGTGTGCTGGCGGCGTTGTCGAAGTTGATGCCCGTGACGGTGCCGCCGCCATGGACGGGGACCGGCAGGTCGACCCCGGCGAAGTGCTCGCGCCATCCTCCGGAGACCTGTGTGGACACTTGTCGACCTAATCTAACGCCAGGGGGGTAGCAGGTCGAGTCTGTATCAGGCACACTAGCCGGTGCCGTGTTCATTGTGATGTTGACACGAGACTTGCCATGAAGAAGCGCCGTACCTTACCCGAAGTGCATGTGGTCTCTGAGGTCTCGGACTCGAGCCTTGCCGCGCGGGAGCTCAACTTCCTGGTCCGCCTCGCGCAGGCCGCCGCCTCGACCCAGCGCCCGGACGAGCTCCTCGAGCTGATCATCCGCGAGACGACGTCGGCCATCGGGGCCGATGTGTGCTCGCTCTATCTGGTGACCCCACCCGGCCGCGAGCTGCTCCTGACGGCCACCAACGGCCTCAACGAGAACATGGTCGGCAAGGTGACCATGAAGGTGGGGGAGGGGATCACCGGGTGGGTGGCGGACTCGCGGCGCGCGGCGGTCGTGCCGGACGTGAGCCGGGAGCCGCACTGGAAGTGGGTGCCGGGACTTGACGAGGACCGCTTCCACTCCATGGCGTCGGTGCCCGTCGAGTCCGGTCCGCGCCTGGTCGGAGTCATCAACGTGCAGAGCACTGAGCGCCGCGAGTTCACCTCGGGCGACATCGACTTCCTGCGGGCGATCGCCGCCCAGGTCGCGGGAATCCTCGAGCGGAGCGAGCTCCAGCGACGGACCGAGGTCCAGCTCGCCGAGATCCAGCTGTCGCACGACATCCACGAGAGGTTCACGAAGCTTTCTCTCGACGGCGCCGGCATCGCGTCCATCCTCGAGGTCCTCGGCTCGCTCGCGGGCGGGCGCGCGGCGCTCTACTCCACCGACGGTTACCGTGTGCGCGGACTCGGCGAATCCTCGGAGGGCATGCCGCCGCGGATCAACGTGCCTCCGGCCCTCGGCCAGGCGGGCGCTCGCGAAGTGCGCATCAACGCGGGCCGGCCGGTGCGACCGCTGGACGTCGTTCCCGTTCGCGCGGGAGCGGACCTCCTGGGCCTGCTGGCTGTGGCCGTCGCCGCCCAGGACTCGGATGCCGAGGGACGGCGTCGCGCCCTCGAGCATGGGTCGACGGTGCTCGCGCTGGAGATGTCCAAGGAGCGCGCCGCCGCGGAGGTCGAGCGCCGGCTGCGCGGCGACCTGGTCGAGGAGGTGCTCGCCGGGGGCCTGGAGGCGGATGAGGCGGAACGCGTGGCGCGGCAGGCCGAGCGCCTGGGGCACCGTCTGCCGCAGCGCGCCTGGGTGCTTGCGCTCGAACCGGACGACGACAAGACCGAAGCGGCGCTCGCCGCGCGCGGGCAGCAGGACCGCCTGGACGGGGCTCTGAACGGACTCATCCGCTCGCGGCTGCCGGGAGCGCTGACGCTCGTGCGCTCGGCTTCGGCCATCTTCCTCGTCCCGGACGAGATCGCGACCGACCTTGCGTCGGTGGAGAAGCTGGCGGGGCAGATCCTCGCGGCCGCGGCGCCGGTGATGAAGCCGGGCACGGCGTCGGTCGGCATCGGCAACCTGGCGAACGGGGTGAGCGAGCTGGCCCGGTCGCACGTCGAGGCGCGACAAGCGGTCCGTCTGACCAGGCGCGCGGGTGGGCGGGGACGCGTGGCGTCCTACCGCTCGCTGGGCGCGTTTCGCCTTCTGCTCGAGGTCCAGAGCCCGGATGCCCTGCGCCGCTTCGTCAACGAGCTGCTCGGCCCGCTCCTGCAGTACGCGCAATCGCGCGACACGCCGCTGCTCGAAACGCTGGAGGCTCTTTCGACGTCGCGGTGGATCCGCCGCGCGGCGTCGCGCCACCTGGGCATCCACATCAACTCGATGACCTACCGCATCGAGCGCATCCAGACCCTGACGGGCCTGCAGCTGGACGACCCCGAAACGCGGGTGGCGATCAGCATCGCCCTCCGCGCCCGCGCAATGTTGGGCATGTAGCGCGCTCCACGTCTGAATTCCCGGCCGGAGCCGGCACTCGCGGAAATCCTGTGCCGCGAAAAAAAGGCCCCGGCTCGCGCCGGGGCCTTATGGAGTGTTCGGTCTAGACGTCGTGGTAGAGCATGAACTCCCACGGGTGGGGGCGCAGCGCCACCGCGTCGACTTCCTTCTTGCGCTTGTAGTCGATCCAGGTGTCGATCACGTCCTTGGTGAAGACATCGCCCTCGAGCAAGAACGCGTGGTCCTTCTCGAGCGCGTCCAGCGACTCGGCCAGCGAGCCGGGTACCGACTTGATCTTCGCCTTCTCCTCGCCCTCGAGCTCGTAGATGTCCTTGTCCACCGGCTCCGGCGGGACGATCTTGTGCTTGATTCCGTCGAGGCCGGCCATCAGGCACGCCGAGAAAGCGAGGTAAGGGTTGGCCGCAGGGTCCGGCGACCGGAACTCGACGCGCTTGGTCTTTGGGTTGGTCGAGTACATCGGGATGCGCACGCACGCCGAGCGGTTGCGCTTCGAGTACACGAGGTTGATCGGCGCCTCATACCCGGGCACGAGTCGCCGGTACGAGTTGGTCGTCGGCGCGCAGATCGCAAGCAGCGCGGCCGCATGCTTCAGCAGGCCGCCGATGTAATACACCGCGGTCTGGCTCAGCCCGGCGTAGCCCTTCGCGTCCGCGAACAGGTTCTCGCCGTCCTTCCACAGGCTCTGGTGCACGTGCATGCCGGACCCGTTGTCCTGGAAGAGCGGCTTGGGCATGAACGTCGCGACGTATCCGTGCTGTGCCGCGATGTTCTTGATCACGTACTTGTAGACCATCATCTTGTCGCCCATCTTCGTGAGCGAGTCGAACCGCATGTCGATCTCGGCCTGGCCGGCCGTGCCGACCTCGTGGTGCTGCACCTCGACACGCACACCCGCGTCGAGCAGCTTGAGCATGATCTCGGAGCGAAGATCCTGGAGCTTGTCGGTCGGCGGCACCGGGAAGTAGCCCTCCTTGTGCCGCGGCCGGAACGCGAGGTTCGGCTCCGAGTTCTTGCCAGAGTTCCAGATGCCCTCTTCCGAGTCGATGAAGTAGTAGCCGCTGTGCGCGTTCTGGTCGAAGCGGAGCGAGTTGAAGAGGTAGAACTCCGCCTCCGGGCCCCAGTAGCTGATGTCCGCGATACCCGAGCGGCGGAGGTGCTCCTCTGCCTTCCTGGCGATGAACCGCGCGTCGCGCGAATACGGCTCGCGTGTGATCGGGTCGACCACGTCGCAGATCAGGAACAGCGTCTTGTGCGAGAGAACTGGGTCGATCGTCGCCGAGTCCGGGTCCGGCATGAGGAGCATGTCGCTCTCGTCGATCGACTGGAAGCCGCGGATGCTGGAGCCGTCAAATCCCAGCCCATCCTTGAAGCTGTCGACGTCCAGCTCGCCCAGCGGCAGGCTGAAGTGCTGCCAGGTGCCGGGAAGGTCGACAAACCGAACGTCGACGACTTCGACCCCTTCGGCCTTCGCACGCTCCAGCACCTCACGCGGGCTGGTCTTACCGGCCGCCTTTGTCTCAACTGCCATGAACACACCCTCCAGGAATAGGAATCAATTTGACGGGCCCCACAGAGATCGTAGGAAGTAGCTGCTCAAACGATCACGTGAGACCCTCCTAAACGCGGGCCCTCGCTTTCCGTGTGGTTGACACGAACGTGGCTTGCTCATGGTGCCCGTCGTGTTGTGTCAAAGACACGAGGCTCGCCCATCCGATTCGTCACGTCCGCACGTTTTTGCTGCCCACCGAGCGCACCTACGCTGGCCACATCAAGCGGTGCGGCTGCCTGCCGCGCCTTGGGGAATCACAACGGAGGTGGCGTCCTTGCCAGCAGCCAGGGAGTTCCGGAAAGCGCTCATCAAACGCCGATACGTATTCGGCATCGCGGCGGCGATCGCCGCGCTCGCCGCGCTGGTGCCGATCGCTGTCCTCGCGGACGACACGACCGCGACCTCGGCCGCCGGCGTCGCTGCAGACACCGTCTGGGTGATCGTCGCCGCCTGCTTCGTCATGTTCATGCAGGCCGGCTTCGCGATGCTCGAGGTCGGTTTCAGCCGCATGAAGAACGTGGGCACGGTGGTGGCCAAGGTCATCACCAACCTCAGCGTGAGCTCCATCGCCTACTGGGGCGTCGGGTTCGGCTTGGCGTTCGGGGCTGGCGGGGCGTTTGCCTTCATCGGGGGGAGTGGTTTCTTTCCGACGTTCAGCCCCGGTTCGTCGATGGACCTGCCGGCGATCGCCGGGAGCACGGCTCCCGCCGCCGCCAAGTGGTTCTTCGAGTTCGTCTTTTGCGCGGTGTCCCTCGCGATCGTGTGGGGCACGATGCTGGAGCGGACCAAGTTCATCGTCTACATCCTCTTCGGCGTTCCGTTCGCCGCCTTTATCTATCCGCTCATCAGCCACCAGCTTTTTGGCGGTGGCTTCCTGATGGCAACCCTCGGCTCGCAGGACTTCGCCGGGTCGACGGTCGTGCACCTCACCGGAGCGACCGCTGGACTCGCGGGCCTTCTTCTGCTGGGCGCGCGCATCGGCAAGTACGAGAGAGGCAGGTCGAACGCAATTCCGGGGCACAACATGCCGCTGGCCCAGCTCGGCGTGCTGATCCTGTGGTTTGGGTGGTTCGGCTTCAACCCCGGATCGACCCTCAACGCGACCAACCTCCACTTCGCTGACGTCGTCGTGGTCACCAACCTCGCGGCGGCGGGCGGTGCGGTGGCGGCTCTGATCACCGTCTACCTGATCACCAAGACGATGGACGTCGGCATGATCGGCAACGGCGCCATCGCCGCGCTCGTGGCCATCACCGCTCCCTCGGGCTATGTCGAGCCGTGGGCCGGGATCGTCATCGGCGCGGTCGCCGGCGTGATCGTCGTGGTGGGCGTGCTCGCCCTCGACAAGATCCTCGACGACCCGGTAGGCGCGCTGCCGGCGCATGGAATGGCCGGGATCTGGGGCACCCTCAGCTGCGGCCTCTTCACGACTCCCGCGCTGGCGAAGTTCAACGGCGTCGGGCAGGGCGGTCTCTTCTACACGGGCAGCTTCCACCAGCTCGGGGCGCAGGCCATCGCGGTGGGGGCTTCGTTCGTGACCGTCTTCGTCCTCAGCTATGCGCTGTTCTGGATCATCAAGAAGACTGTCGGCCTGCGCGTTTCGGCCGGCGAGGAGATGGAGGGTCTCGACATCAGTGAGCACGGCATGTGGGGCTACCCCGAGTCGTTCATGCCCGTGCCTGGCGGCGTCTACCGACCAGCGGACACGCCGACCGTCAATCCGCACCCCAACCATGACGCTGTCCCCGCCCAGCGCAAGGAGGTATCGCCGGTATGACGGCGAACGGAAGCGGGCCGATGAAGATGGTCGTCGCGATCATCCGCCACGAACGGCTGCAGGAGGTCCAGGACGTTCTGGACGAGTGCGGCGTGTCGGGCGTGACGGTGACCGAGGTCAAGGGATGCGGCGCCCAGCGTGGCTACACCGAGAAATACCGCGGGGCCTCCGTCCACATCTCGCTTCGGCCGCGACTCAAGGTCGAGGCGGTTATGAAGTCGGAGATCGTCACGACCGTGGTCGACAAGCTGGCGGTGGCCGGTCGGACCGGTAACGGTGAGGTCGGCGACGGGAAGATCTTCGTCATCGGGGTCGAGGACGCCGTGCGAATCCGCACAGGCGAGCATGGCCCCGAAACCGTGCAGCACGCTGAGCGGGCTATGTGGGGACACTGAAAACATATGAGAGGGAACCCAGATGGTTCCCTCTCATCGCCCGGTCGGCTTCGCCGACGGGGCTGCTCTCATTCCGGTATACGGTTCGGACTTTTCTTAGTGGTTACTCGTAGCGACGTCTGGCAGGCGTAAGAGACAAAGATGCGGCCGGGGTGAACCCGGCCGCCAATGCGGTGTCGGTAACGAAAAGAGAAAAAGCGGCTGGGCATTTCACCCGGCCGCTCGTAACTCCGCGGTTGTTTAGTGCTTAGTTGCCGCCAGGTTCGCGTTCTTCTCGATCCACTCGCGGATTGGGGCGGCGCCGCCTGGGAAGCCGACCATGCGGTCGACCAATTTGCCGTCACGGAACAGGCCGAGCGTCGGGATCCCCATCACGCCGTAGCGGATGGCGATGTCCTGGTTGTCGTCGACGTCGAGCTTGCCGATCTTGACCTTGCCGGCGAACTCGTCCGCGAGCTGCTCCACCGCCGGCGTCATCATCCGGCAGGGCGGGCACCAGTCAGCGTAGAAGTCGACCACGACCGGCTCACCCGATTGGAGCACCTCGGCCTCGAAAGTGGGGCCGTCGAAGTGCTGAAGGTTGTTCATGCCCATTACAAAGGGTGGTGCCTCGTCTCCTATTCCGAATCGGGTGGGGGGGCATAATCGGGTCCATGTCCCTCGCCGAAGCCCAGCGTGTCGCGCCGCCTGTGTGGGAGCAGGCCATGCGGCAGTTCGGGGCGAGACTTTTCGAAGCCGCGCCGGGCCTGGTCACCTGGATCCTGCTCCTGGCGCCGGCCTGGATTCCGATCATCTTCCACTCCTCGGGGGCGCTGTTCGTCGCCTCGGTCGTGCTCGTCTTCGACGCCTACTGGGTCCTGCGCGCCGTTTCTGTGGTGACAGGTATCTACAGCACGCTGCTCAAGATGCGGCGCGACATGAAGAAGGACTGGCTGGCACTTTGTCGCGAGGAGCGCGCGCAGGGTCTCGTCGACCCTCTTCAGTACTTCCACCTGAGCGTGATCCCGACCTACACAGAGCCCTACCACGTGCTCGAGCGCACGGTCCAGGCGATCGTCGATGCCAACTATCCGGACGAGCTGAAGCTCGTCGGCATCATCACGCGCGAGACCGACAAGCCGGGGTGGGAGAACGTCGCGCTCCTGAAGGAGAAGTTCGGCGGGAGGGTGCGCGGGTTCTACCACATCAAGGATCCGCTGGAGCCGGGCATCGTGGTCGGCAAATCCGCGGCCATGAACTGGGGAGGACGCTGGATGGTCCGTGTCCTCACCGAGGAGGGCTACGACCTCAGCAAGGTGCTCATCACCGACCTCGACTCCGACTATCGCGTCCACCCGCAGTATTTCGGCTGGATCAGCTGGCACCACGCGCGCGAGCCCCTCCGCGACTTCGTGATCTGGCAGCCCGTGCCCCTTTTCCACAACAACATCTGGCAGGTGCCCATGGCGGTGCGCATCATGTCGGCCAGCACCTCGCAGTGGCAGATGTACCTGCACTCGCGGCCGCACCGCCTGGTCGCGTTCAGCAGCTACACGTGCAGCCTCGACTTCGTCCAGAAGGTCGGATACTGGGACAAGGACGTCATCCCTGAGGATTCGCGGTTCTACTGGAAGGCGTTCTTCACGTTCGGAAAGCGATTTTCCGTGAAGTCGGTGTGGCTGCCGATCTATGGCGACTCACCACAGGCGCGCGATTACGCGGCGACCCACGTGAGCCAGTACAACCAGATCAAGCGATGGGCGTGGGGTATCACGGACGTTCCCTACGTGCTGGCGCGCTTCTTCAAGCACCCTGAGATCCCGGTGTGGCTGCGGTTCACACGGTTCATGAACCTGTTCCTCAACCACCTGAACTGGATCTTCCTGCCGGTCCTGCTCCTCTTCGGTTTCTCGGTTCCGATCTGGATCAGCACCGACTTCTCGCTGACCGACCTCGGTCAGACGCTGTGGGGCATCTCGAGCGTGCTGCTCGGCGTCACCCTTTCGACGGTCCTCTTCTTCCTGTATTTCGAGATCCGCATCCTGCCGCCGAAACCGGCCAACTGGCCCTTGTGGAAGAAGGGGGCGATCTACCTCCAGTACTTCCTCTACCCGATCGTCGGGATCGTGCTCAGCGTGCTGCCTGCGCTCGAGGCTCACACGCGACTACTGTTGGGTCGCTATCTCGAGTACCGCGTGACTGAGAAGGTGTGATCGCCTGATGGACGATTCGGGAGCGAGGGTGGTTTCGGAGGCTTTTGGAAAGCTGTTTCGTGAGGTGCACGAGACGTTGCGGGGGCAGGTCCGAGATCTCGACCCTGGGACTCTCAACTGGCGTCCGCTGCCCAAGGCGAACTCGATCGCCGTGATCGTCACCCACATGCTCGGGTCACAGCGCGAGATGATCCGCGCGGTCCGCTCGATTCCGAGCGAGCGCGACCGCGACTCCGAGTTCAGGGCCGAAGCGGACGCCGCCCGACTGCTCGAGATGATCGACGAGTCAGACCGCGACATGTCTGAGATGATCGCCGCGCTGACGCCCGCCGACCTGACCGAGATGCGACCTCGCGGTGACCGGCCGCCCAGGCCCGGCATCGAGTGGCTGATCTCGAACTATGGCCACGCGCGTGAGCACATAGCGCAGATCGACCTGACCAAGCAGCTGTACGACTCGCGGACCTAGGTCGTTACTAGGCTCCGCAGACGGGGCTGTTGACGAACCACGGGAGGCAGAACTGTGGTCCGGCCAGGGCCCAGAGCTCGAGCAAGGCGATTATCACCAGCGCCGCCACGAACACTGTGCCCGTGATGATGTTCCGGCCCGGCACCGGCCACTTCTTCCAGCCGAGCCGGCGAGCCACACGCGGACCGATGATCGCGTCCATGAACGGAAATACGAGCAGCAAGATGATCACCACGGTCCCGATGCCAATCGAGAAGATGAACTCATTGCCCAGCTTCAAGAATTGGAAAAGGAACAGGAAATACCAGTCGGGGCGAGGGATGGTGGTAGCCCGTGGATCCGCCGACGCCTCGAGCTGCAGATTCTTCTGGACGAACGCGGAGAGCAACCCGACCGTGATCAGCATCACGACGGCGATGATCGGATACGGCCAGAAGTGGTCCGGGAAGAAGGGATGCGTCTCGTCGTCGGGCATGTCGTCGGCCAGGTGGTGACCGGCGTCACCCATGAGAATGGGGAAGAGTGCGAGCCCCACCACGACCGGGTAGAGGATGTTGTCGGGGCCGATCGGCAGCCGCTTCCACTCGGGCTCGAGCGTATGCCCGCCGTGGCCGTCGACCTCGATGAGCTCGACCTCTTTCGGGGCCGCGACCGCCGCTCCCGGTCCTTCCTTCGTGATGTCCTTTTCGCTCACATCGGCTCCGAGATGCCGTGCGCACGGATGAAACGGAAGTGCACATACATCAGCAGCACGATCAGGGCCGGCAGCACGAATACGTGGAGGGTGAAGAAGCGCTGCAGAGTCGGCGGACCCACCACGGGACCACCCTGCAGCAGCTCCTTCATCAGGTTCGCGATCGCGGGTATCGGTACGCCGGCGGTGATTTTGATCGTCACCTCAGTCGCAAAGTACGCCTTGGTGTCCCAGGGCAGCAGGTAGCCGGTGAGCGCGAGGGCGAGGATGAGGAACAGCATCAATACCCCGACGATCCAGTTCAGCTCTCGCGGCGCGCGATACGCCCCGGTCCAGTAGACCCGCGCCATGTGGAGAAGCACCATGATGATCAGGATGTTCGCGGCCCAGAAATGCACGCCCCGGATCAGCCAGCCGAGATACACGCTGTTCTGAATGAAGTTCACGCTGGTATAGGCGGGCGCGGCGGCACCCCCAACGCTCGACGCGTCTGGCACGTAATACAGCGCGAGCAGGATGCCGGTCAGGAGCTGGAACGCGATGAGGATGAAGACCATCCCGCCGAAGCAGTAGTAGAAAGCGTTGGCGAAGTTCGGCACGCGCTGGTAGAGGGCCTCGTCGACGGCTTTGGTGAACGGATACCGCTCGTCGAGCCAATCCACCACAGCCACCTGGATCTCGCGCGGGTGGGGGATTGCCATCTCAGAAACCCAGAACGATCCCGTCGACCTGGATCTGGTTCGGGCTGTCGCCCTGCTTCCAGGTGAGGTGGGACAGCGGGTAAGCGGCCGGCCCGTGAAGCACGGAGCCGTCCAGGTGGAACCGAGAGCCGTGGCATGGGCAGTCGAAGCTCGTCTCCGGATGCGTGTCGGAGGCGGGCACGAAGCTGATCGAGCAGCCGAGGTGGGAACAGTTCTGGGCGAAGACGGCCACATTGCTGCCGGTCTTGACCACGAATGCCCCGAACGCAAGGTCACCCGGAGTGTTGTCGCCGCCCCCGTCAGCCATGATGAACGCGGAGTTCGGGCTGGTCGGGGCCAGGATCTTGGTCGCCGTACCGTCCTGAAGCTGGTCGAGGGGCGTGTCGAGGGAAACGAGGATCGGCCCCTTCTTCTGCCCCTTGGCCGGCGCGGGCCAGAGAAAGATGAGGATCGGAGCGACGGCCGTGACCACCGTCGCGGTCATGAGGCTTGCAAGCCACCAGCCGAGAAAAGCTCGGCGGGTCACTCGTGCCGGCGCGGCAGCGTCTGCCATCCGGCTCAAATCTTAACGATCCAGGTAAGGCGGCAGGCCCACCGCCTGGCGGACCTCGACCATGGTCTTGCGCGCCACGTCGCGCGCCTTCTCGCTGCCCTCCTCGAGGATGCGGGCGACGTGATCCGGCGTCAGCTCGGCGCGGACCTCCCGGAACGGGCGGAAGGTCTCGATGATTCGCTCCGCAAGGAGCTTCTTCTTGTCGAAGCACCCGATCTGCGCCCTCCTGCACAGCTCCCAGTAATGCTCCCAGTCGTCGAAGAAAAGCTTGTAGAACGCGCACACGTTGCACGTGCGCGGGTGGCCGGGATCGGTCCTCCGCGGGCGCTTCACGTCCGTGACCATGCTCAGGACCTGCTTGCGGATCACCTCGGGGTCGTCGGTCACGCCGACGATGTTGCCGACCGTCTTCGACATCCGCTGCTTGCCATCGGTGCCTTTGACCAAGGGCGTTTCGGTCAGCAGGGCGCGCGGCTCGGGGAAGACGGGCGCGTATGTCCGGTTGAACTTGCGGACGACCTCGCGGATGAGCTCGAGGTGCGCAAGCTGGTCTTTGCCGACCGGGACCCCGACTCCCTTCACCATCACGATGTCGGCCCCCTGGAGGACCGGGTAAGAAAGCAATCCCAGGTTCACGTTGTCGGGGTGCTTCTTGACCATCTCCTTGAAGGTGGGCGTGCGCAGCAGCCAGCTGAGCGGCGTGACCATCGAGAGCAGAAGCGACAGCTCAGCGACGTCGGGCACCTTGGACTGCTGGTAGATCACACTGCGCTCGGGATCGATCCCGACCGCGATCAGGTCCGCCGCGAGGTCGAATACCTTGTCCTCGACCTTGTGGCCGTCGGGCTCGGTGGTAAGGGCGTGGTAGTCCGCGATGAGGTAGTAGCAGTCGTACTGGTCTTGCAGCTCGACCCAGTTCTTGGCGGCCCCGAGGTAATTGCCGAGATGGAAGCGTCCGGTAGGGCGCATGCCGCTTAGAACTCGAATTCGCTCTGCCACCGGGCGTCGAGTGTAACGAGGCCAGGATTTAGGATTCAGTCAGTTGCCTGATCTTGAACCGCCGGCCGCCAGCCTCGGGCTCGGCTCGCGGGCCCTGCGCAACACGATCGTCGTGCTCACCGCCAAGGTGATCGCGCGCCTGATCGCGCTCGTGACAGTCCTCTACATGATTCGCAAGCTGGGCCAGGAGGGGTACGGCACCTTCGCCCTGCTGGTCAACCTGACCGCCATCGTCAGCGTCGTGCTCGACCTTGGCTTCAACGTGCTCTTCGTCCGCGAAGGTGCGCGCCACCACGACGAGATCCAGCGCTACCTCCGCAACGTTATGTCGGTGCGCCTCTTCATGTCGGCCATCAGCCTCCTTCTTCTCGCGGCCGTCGTGTTCGCCTTCGGGCAAGGTCAGCTTCTCGCCCCGGGCTTCGCGCTGATGGTCCTGACCTCGTACTCCACGCTGCTTCGCAACGGGCTCTACGCGGTCCAGCAGCTCGGCTACGAGGCGATCGGGGTCGTGCTCGAGAGCGCCGTCCTGCTGGTCCTCATCCTCTACGGCGGAATGACCAACCAGGGCGTCGTCTACTACGTGTGGGCGTATGCCGCCCAGTACGGGTTCAGCTGCGTGTATTTCTCGATCGTGCTGGCGGCGAAGCGAATCGCACTGGTCGGCTGGCAGCTCGAGGTGACATTGATGCGCGAGTGGTTCTGGAAGGGCCTGCCGTTCGCGCTGACCTTCGTGCTGACGATCCTCTACTTTCGGATCGACCAGCCTTTGATCGTGGCGCTCAAAGGCTTGGGCCAGGCCGGCCTCTACGCCGCGGCCTACAAGCCGATCGAATCCCTGCTGTTCGTCCCGATCACGTTTCTCTCGATTGTGTTTCCCGTGCTTTCGGTCTACTACCGCGAGCGCCGGTCCGCTCTGCTCAATGCGGTCAACCGCTTCTACAAGGGTCTGCTCTTGATGGGATGGCCGATCAGCGTCGGCATCTTCGTCCTGGCGCATCCACTTACGCCGCTGCTTCTGGGGCACGCTTTCCTGGCTTCCGAACCTGCGATGAGAATCCTGGCCCTCGCGCTAGGGATCGCGTTCGTGAACAACGCATTCATCGGCGCCCTCAATGCGTCCGACCGCCAGTCATCCTTCACCTGGGCGGCGGGCTGGAGCGTGGTCGCGAACGTAGTCCTCAACCTGATCCTGATCCCGCTCTTCGGATACCAGGGCGCCAGCTGGGCCACGGTGATGACAGAGCTGGTGCTCGGAATCGTGGGATGGGTGCTGACCGCGCGCTACGTCGGGCACGTGCCTGTCGTCCAGCTCAGCTGGCGCGTCTTGCTCGCGGGGCTGATCATGGGCGTCGCCATCTACCCCCTCAGCGCGCTCGACGGCTTCAAGGTCGCCATCCCGATCGTGGCGGGGGCGGTCGTCTACGTCGCCTTCGTGCTGCTCCTGCGCGCCCTCAGTGGTGAAGAGATCGCCTGGGCGCGCCGGGCCCTGGCGCTGGCGCGATGACCACTAAACCTGTTTTCCTGAAACCTCGCGGCGCGACGCAGCCCGTGCCCTGGGAGGAGATCGCGGTCGACGCCCCGGAGGTGGGTCCACAGACGCCGCTGGACCAGGCGCAGTTCGTCGCCCTGGACGTCGAGACGACGGGCAACGCGCCCTTTCTGGTCCTCGAGATCGGAGCCGA
This sequence comes from Candidatus Sulfotelmatobacter sp., assembly GCA_035602465.1. Classification (GTDB taxonomy): domain Bacteria; phylum Chloroflexota; class Dormibacteria; order Dormibacterales; family Dormibacteraceae; genus 40CM-4-65-16. The sequence continues at coordinate 8,565 of DATNMQ010000190.1, read as the reverse complement.
GCGGTTCGAGCTCGACCGCACGCTGTCGTTCTTCGACACGCTCGTCGACTGCCGCGCGCCGATCAACCCTTACGCGCGCAGGCGCCACCACATCGACCGCTCGATGCTCATCGGTGCGCCCGAGTTCAAGGACGCGCGCCGCGCGTTCCTGCGCTTCGCGCAAGCGGCGGTCCTGGTCGAGCACAGCCACGACGCATTCGACACATGGCTCGTCGGCCGGGGCCTGGAGAGTCCACTCCAGCACCCGATCATCGACACGACCGCCCTCGCCCGGCTTGTGCTGACATTGCCCAAAGGCCAGACGCCGGGACTCGCCCGCCTGGTCGAGGAGCTGGGCCTCGACGTCACACCGGCTCACGCCGCGCTCGACGACGCGCGCGCCACCGCGATGGTGTTTCGCGCGCTAATTGCGAAGGTGCGGCAGGACCTCGGCTGGACGACCGTGGGCGACGTCGTCGCTGCGCTGCCACGCCCGGTTGTCGACCGGACGGTCAGTCGAAGAGCGTCAGCTGCAGGTCGGGCTCGGGGTGCTCGAGCCCAGACAGGCCAACCCCGATCAAGCGCACCGGCCGCGACTCCACGTGCGACTTCTCCAGCGCCGACCGGGCGGCGCGGAAGATCGTCTCGACGTCGTCGGTCGGGCTCGTCCGGCTCACCTGGCGGCTCACCAGCCTGAAGTCCGGGAGCTTCAGCTTCACGTAGACGGTGCGCGCCCGGACGCCGTCGGTCTTGAGCCGGTCGGTGACGCGGTCGGTCAGGTCGCGGAGGGCGTGCTCGAGCTGGGCCCGGTCGCTCACGTCGGTCTCGAAGGTCGTCTCGGCCGAGATCGTCTTCGCGGGCCGGCTGCCGTCGACTGGTGCGCGGTCGCGGCCCTGGGCCAGGCGCTGGAGCACGGCGCCGTTCGTGCCCAGCGCCTGGACAAGCCGCTGCGTCTCGTAGGCGGCGAGGGCGCCGACCGTGCGGAGCCCCATCGCCTGCAGTCGATCCTCGGTCTTCGGGCCGAGGCCGGGGATGACGCCGACAGGGAGAGGAGCGAGGAAATCCGCCTCGGTGCCCGGCGGGACCAGGACGAGCCCGTCGGGCTTGCGGGTGCCGCTCGCGACCTTGGCGACCAGCTTCGAGGTGGCCGCTCCGACCGACGCGGTGAGGCCGACCTCGGTGTGGATCTGGAATTTGATCCGCCGCGCCACCTCGTCCGCCGTCGAGGTGCCGTGGCGGGTCCGCGCCGTCACGTCGAGGTACGCCTCGTCGAGGGCGATCCCTTCCACGAGCTCGGGCGACGTGAAGCGGCGGAAGATCTGGTGCACCTGGCGGCTCGCTTCCCGGTAGCGGGCACCGTCGGGCGCGACGACGGTGAGCTGCGGGCACAGCTGCATCGCCTCGTGCAGCGGCATGGCCGAACGGACGCCGTAGCTGCGAGCCTCGTAGGAGGCGCCCATGACAACCGCTCGCCGCGACCGCCCTGCCACCGCCACCGGAACCCCGCGCAGCTTCGTGTCGTCGCGCTGGTGGACCGACGTGTAGAACGCGTCGAGGTCGACGTGGAGGATCGTCCGCGGCCAGTTTTCCGGTCTCGCCATGTGGGTGCGGCGCCAGTCTGCCACAACAACTTGTGGCCGGCGGCCGCTTGACGCCCTTGTCCTAGCTGCCCAGGGCTGTGACCACGTTGTCGAAGACGTTCTTGATCTGGTTGCCCATGGTTAGCAGGATGATGAGCACGAGGAAGGACACGAACGCGATCACGCCGGCGAAGGCGAGGATGATGCCCACGGCGATTCCCGCGCCCCCCGCCCCGGCCGTGTGAGGGCTAGCCAGTGGCACCCAAGCCGAGCCTGTCCAGCGCCAGCGCCTGTCGGGCGAGATCGCCGGCTTCCACTCCAAGCCGGTCCACCACCACATGCCGTCGGGCGAGAAGCGTGGCGGCTGAGTCGGCGGAGTCGCCATCGCACTGAACGATAATCGCGGGCGATGAAGGGAGTGATCCTCGCCGGCGGCACCGGGAGCCGTCTGCATCCGCTGACGCGCATCACCAACAAGCACCTGCTGCCGATCTACGACCGCCCGATGATCAGCTACGCGATCGAGGCCCTCGTCGGTTCGGACGTCCGCGAGATCATGCTCGTCACCGGCGGCACGCACGCCGGCGAGTTCCTCCGCCTGCTCGGCAACGGCAACGAGTTCGGCATCGACCGCCTGTTCTACGCGTACCAGGACAAGGCGGGCGGGATCGCGGAGGCGCTCGGCCTGGCCGAGAAGTTCGTCGCCGGCGACCGGTGCGTCGTCCTGCTCGCGGACAACGTCTTCGAGCGCTCGCTGCGGCCTTGCGCCGAAGCCTTTCGCAACCAGGCGGCAGGCGCGCGCGTGGTGCTCTCGAAGGAGGGCAATGCCGAGCACCTGCGCAACCTCGGCGTGGCCCAGTTCGACGGCGACCGGCGGATCAAGCACATCGTCGAGAAGCCCGAGAAGCCGCCGAGCGAGTACGCCGTCGCGGGCGTCTACTTCTACGACGACCAGGTGTGGAAGGTGATCCCGGAGCTGAAGCCGTCAGGGCGCGGCGAGCTGGAGATCACGGACGTGAACAACTGGTACCTCGACCATGGCTTGATGGAGTACGACGTGCTCGGCGGATTCTGGGGGGACGCCGGCGAATCGATCCACGCCTACTACGCGGTGAACGACTTCGTCCGCGCACACGGGGCGAACAGGCAGGCATGAACATCGAAGGGGTCGTGATCAAAGAGCTCGCGACCCACGACGACGAGCGTGGGTTCTTCCGCGAGATTATTCGCGAGACGGATGAGTTCTTCGATCGATTCGGGCAGTGGAGCCATTCGCTCATGTATCCAGGGGTGGCGAAGGCGTGGCACATCCACCAGCGGCAGACGGACTGGTGGTACGTCATCGGCGCGATCAAGGTCGCCCTGTACGACACGCGGGACGGCTCCCCGACCAAGGGCCAGCTCATGGAGTTCCTGATGGGCGACGGCAGGCCGGCGTGCTTGAAGATCCCGCCCGGCGTCGCCCACGGCTGCCGCGCGTTGGAGCTCAGCCACATCCTTTACATCACGTCCGGCGTGTACGCACCCGACGACGAGGGGCGCATACCGCACGACGACCCGACCATCGGATACGACTGGACGGCGGGCCCGACCATCAAGTGACACGCCGGTTCCGCCATCTCCTGGTTGCCGGAGCGGCGGGCTTCATCGGCTCGAACTTCGTGCGACTCATGCGACGGACGCGACCAGACATGCAGGTGACGGTGCTCGACAAGCTGACCTATGCGGGAAATCGAGCGAACCTCGCGGAGTTCGAGGGCACCCCGGGATTCCGCTTCGTGCACGGTGACATTTGCGACGCGGCCCTCGTCGACGCAATGGCCGCGGAGGCAGACGCCATCGTGAACTTCGCCGCCGAGACTCACGTCGACCGCTCGCTCATGGATCCGTTCGCCTTCATCGAGACCGACGTCCGCGGCACGGCCGTGCTCTGCGAGGCGGCGCGCAAGCATAGCCATGAGGTGTTTCTGCTGGTCAGCACCGATGAGGTCTACGGCGACGTGCCGAGCGGCCGTTCGTCGGAGGACGATCCGCTGCGCCCGCGCAGCCCCTACTCGGCCAGCAAGGCAGGTGGGGAGCATCTCGCGCGGGCCTACGTCGAGAGCTTTGGGCTGCCCCTGCTCGTCACGCGCGGCTCGAACAACTACGGCCCCTACCAGTACCCCGAGAAGCTGGTGCCCGTCCTGATCACGAACGCGATCGACGAAATGCCGCTCCCGCTTTACAAGGACGGGTCCGCGTTGCGCGATTACGTCTACGTGGAGGACCACTGCCGCGCCATCGACCTGGTCCTGCACGAGGCACCTGCTGGAGGCGTCTACAACGTGGGCACCGGAGCGGAAACGACGGGTCTGCAGGTCGCGCAGGCGGTGCTCGACATCATGGGCAAGCCGCGCAAGCTCATCGAGTTCGTCGCCGATCGGCCCGGTCACGACTACCGCTACGCGCTGGACGTCTCACGCATCACCGCCCTGGGTTGGGAGCCTCAGGTCACGTTCGCCGAGGGTCTCGAGCGCACCGTGCGCTGGTACGTGGACCATCCCGAATGGTGGCGGCCTTTGAAATCGGGAGAGTACTGGGAGTACTACCGGCGCAACTACCGGCCGCTGGTCAGCTAGGCGGCTTGGGCACAAGGCGCCAGGCGCGGCCGTCCCACCAGTAATAGCCGTCGCCCGAACGCTGTGCGCTTGGCGGAACGTCGCGCGATGCATCTCTCCAGGCGGCACCGTCCCACCAGTAATTTCCGTCCGCCGACATCTGCACTGTCCATGACATCGATGCGTAAGCGGCCGCGGGCGCAGGTCGCTGTCGCGACAGCAAGAACACCGCCGCGATCACGACCGCGATCACGACGGCGGCTACGGCGAGCGCGATCCAGGCGACTGAGCCCAACGCGCCGCTCCAGCTGAATCCGCTCGTCGAGGTGTTCTCGGGCCACTGGGCCGGCGGAATCGTGTAGGCCGGCGCCACGTCAAACTGCCTCTTGGCCTGCGTCGGCGCGAGGTCGCCGATGTCGTCCTTCGGCGAAAGGACCGCGAGATAGAAGTAGTCATTGCCTTTCGTGAACCAGATCTGATCGGCGTAAACCGGTCCCGCGGGGTTCGCGAAATGCGCTCCACCGGCGGAATCGATCCCGCTCACCGAGATCGCGTGCGAGAAGTATTGGGTGTTCGTCACGTTCCCGGCCAGGTAGGTGAGCAGGTTGCCCGCGCCTTTTCCGCCGCTGAAGGCGACGACGGCCTGGGTCACGATGTGGTTATTGGCCTTGTCCAACCAGGCCCTCGCATAGCCCGTGATGAAACCGTCGCAGTGCAGCTGATCCTCCACCTGGGGGGCGTTGGTCCCGGCGACGGCCGCCCACTGTGGCGCCGTGAAAATCCCCTCGGGAAACGCCAGCGCGTTCGGATCGTCTGCGAAGCCGGGATCCGCGGGCGCGACCAGCACGGTGTCGAGCGCAGGCGAAGGCGTTGGAGTGGCGGCGGCGGCCAACGGTGCAAGAAAGACAGAGGCTACGGCGACCCCGCCCAGGAAGCGGTTCACGACGTCAGCCGGTTGGGCCCTGGCCTCCGGGCTGCGGGACTGGACGCCAGCTCTTGCCGTCATACCACTGCGCTCCGTCGGGCGAGCGCTGCGCCTGCGGCGGGGCCTCGAGCGTCGCGTCCTTCCAGGTCTGGCCGTCCCACCAGTAATAGCCGTCGTCCGACATCTGGACTGCGCCGGCCGGCGCTTGGGCGGCCTGCACAGGAGGTGCTTGAGCCATCCCATAACCGGGCTGCGCGTCCATCGGAGTACCGCCCATCGGATAGCCGGCCATCGGCGTGTAGCCGCCGACCGGCGCGGCGACGCGGCGCCTCGAGCGAACCACGAACGCGAGTATGCCGGCAGCGATGACGACGACAGCGGCCAGGATCACGAAGCCAAGCGCGGCACCGCCTCCGCTAGCGGCAGGGGTCGCGTTCTCGGGCCACTGTGAGGTCGGGATCGTGCTGCTGGGGGCCGAGTTGTACTGGGAAGTGGCCTGGCTCGTCGCGAGGCTGAGCACGTCGTCCTTCGTCGAAGCGGCGACGATCAGGAACACGTCGTTGCCCTTCGAGAAGACGAAGAGGTCGCCGATCGTGTTGCTCGTCGTGTCCACGAAGTGCGCACCGTAGTAGTTGTCGATCCCGGAGATCGTGTCCGCGTGCTTGTATGTAGGGTCGGACTTGTCCGACGCCTCGAGCGCGGTGAGTGCGCTCTTGGCGCCCTGCCCGCCCTTGAACGCCATGATGGCTTCGATCAAGGCGTGGGTCTGCGACGTCTGCACGTATGTCTTGCCGTAGCCGTCGACGAAACCGTCGCTGTTCAGCGTGTTCTCGGTTTCAGTCGGGCTCACGCCGCCCGAACCGGATGAGTTGGAGGTCGCCCAGTCGTGGGCGGTGAACTCGCCGTGGAGCGTGGAGGTGGTCAGCTCGGTGAAGCCGGACGGGGGCTGGGCGAGCACCGTGTCCAGCGATGGGGAGGGGCTCGGCGTGGCCGAGGCGGTGAGGGGCGTGACGGCGAACAAGGCAACCGTGGCGGCAAGTGCGAGTCGCTTCACAGGCGCCATCTTATCGGTTGGCTCCGAATCTTCCCCCCATTCCGCGCCAGTACCAGTGGAGGTAGCGGGGGAGCCACTGCCAGAGCCGGAACCGGCTCTGCCCGGCGGTGCGATCGCGCCACGTGGTCGGCACCTCGGCGACCCGCATGCCCAGGCGGTACGCCTTGACGGTCAGCTCGAGGCCCAGCTCGAACCCTCCGAGCGACTCGATCGTGACCTGATTGAGCAGGCGCTTGGAGTAGAGACGGAAGTTGCTCGTGGCGTCGTGGATCGGGAGGCCGCCGAGCCAGTGCAGCGACAGGCCGGCCGTCCGGGACAGGGTGCGCTTGAGCAGCGGGCCGCCGACCTGGCGCCCCCCGCGCATGTAGCGCGACCCCGCGACGACGTCCGCGCCCGAGCGCGCAAGCTCGTACATCGGATCGATGTCCCCGGGGTCGTCTGACCCGTCGCCCATGGTGATCAGCACGTAGGGGGCGCGCGCCGCCCGGAGGCCGGACTTCATCGCGTTGAGCGCCCCGCGGCCAAGCGTGTTCTTGTGCAGCCGGACCTGGGGCAGCTCCGCCTGCAGCCTCTTGACCACGGGAACCGTGGTGTCCTCGTCGAAGTCGTGCACCACCAGGACCTCGAGTGGCCTGGTCCGAGTGCTCTCGACGACTCCCCTGAGCGTCGGCACGACGTTCTCGCCCTCGTTGTAGACGGGGATGACGACGCTGAGCGCCGGCGTTTCGTCGCTCATCGATGGAGTGTTCAGATTCTGCCTGCCAGGATCTCGTCGCGGATCCACGGGATCACCTCATCCAGGACGTCATCGAGCGTGGTCGTGGCTTCGAAACCGAGCACCTCGCGCGCCTTGCTCACATCAGGCACGCGCATCTGCACGTCGTGCTCGTAGGGCGGATCGGAGGCCAGGCGGAGCTCTTTGTTCGGGCCGTGCACCTTGCGCCAGATGATCTCCGCCAGCTCGCGCACGGTGGTCGACTGGGCGGTCGACAGGTTGAAGTCCTCATTTAGCGCCCGCTCCGATTCGATCGCGAGCCGGATGCCACGCGCGAGGTCGCCGCCGTAGGTGTAGTGGCGGACCTGGCTGCCGTCGCCCAGGATGTGTAGGGGGTCCTGTCCTTTCAGCACCTTCTGGACCAGGTCCGGCACGACGTGGCTCATCGCGAGCTTGACGTTGCCGCTTCTCACGTCGCGGTCCCGCAGCGCGCGGCGCTCGCCGATGCCCACGCAGTTGAAAGGCCGGACGATCGTGTACGGCAGGCCGTACTGCTCGTGCCCTCCGCGCGCGAAATATTCGATCGCGAGCTTCTGGAATCCGTAGGTGGAGCGGGGTGGAGGGCTCGTGAGCTGCGCGCCCTCAGGTGTCGGGAACACCGACGACGACTCGTACACCATGCTGCTCGACAGCACGGTGATCTTCTTCAGGCGCCCGAGGCGGAAGGCGCTGAGCGCCGCGTCGAAGGTGGCCGCGCAGATGCGCTCGTTTTCGGCGAGCAGGTCGTAGGCGAACTCGTGGAAGTAGGAGATGCCGCCGATCATCGCGGCTCCGGCGACGAGCTGGTCGCAATCTGCCGCGAGCTCCGTCAGCAGCTCCGCATCCTTGGCATCGCCTTCGACGAGCCGATAGCGAGGATCTCCGTCGAAGCTGCGCTTTACAGGTCCGTACTTGCTGTAGTTGTCGACGCCGACCACCTCGTGGCCGGAATGCAACAGCTCGGACACGAGGTAACCGCTGATGAATCCGGCCGCGCCGGTGACGAGGATCTTCAGAGCCGGATTGGTCCTGTAATGCCCCAGATGTCGACGACTTCGCGGCCGTCGAGGTTCAGCGACCGATACGCGCGGTGCGGTGCCGCGATCACCAGCACATCGGACTCGCGGAGCACGTTTTCCTGCGACTCGAAGGTCGGGTCCTCGATGAAGGGGTCGGCGCACATCACACGAGCCCCTTTGAACGCCGCCAGCTTGCGCAGCTTGTAGCTCAGCGAGGCTCGCGGGTCGTCGGACTCTCCTTTGAAGGCCATGCCAAGGATGCCGACGGTCCGGCCCGCAAGCGGATGGCGCGAGTTGAGCGTGTCGACTATGTAGTTGGGCAGCCCCTCGTTGATCTGCATGGCTGCCTGGCCCATCGGAAAGTGGTCGGGGGTGAACGCGGACAGCTGCATGGTGTCCTTCAACAAGCAAGGCCCCGCAGCAAAGCCCGGACCGGGCAGATCGGCCGCCCGTGCGTAGTCATAGCGGATGGCATTGAGCACCTGGTTGTAGTCGACGCCAGAGCGGTGGGCGATCTGGAAGAACTGGTTGGCGATGGCGAACTTCATGTAGCGCCAGGTGTTGGTGAGCAGCTTCGCCAGCTCGGCCTCGAGCGGGGTGGTGCGCACGATGGTCACGCCCAGCGGCTTGAAGAGGCGGCTGGCCTTGTCGAATCCG
>DATNMQ010000188.1:0-3996 GCA_035602465.1 Candidatus Sulfotelmatobacter sp. | reverse complement strand
ATCTGCCGCACAAGCGCGAGCACACGAACGCCCCGGCGCGGGAGGTCCTGGTGTCGATGCTTCGCATGATCTACAGGGGCCAGCACGATCGCCACGGCGGTATGCCGGTAGTCCGCTCCGATATGGGGCAGGCCGAAGCCGAGTCGGCAGTAATGCTGGCAGTTACCCTCGTCGGCTGGTATGGCACCGGAAAGGTACAGCGGTAAGGGTAGCGATGGCACCGATCAACAACGTGTGGGTGTCCAGGCAGAACGGCCTGGACGTCGCCGTCGAGGCCGCGTCTGACTGGTTGGATCAGAATGCCGCGAACTACAGCCGCCGGGCGCTGCTGATACCGATCAAGGGTGAACTGTCGGGCGCTAAAGGCCCTCTGGCGGAATATATCTCGAATGGGAATGTCGGCAGCCTCAAAGGCGACGCAACTACGCCGGGCGGTCCGGTGCTCGCGCTCGGACCCACTCTAAAGCTGCTCGACACCGCGATCAGTCTCGCCGACCGGCAGGCCCTCGCGGTCGTCGAGCACACACCGAACTCGCTCGACGGCTGGGCTGCGGCGACCAACGCGCTGAACCTGGAGACCGGCGAGCCGACACCGGGCGTTCCCGCCGAGATCCACGAGGCGCTGGTGCAGGTGCAGAAAGCCGGGAACAACGGCTACCCCAAGAGGAAAGAACCCTACTTCGCCGCCATGGTTGAGCCGCCGATCGAGATGCTGATCGAGCACGGCTACAGCGCGAATTTCGTGGCTTCCTACCTCGTGGCGCTCGGCGTCTTCGGAAGCAGCGCCCAAGACCTCAAGAAGATCTACCGCTAGTCCGGTCTGATTAATCGACTTCCTGCCAAACAGGTTCACGACGTTAGCCGCCTGGGCCCAGGACTCCCGACATGGGCCGGGGTTGGTGGGCGGTGCCGTCGCGGTGAGCTGCTGATTTGTGGTGTGTCGGAGCCGATTCCCGACCCAATAGCGATATAATGCGTGAAGTGTTTCCGGCGGATGGTGGGGTGCGACGATGACGGTGATGACCACCCAGCCGCCCTTGCCGCTGATCCCGACCGGCGCTACCGAGATCGGTGCCGCGGCCGCGATGATCGAGGACGACGACGGGGGCCGGGTCTTTGTGCACGGGAACCTGTCCTTCGCCTGGGATGCCGGGGACACCGCCGGGCGCCGGTTCGCGGCGGTGTCGTTGATGCGGATCAAGGCGGCCACCCAGGTGCAGGTCGCGGCCGCGTTCGACACCTCCCCGTTGACCGTCTGGCGCTGGGCACAGGCGCTGTCGGCGGCGGGGGTGAGCGCACTGGTCCCGCACCGCAAGGGGCCACGGCGTGCCTCCAAACTCACCCCCGAGGTGATCGCCACGATCGCTGTCCTGCGCGAGCAGGGCCTGTCGCTGCGGGCGATCGGCGAGCGGGTCGCGGTCTCGGAGGCCAGCGTCCGCAGAGCACTGTCCGACACCGACACCGAAACCGACACCGAAACCGACACCGAGACCGAGACCGAGACCGAGACCGACGATCCCACAACGGTTTCCGACGCCGAATCCGAACCCGAGACCGGGGCAGGGACGCAACCCGAGCCGGTGGGCCGGCCCGAACCGGTGGCCGAGCCGGGGCTGGGATCGGTGTCGGGGGGTGTGGTGGCGGTGTTGGCCGATCCGGTCGATCGCTCCGGCGAGCGGGTGTGGGCGGCGTTCGGGCTGATTTCCTATGCCCCGCCGGTGTTCACCGCGTGCGGGCGGGCGCCGCTGGCCGGGGTGTTACTCGCGCTGCCCGGGCTGGCCGCGACGGGGCTGCTCGACACCGCGCACACCGTCTACGGTGAGTTGCCGAACGGGTTCTACTCGCTGGATACGATGTTGTGCGAGGGCGTGTTCCGCGCCCTGCTGGGTGAGGCCCGCGCCGAAGGCGCCGCCCGGATCGACCCGCCCGCGTTGGGTCGGGTGCTGGGGTTGGACCGGGCCCCGGAGGTCAAGACGATCCGCCGCAAGATCGGGCTGCTCGCCGCCGCGGGTCGGGCCGGCGACTGGATCGCCGCGATGGCACGCCGTCATGTCGAGGACCGGCCCGAGCAGGCGGCGGTGTGCTATGTCGACGGGCATGTGCGCGCCTATCAGGGCACCCGCAGGATCGCGAAAACCCATGTGCCGCGGTTGAAGTTCCCGGCCCCGGCCACGGTGGAAACCTGGGTGTGCGACGCCGCGGGGGATCCGCTGCTGGTGGTGATGGCCCAACCGGCCGCCTCGCTGGCCGCCGAGCTGCGCCGGCTGATCCCCGAGCTGCGCGCCGTTGTCGGCGACGACCGCCGCGTGCTGGTTGGGTTCGACCGCGGCGGCTGGTCGGCGACGCTGTTCGCCGACCTGCACGCGGCCGGGTTCGATACCCTGACCTGGCGCAAGGGCGCCACCGCCGACATCGACGCCGCCCTGTTCGCCGAACACACCCACACCGACTCTCGCGGCCGCCACCACACCTGGGCGCTGGCCGACACCCGCGTCGAGTTGCCCATCACCGACGGGCCCCGCGCCGGTGAGGTGTTCGCGATGCGACAGATCAGCCTGTTCGATGCCGCCGCCACCCGGCAGATGCACATCCTGACCACCCGCCGCGACCTGTCGGCCGCCGAGATCCGCTACCGGATGGGATCCCGCTGGCGCCAGGAGAACCACTACCGCTACGCCCGCATGCATTTCGATCTCGACTCCCACGACACCTACCGCGCCGGCCAGGACGACCCCACCCGGATGGTGCCCAACCCGGCCAAGAAGCTCGCCTACCAGCAGGTCGAAAAGGCCAGGCGGGCATTGCATTCGGCCGAAACCACCCGGGACCGTGAACTGTTGGCCGCGTCGACGCCGCCGCCGGGAACCACCACCGTGCTCACCAACACGATGATCAACACCATCAACACCGACGTGCACACCGCCCAAGCCACCCTCGAGGCGGCACTGACCGCCCACCAGGCGCTCCCTGCCCGGTTGCCGCTCGCCCAGGTCCACCCCGGCCAACAGGTCCTCGACACCGAAACGAAACTGATCCACCACGCCATCCGCATCGCCGCGTTCAACACCGCGCAGTCGCTGGCGCGTGCGATCCTCACCGACACCGGCTACACCCGCGGCGACGATGAAGCCCACACCCTGATCCGCACCGCCCTGGCCGGATCCGGCGACATCATCCCCGACGGCGACACCCTGCACATCCGCCTCGACCCGCTCCCCGCACCACGGCACACCGCCGCCATCGACGAACTCTGCCGACTGCTCAACGACACCCACACCGTCTACCCCGGCACCGGCCTGACCCTGCACTACAGCACCAAATCCCACCGGTGACCCTGCAATCATTCCGTCGCTATGTCGGGAGTCCTGGCCCCAGGGTTTGATCGCGTTCTACGAGCGCTGGTTTCGAGCGAAGTTCCCCGACGCCGACGCCTATGAGCGTGTCCGGCCAGTGCTGGAGGTCTGCGTAGCAGCGAATCAGCCCGTACAGGAGCACTGGCTGCGAGAAATTCTCGGCTGGTCAGTTCCTGAGCAGGCACGGATTTTGGAATCGGTGGGCAGCCTGTTCGAGCGCCGCGAGAACGGGGTGACGCCGTTCCACAAGAGTCTGCGGGACTGGCTGACCGATGACCGCAGCGTTGGACCAGACTTCGTGCTCGACATGACGGCCGCTTCGCACCGTTTGATCAGCGGGCTCCTGCCGGCTTTCGCGTTATGGGCTAAGCAACCGAGGACGAGGCAGCTCGACCCGTTCTGCGTGGATGTGTTGGCCACTCAGATGACTTCGCCGGACACCGATCAGGCCACCCGATGCCGATTCGTCGAGGACCTCAGCGATCCGCAATTTGTCCATCGGCTGATGTTGATCGACACCGACGCCGACGAAGACCAGCGCCAAAATGCCCGACACTGGTATCGCTCGTACGTGGACAAGCTCGCGCGGGATTGGCCGGCTGACTCCGACACGAGCTGTCTGTGGAAAACCGCACAGGTGCTT
>DATNMQ010000187.1:0-44446 GCA_035602465.1 Candidatus Sulfotelmatobacter sp. | reverse complement strand
ATCGGGCGCATCGCGTTGCGGGCGTTCTCCAGGTCGTCGCTGATCATCACGTTGACCGACGGGCAGATCCGGAAATCGTCGAGCGAGCGGTTGACGCGCGCTGCCCCCTCCTCCAGAGGCGCCCGAAGCTCCTTCATGTGCTCCGGCGAGAAGAACACCGGAAGCCAGCCGTCCGCGATCTCCCCCGCGAGCGCGACGTTCTTGGGGCCGAGCACGGCCAGGAAGATCGGGATCTGTTCCTGCACCGGGCGGATCGTGAGCTTGAGCGCCTTGCCGGGACCGTCGGGCAGCGGCAGCTCGAGGGTCTCGCCGTGGAACTCGATCCTCTGCCGGGACAGCGCCAGCCGGACCACCGCCACGTATTCACGCGTGCGCTGCAGCTGCTTGGCGAACCGGACCCCATGGAAGCCCTCGGACACCTGCGGTCCCGAGGTGCCGAGGCCGAGCATGAAGCGCCCGCCCGACAGGCCGTCGATGGTGGCGGCTGTCATGGCCGTCATCGCGGCGCTGCGCGCGGGGATCTGGAAGATGCCCGACCCGAGCTTGATGCGCTCCGTACCGGCCGCCAGCCAGGCCAGCACGGTGGCCGCATCCGACCCGTACGCCTCGGCCGTCCAGATGGAGTCGTAGCCGAGGGCTTCGGCGGTCCGCGCGATGTCGAGCTGGTCGGCTGCTGTCAGCCCCAGGCCCCAATAGCCGACGCTGACGCCCAGCTTCACAGGAGTGTCGCGCCCCCGATGGTCCGCCGATCTTCGCGAGCTAGACGGCCGGGCGCCTTCGGCGCTGAAGCCGGCGTCAAGGGGCCCGGCGCTTCCTCGTCGTGCATCTCCGATGCACTCCTCGTCGCGCCACCCTTTCCTTGGCTCCGGCCGTCGATCTCACGAATCGGCGGCGGAACCCCGGGGGCGTGACACTCTTGGAGCTTAGGCGGTTGGGGCGAACGTCTGGTAGAGCAGGAAGATGTTGAGGCCGATGATCATGCCGGCCACGGCGTAGGCGGCGTAGTTCGTCAGCCGGCTGTTCACCAGGTTGCCCATCAGCTCCTTGTCGCGGCAGAACATCACGAGCGGGATGAGGGCGAAGGGGATCCCGAACGAGAGGAACACCTGGCTGAGGACGAGGGCGCGCGAGGGGTCGAAGTGGCTGGCGATCAGGATCATTGCCGGCACCATCGTGATCGCGCGGCGCAGGAAGATGGGGATGCGGCGGCGGATGAATCCCTGCATCACCACCTGTCCCGAAAGCGTGCCCACCGAGGACGACGACACGCCCGAGGCGAGCAGAGCGATCCCGAACACGAGACCGCTGTGCCCGCCGATGAAGTGGTCGAGCCCGCTGAAAACCTGCGTCAGGTCCGTGCCCGCATTCACCAGCCCGCGGGAGCCGAAGACAGAGGCGGCCAATGTCAGCATCGCCATGTTGACCACGCCCGCTACGCCCATCGCGATGATCACGTCGACGAGCTCGAAGTGGTAGATCTTCCGCCTGGCCTCGGGGTTCGCGCCGACGATCCGCTTCTGTGTCAGCGCGGAGTGCAGGTAGATCACGTGCGGCATCACGGTGGCCCCGAGGATGCCTGCCGCGAGCAGGATCGATGCCTTGCCGTCGAGGTGCGGCACAAACGTGTTCGAGACCACCGCGCCCCACGAGGGACCTGACCTGAGCACCTCCAGGCCGAACGCGATCACGATCACGCCGACGAGCATGCTGATCGTCGCCTCGAGGCGCCGGAATCCCCATGCCTGAAGAGCGAGGATGCCAAATGCGAGCACTCCGGTCAGCAGGCCCGCGATGAACAGCGGAAGGCCGAACACGAGGTAGATGCCCAGCGCGGCGCCGACGAACTCCGCGAGGTCGGTCGCCATCGCAATGAGCTCTGCCTGGACCCAGAGGAACATCACCACCGGACGGGGGAACCGGTCGCGGCAGACCTCGGGCAGGCTGCGCCCGGTCGCGATGCCGAGCTTGGCGCTCATCGACTGGATGACCATCGCCATCAGGTTGGCCGCGAGGACGACCCAGAGCAGCATGTAGCCGAACTGGGCGCCGCCCGCCATGTTGGTGGCGAAGTTGCCCGGGTCGACGTAAGCGACCGCGGCGATGAACGCCGGGCCGAGGAATGGAAGCACGGCGCGGACGCCGCGCCGCTCGCCGTTGAGGGATCGCTCGGCGGCCTTCAGGACGCGAAGCTCGCCCGGCAGGGCGTGCTCAGCGCCAAGCACCATCGTCTGGGTGGCGACCGCGCGGACGACTTGGGCCACTAGCGCTCCGCCGTGACGAAGATGGCGCGGGCGAGGCCTAGGGGGATGCTCTCCCGCCGCCCCTTGAGCCTTACTTCGATGGGGCCTTCGAACTCGCTCGCGGCCAGGACGGCGATCCTGGCGCCCGGGTGAAGGCCGCGCCGGTCGAGCTCGCGCAGCTTGACGCCGTCGTCGTCCGAGACGCCCTGCACGATGACCTTCTCCCCCGCCTTGCACTCGCTGAGCGGACGGTGGCTGACCGGCCGCACCCTGCCGGTGATGGTCGGGATGGCGTGGCCGTGCGGGTCAAGCTCGGGGCGGCCCAGCAAGTCGAAGATCCGCTGCTCCATGCGCTCGGAGATCACGTGCTCCAGGCGCTCAGCCTCGTCATGGACCTCGTCCCAGCTGTAGCCGAGCACCTGGACGAGGAACATCTCGAGGAGGCGGTGGTGGCGGACCAGCTCGAGGGCGACCTTGCGGCCCTCCTTGGTCAACTGCTGGCCGCGGTAGCGGTCGTGCTCGACAAGTCCCTGGGCCGAGAGACGGGTCACCATCTCGCTCACGCTCGGCGACGAGATTCCGAGGCGCTGGGCGAGCTCGCGTGTGGGGACGGGGCGCTCGTCGCCGCTCAGCTGGTAAAGGGCTTTGAGGTAATCCTCCTGGGAGCGGGTGAAGGCGCTGCGGCGCTCGACCTGTTCGACCACGGTTCCTAGGCTTTCCTAATCCGAGGTGCGGGCTTGCCTACCATCAAAGATAGGATAGCCTAACTCTAGGTTAGAGCTGCACGCCTTACGAGAGAAACTTGGCCTTGGCCTACTTGCAGGTGCCGGTCGAGCTTGAGGCGGGGTTGTAGGTCGCCGTCACGTTGGGCGTGATCGTCACCTTGCCCGAGGGAACTGAGATGACGGCGAGGTATGCGGCGCAGCCCTCGGCCAGGGAGAAGTCGTAATTGACCGACGTCACGCCGAGCGACGACCATGCCGCCTGGTTGTGGTGCAGGCAGTAGTCCGAGCTGCCGCCGTTATACATGCAGATGATCGCGTTCTGGAAGTTGTCGACGGAAAGGATGCTGACGTCCATGGTTCCGTTCGACGTCGCCTTCAGGTGATAGGTGAACGTGTCGGGAACCGTCGACGTCAGATATTCGTTTGGCCCGCTCAGCGTCATAGGGACGTTCCAGATGCCCAGCGTCGGGTGCATGAGCTCCGTCTCCAGCTTCGTGACCTGGCCGCGTGACACCTCGAGCTGGCTCTTCGTCACCGTCAGCTGGTCGTTGAGGTTCTGGGCGCGGCCTGTCAGCGACTCGTTCTGCAGCGTCAGGCTGTTCACCCGCGACTGGTTGTTGGTGTCGTCCATGTACAGCAAACCGATCCCGGTGGCCGAGATGAGGAGGGTGGCGGCCAGGGCCGCGGTCCACCACCGGCGTTCGCCGCTCTTGAAGGCGGATGACCACCGGCTGGGGGTGGTGTAGCGAACCGGGGCGGGCGGCGGCGTGTAAGGCGCGTAGGGCTCGGGCGGAGCCAGCGTCGGGTGGTCGGCAGGGGTCGAGATCTGATCCATGGCGCTGGGATCCATGATCGCACCGCCAAGGCCGTCTGGTGTCATGTCTGTCCTGGTCTCGGCCATGCGCCGTAGACGGCGGCGATCTTCGAGGCCGTCTCCGTCTGTGTGCCCAGGTCGACGGTGAACGTCTTGCCATCGCCCCGCCACAGTGGACCGATGCCGCAGTTCGCGGAGCAGGCCGCCTCCTCGATGTAGAAGAAAGCCGTGGTGTTCAGCCAGGCGGGCGACGACCGCGCGTTGGGCAGCATCCCGCCCGACCGCCCGTTGTGCACGTCCAGCCAGACGTGCGGCGAGCCCGACGGGTCGCGGACGGTGAAGGCGATGTTGTCGTCGCCCGCATCGGCCCGCGGCCGGATCCACGCCAGGGGTTGGCCGATCGCCTGGCTGACCCCCGCGACCGAGTCCCAGACCTGGATTGCGGTCGAGCTGGGCATCCGGTAGTAAAGGCGGCTCCCGATGCTCCCCCAGGTCGCCATGGTGCCCTTGCTCAGGCTGAAGGCCAGGCTGCCGTCGATGGTCCGCCGGACCTGCAGCTCATCGCCCGAGCCGGCGAAGGTCTGGACCAGCGCGAAGTAGGCGCCGTCCGGTGAGAACGCCAGGTAGGTGTCGTCCTGGTTCGGGTCAGGGCCGCGCAGGGGTACCGGACCGAGCGTCGCCACCACCCGGTCACCGCCCCCGCTGAGGAGGTGCAGGTTGACCGAGCTCGCGTCCGACGTGACGTAGACAAGGAAGCCCCGGTCCGGGCTCCACGCGTGCAGCCCGTCCATGAAGGCGCCGCCAGACCAGGATGCGGCGACGGTCGACGTCCCCGAGAACATGTCGAGGACCGCGATCACGCTGGTCCCAGGGGTCGCAGGAGTGCCCTGCGTCGCCGACCACGAGATCATGGTCTGGGTCACGAGCTGGAGCTGGAAGAGGTTGTTGCTGAGGCTGCACAGGGCCTTGGGATTCTTCGCGTCGCTCACATCGGCCAGGTCCGGGGTCGCCACGCCCTGCATCTGGAGGAGGGCCTCCTGCGCCGCCGGCGTCCCGCTGCATACCGCGTGGACGGCGGCCCAGGCCGGAACGCCAACCGGGCTGGGCGAGGGCGAAGGGCTCGGGCTCGGCGTGGGAGTGGGCGTCGGGGTTGGAGTCGGAGTCGGGCTCGGGCTCGGCGTGGGGGTTCTGGCCTGGGAGGGGCTCGAATGCGGGGCAATCGGCCCGTTGGCGGAGCAGCCGGCGAGGAACGCTACAGCTACGAAGAGCACTACCCCTTTGCTCACTGCGGGTTGAAACGAACAAAGGTGTGGCTGCGTTACGGGGAGTCGAGGCGACCGCAAGTCGCCCAGAATACCCGCTAGGCGTTTAGCGGTGAGTTAAGGATCGACTACAGGTATGAAGACCTCTTCCCTGGTGATCCTCACGCTCATTTCGGGCCTCTGTTCGACGCCCATCCCTCTCACCGCGACGGTCGACGTGCAGGCGAGCCAGGCGGAGAAGGTCGGCGCAGCCGCCCAACTCGTGGTCAAGGTGGTCAACACCGGGCCGGCCATCCCCCACCTCGGGCTCGTCTTCCGGACCGCGGACCGCTGGTTCGAACGGCACCAGGTGACCGACCTCGGCGGCTGCACGATCGTCACCGACGAGTCCGCCTTCGCGTGCGGCGACCTGGCCGCGAACGGGTCGAAGACCTTCTCTTTTCAGGGCGTGGCCACAACGGCCGGAAGCTTCCACTACGAGCTCGCCCTCCGCGAGCTGGTGCAACCCTTCGACTACGTGAACGACCACCCCGACGGAGCTGACGCGCAGGTCTGGACCGAGACCGTCACCTAGCGGCGGCCGTCGAGGTGACGCCGAGGCGGTCGGCGTGCTTCTTCATCGCGCGCTCGATCAGGTCGCTGTTTGCCTGGGTCCACTCGATCGTCCGGCGCAGCCCGTCCTCGAGCTCCGTTTGGGCGACGAATCCCATCTGCTCGCGTGACTTCCGCGTGCTGCCGATGCGGCGGCCGGCACGGTCCCACGGACGCGGAGGCGTGACCTTGATCTCGGAGCGGCCGCCCGCCAGCCTGTTGATGACCTGGGCGAGCTCTTTGATCGTCGTCTCGCGGCCGCTGGCCAGGTTGTAGACGTCACCCGGCTCGCCGCGGAGCGCGCACGCGACCAGGCCCTCCACGATGTCTTCGACGAAGATGAAGTCGCGGCTGGCGGTCCCACCGTTGTCGAGCTCGAGCGGCATCCCGTGGAGCGCGCGGTAGACGAAGGTCGGCACGACGTTGCGCCACACGGTGGCGGGGGTGCCCCGCCAGCGTCCGGCCCCCAGGATCTCGCCCGGGCCATAGACGTTCTGGAACCGGGCGCGCACGGTCGGGACGCCGTGCTGCTTGTGGTAGTAGACGGCGTAGAACTCGCCCACGATCTTGGAGATCTGGTACGGGCTGTCGAGGTCGAACGGAGCGTCGCCGTCCTCCTCCACGGGCTTGGCGTCGTCGAACGTGTGCGGGGCGAGCACGCAGCCTGACGCCGCGTAGACGAGCTTCTTCAGACGCGTGAAGTTGCGGACGTGCTCCAGGAGCCGGAGCGTGGTGATCAGGTTGTTCTCGTGGTCCTCGAGCGGGTTCGCGATCGAGCTCTGATTGCCGTGGTAGGTCGCGAGATGCCAGATGTAGTCGAACGTGTCGGAGATGCCCTCGAGGATCGCGGGATCGGCGATCGACCCTTCGACGAAAGGAACTCGCTGGTCGCTCGGGACGTTCTCGCGCTCGGCGGAGAGCAGATTGTCCACGACGACGACCTCGGCGGCCCCTTCGGCCAGGAGGCGACGCACCAGGTTAGAGCCGACGAACCCGGCGCCGCCCACTACCAGCACGTGCGCGCCGCTGACTATTTGTTGTCTCCGACGGGGGCCTTTTCTCCGACCGGCTTCAGGTGCGTGTAGGTCTGCTCGATGCCGTGCGACTTGTAGTAGTCGATTGTCGCCGCGACGCCGACCTCGAGCGGCGTCGTGATCTGCCAGTCGAAATCCTCTTCCGTCTTCGACGGGTCGAGCAGGATGGTCGCCACGTCGTCGGGGTTGCGGGGCCGTACCTCGACGTCCTTTTCGAGCTTGATGCCCAGCGCCTTCACTGTGTTATCGAATAGCTCCTTGATCGAATAGTCGCTGCCCGAGGACACGTGGTACGGACCGCGCCGGCCGCGGCCCTCAACCGCGAGGCTGATCACGTCGACCAGGTCGCTGACGTAGATGAAGTCGCGTCGCGTGTCCATGACGAACACGGACTTGTTCGTGGTCAGGCGCTGGTAGAAGGTCGGCAGCGGGCCGCTGAGGTTGCGCGGCCCGTAAGCGTTGGCCAGGCGAAACGAGACGTAGTCGAGCGAGCTGAGAAAGATGTACTCCTCGCCCGCCGTTTTGCTGATCGCGTAGCTCGACCCACCGGGGTTGAGCGGGTGGTTCAGCGTGATCGGCTGCTCGATGGGATGCAGCCCATAACCGAGCGCGGTCTGCAGGTAGATGAGCCTGCCGACCTTCAAGCGCTCCGATGCGCGGACGACGTTCACCGTGCCGACGACGTTGGTCATCGCGTCGCCGTACCAGTTGTCGGGGTCCTTGTAAGACGCGGCCGCGTGGACGACCACCTCGGGGCGGTGCTCGGTGAACGCATGGTCGACCACGTTCTTGTCGGCGATCGAACCCTCGATCAGGGTCAGGTTGCGGTTCGAAGTCAAGTTGTCCCGGCGCGCCGTCTCGAAGTTGTCGATCACGGTGATCGTGTCGCCTCGCGCGAGCAGCCTGTCGGCGAGGTTGGAGCCGACGAAGCCGGCTCCGCCTGTGATCAGAACTCTCACAGGGTGACTTCCTCAACGGGCTTGACGAGGCGCTGCCGGAACTCGTGGGCGCGATCGTGAAACGCGCGCTGCCACAGCTCCAGGCTCAGCAAACCCCACATCTGCCTGCCAAATCGGGACTCGGTGCCCATCTGCTTCGCGACGCGCGAGTTGTCGATGAGCTCGCGGGACCGTGCGTGCTGCGAAGAGAAGGTGTCGTGGACGAAATCGCGGACCGGCCCTTTCGTGGTTGTCCACTCATGCAGCGGGACCGGGAATCCCATCTTGTCCTGGCGGTTCGAGATGCGCGGCGGCAGCTTCGATCGCATCGCCGAGCGGAGCACGTGCTTCATGTTGCCGTTCTCGAACTTGATGTCGGCCGGGATCGTCGCGGCGAGCTCGACGATGCGGTGATCGAGGAACGGCACGCGCGACTCGAGCCCGTGCGCCATGCTCACCCGATCCTCGACGTGCAGCAGCGCCGGGAGCAGCGTCTTGAAGTCGAAGTGCGTCATCGAGTCGAAGTACGACTCGTGGCCGACGTTCGACCCGTTGAAGATCGCCTGGAACGTCTCGAACGGGTCGTACTGGCCGAGGGCCGCCCAGTTGATCTCGTCGCCGAGCGATGGCGAGCGGTTGATGAGGCGGAAGTAGCGGCGGTCCAGGTCTTCGAACAATCCCTCGCGCCAGAACTCCTGGAGCATCGGCTTGTAGTTCTTCAGGGCGACGAGGTTCGGGATGATCGACTCGTATGTGACGACGTACCGGCCGCCGTGCATGGTGCCGTCGATGGCGCCCTTGATGCACTGCTCGAAGTAGGCCACCAGGTACCGCGTGTAGCCGCCGAAGATCTCGTCGCCGCCCTGGCCGCCGAGCACCACCTTGCGATGCTTGGCCGCGAGCGCCGAGACGAGGTACTGCGGAAACGAGCCGGGTCCGGCAACCGGGAAATCAAGGTGATAGATCACCTTCTCGATCGAGTTCACGAAGTCGTCCGGGCCGATGTCGATGTCCATGACCTGGAAGCCCCGCCATTCGGCGAGCTCGCGCGCGTAGCCGCTTTCGTCGTAGGCCGGGTCATTGCCGAAACGTCCGGTGAAGGAAAGGAAGCTCGGGCCTTCCTTGTCGACGGCCAGGGAGGCGACGATGCTCGAGTCGAGACCGCCGCTCAGGTAGGCGCCGACCGGCACGTCCGAGCGCAGGTGCAGCGCGACCGACTCGGCGACCAGGTCCTGGATCGCCGATTCGAAATACGTGGCGGTGTGGCTGAAGTCGGGCTGGTAGTACACCTCCCAGTAGCGGCTGATCGTCACCTTGCCGTCGCGGACCATGAGCGTGTGGCCCGGGAGGAGCTCCTTGACGCCCTTGAACAGGGTCTTGCCGCCGAGGCAGAACTGGAAACAGAGGTAGTCCTTCAAGCCCTCCACGTCCGTCTCGACCGCGGGCAGGAACGGGACGAGCGCCTTGATCTCGTTCGCGAAGTAGAAGACCCCATCGACCTCCGCGTAGTAGAAGGGCTTGATGCCGAAGCGGTCGCGGGCGCAGAAGAGCGTGTCGGTCGTGGCGTCCCAGATCGAGAAGGCGAACATGCCGCGGAATTTCTTGACGCAGTCGACGCCCCACTCCTGGTAGGCGCGCAGCGCGACCTCGGTGTCCGACGTGGTGCGGAAGCGGCTGCCCCCGAGCTCAGCGCGCAGCTCGATGTAGTTGTAGATCTCGCCGTTGTAAGAGATCCAGCTGCCGCGGCCGTCGGTCATCGGCTGATCGCCGGTCGACAGGTCGATGATGGCCAGCCGGCGGTGCGCGAAACCGACGTGGCCGTGATCGTGTTTCCAGGTCGACAGGCCGTCGGGCCCTCGATGGGCCTGGAGCTCGTTCATCACATCGAGGCGGCGGCCGAGGTCGGGGATCGGGCGGTTGGAAAGATCGATGGCTCCGGCGATTCCGCACACGGTCTGGCTAGCCTACCGAATCGGCCCGGGGACTTGGTTCCCTGACCGCCAGCGCAGGGGCGATTGCCCGCTCCAGCGCGGCCGGGTCCTGGCGCCCTATCGCGGCAAGCACGGAGAAAGTCTCGAGACCCTGGAAACCGATGCCCACCTCCATCGCGGGCCGCTCGATGCGAATCAGCCCGCCCAGCGCGCGATGGTCCCAGTCGATCGAAATGACGTCGCCCGCATGGAGCGCGTCGCGAATCGAATCGGTTTGGTTGTCGTGCGGAGGAGCCGCCAGGCCGACCGGAGTGCTCACGAAGGAGAGTGCCTTCCTCGTGCCATCGAACTGTGTTTGCAGCGTGAACGCCTGACCTGTCAGAGCGCCGGCCGCCGCCTTCCGCAACAGTGACAGCTCGAGGATCTCTCTGAGAAGGCGATCGAGCGGCGCGCCGGATCGCCTTCCGATCCAGAACAGCGCTCGAAGGTCGCGATCCCCCACGGCGGTGCGCAGCGCGAGGAGCCCTTTCTCGACCTGGGATTCGTACTCGATCGCGAAGCGCATCGATCGGTCGCGTCGACGCAGGCGCCGCAGCGTCGAATGCATCCCACGGACGAGGCGAACTCTGAGGGGCGGAACACGCATCGCGCGCTCCACGCGTGCAAGTCGGTACCGCACGGCGGACGCTCCACCGCGAATGGTGCGTGCTTCCTCCTCAACCACGCGGTCGAACTCCGCGATGAACGCCTCGTAGCTCCAGCGTCCGGACTTGATCAGGTCGTCGTGAGCGCGCGCGGTCATCGCGGCGACCAGGTCGTCATCGCGAAGCCGGCTGGCGACCTCCTTCATGTTGGAGAAGTCTTTGTCGAGCACGATGTAGTGATCGCCCGGGCTGATCACCCCGGAGTATTCGCCAGGAAAAAAGACCATCGCCGTGCCGAGCGCCGCCGCCTCGAACACGCGAGGCGAGATGACGTGGACGACGACGTTGCCTTCGTAGGGACGCAGGACCGCCTCATGCACTTCCTCGTATGTGGCGCCCGGGTGCGCCGCCAGGTAGGCGAGCACTGCGCTCTCGACGCTGCCGTCGAAGTCCGCGATGCTGGCGCCGCTCTCAGTGCCCAACGTGGCGCGAGATGACGCGACGAACTCGATCCACTGATCGCCATAGATCCGATCCTGCTCGGTCCATGCGATGTCGCAGCTCAATCCGTACGCGGGCGCGAGCTCGCGAAACCGCTGCCCGACCCAGACCTTTTCGCGGGACAGCCTGCCCATCCAGAACGGCAAGTCCCTTGCACGGTATCCGACGTCGATGGTCCGCTCGCGAAGCGGCTTGATCGGTCGGTTTCGCAAGTTCTCGGGCGCGTAGCCGGTGAGCGTTTGCACACGCCGGACTCCCGGCAGGCGCTCGTCGTAGAGCTGGCTTGCGGCCGGTTCCGGGGCGACGGTGAACAGCACGTTGGTCCCGATCTCACGGGACGCCGCGGTGGCCCGATCGACCCAGCGATAGTCGTCCTGGATGAACTCGATCTTCAAGCCGCGGAACCGGCGCAGCATGTCGCGAAAGTCCTGGGCGATGTATTGCTCGAAGGCGAGCACGACGGAGTAGTGGATGACGACGACGTCAAAGTGGTCGAGGTCGAGCGCAAGGCTTCGTGTCATCCCTTTGGGGTTGAAGGTCCTCACCTGATGACGCGAAAACCTGCGAAAGGCCCCGATGTGATCCAGCACGGTGTTCGCGGCTCCGGGCCGGTCGTCGCAAATCAACAGAATTCGGGCCTGTCGGGACACGTCGGCGTTCGATAGTAGACTTCGGGGCCACTGTCGTGGCCAATCAAGGCGGCATTCTCGATCGCATCGACTCCGTTTACTTCCTGCTCATTCCCGGATGGGAAAACGAGCTGCGCGCGAATCGCTGGCATTTCGCTGTTCGCTGGGCGGGACGGAAGCCGGTGGTGTTGGTGAACCCGGTGCTGCGCGGAGGGCCGGCGGGCAGCGCACTTGAAACGCGGATTCCGAACTGCCGAATCCTGAATACGCAGCTCGTGAGCGAGCCCAACAGGCTGGCGAAGGCACAGATCCAGGCCGGCCAGGTGCTCGAGGACATGGCCAGGCAGCATTTCTCGCGGCCGCTCCTATGGTGCTACGACCCGGACCTCGCCGAGCTCTACGCGCATTTGCCGGGGATCGCCCGCGTGCATCACGCGACCGAGGCCTTTTTCGACATGCCTGGCCGGAGCTCGACGCTTCACCGACGGCTGCACGCGGTGGTCGCCATGAGCGACCTCACGGTCGCCGTGAGCGAAGGTGTTGCGTCGGGGCTGCGCCGGAGGATCGAGGGCGCTGACGTGGTCACGGTGACCAACGGCTGCGACTACAAGCACTACTCCTCCGGCAAGCCGGACACGGAGCTCGTCGCGGCCGGCCGTGCATATCGACGGATCGCGATCTACGGCGGCAACGTCAATGGCCGGCTCGATTTCGAATTGATGAAACGGCTCGCGACCACCAACCCGGAAACCCTCTTCGCGTACTACGGCCCGGTCAAGGAGCTCACCGCCCCCGATACATGGGCATGGGGCGCGGTCAAGGGGCTGAAGAATGTCATCGCACCGGGGTCGGTGGACCCTGATCGCCTGCGAGACCTGTACATGGCGTCAGACGTTGGGTTCATCCCGTACCGTCAAGATCCGTGGCTTGTCGAGAACGGCCTTCCCCTCAAAGCTCTGGAGATGTGCGCCACCGGCCTGCCCGTCGTCTCAACGCTCATGAAACCGCTGCTTGGGATGACTGAGGGCCTGGTCGTCACGTCGAACGACGACGATTTCATGGCGGCGTTCGCCGCGTCGTCGCGCGTACGTATGGCCGAATCCGTGGCGGCCAACATGAAGGCGGTCAGCTCGGCGAACGATTACGACCACAAGTTCGACGACGTGCTCGCAGCGCTGGATTCGCGTGTGTCCCGATCGCAGCCCGTGACTCGAATCGATCGGCTGAGCGAAGTCCTCGGACAGGACTGGATCGATGCCGAGATTCGCTATGCGCGATGGCTCGCGATGCCGGCCTCGATGCGCAGCCTCGGCCGCGTCGCAGGATCGCTCGCGATGCTGCTGCCCACCGGCGTCAGACGAAGGCTCGGGGCGAGCCGCCTGCGAGCCGCGGTGCGGCAGCTGCTGGGGAGCTAGGCATGTGCGGAATCGTCGGGATCATCGGACCTTCAGACGTCGATGCCGGATTGATCGACCGCATGCGGGATCGCATCGCCCACCGTGGGCCGGACAGCGCCCGGACCTGGATCTCGAGGCACGAGGGCGGATGTGTCGGCTTTGGGTTCCGGCGGCTTGCGATCATCGACCTGAGCGATGCGGCGAATCAGCCGTTGTTCTCGGCTGACGGCTCTCTAGCGCTGGTCTACAACGGCGAGATCTACAACTACATCGAGCTGCGCGAGGAGCTGCGGGCCAGGGGCCACGTGTTCCGGACCGAAAGTGACACCGAGGTCCTGCTCACCGCCTATGAGGAGTGGGGCGCCGACTTCCTGCTGCGGCTCAATGGGATGTTCGCGTTTGCGCTGTGGGACGGCCGGAAGCGCCGGCTGCTTCTGGCGCGTGACCGATTCGGCGAGAAGCCGTTGTTCTACTCGCGCCTGGCGCGTGGCGGCATTGCATTCGCGTCGGAGGCCAAGGCCCTGTTTGCACACCCCCACATCCATCCGGCGGTCGACGAGGACGTGCTCCGCTCGTATATCGACGGCCACTACTACGAGAGCGAGGAGCCGACCCTGTTCAAGGGGGTCCAGCGATTGCCAGGCGGTCACGCGATGACCGTCGACGAAGCCGGGCAGATCACGCGCTCGTGGCGCTACTGGACGCTTGATCTCTCCCCCGCCCAGGCCGTACCCACATCTACGTACACATATAAGGAAGGCGAGGCGGTCGACGAATTCAGACACCTGCTCGAGCGCAGCGTGTCCATGCGCCTCAGGTCGGACGTACCCGTCGGCACAAGCCTTTCCGGCGGCCTTGACTCGTCGACCGTGGTGGCCCTCGTCGCCAAGATGAGAGACGGGCGCGGCATCATCACCCAGAACACCTTTTCCGCCCGCTTCGACGACGACCCGGCCCTGTCCGAGGGGCCTTACATCGACCTCGTGACGAAGGCGACCGGTGTGAACCCACACATGGTGACGCCGGACCCGCAGCGGCTGATCGAGGAGTCGCGCAGCCTCCACTACCACCAGGAGGAGCCGTTTCTTTCCGCTTCGATCTACCTGCAGTGGTGCGTCGCCCGGCTTGCGGCCGGGCACAAGACGACCGTCATCCTCGACGGCCAGGGCGCCGATGAGCTGCTGGGCGGGTATCAGTACTACTTCCCCTCGCACCAGCTCGACCTCGTCGAGTCCGGCCGGTGGGGACCGGCGCTGCGAGAGACGATGCTCTTTTCACGCCGCCTGAAGGAGGCGAGCCGGCAGTACCCCGACTCGCAGCGTCGGTTCAATCGAAACGCAAGTCTCAACGTCGCACAGCTCGCGGTCGCCGCGGTGCGGCGCGCCAGGCATCCGAACGGCGGGGGCGGGCGGTACCGCTCGCTTCGGGCGAGGGCTCTCGTGGGTGACTCGCTGCCGCAACTGCTTCGCTACGCGGACAGAAACGCCATGGCTTTCTCGCGCGAGACCCGATTGCCCTTCCTCGACTACGACCTGGTCGATTTTGTGGCTCGACTTCCCGAGGAGGCGATCGTCGGGGATGGCTGGCAGAAGCTGATCCTGCGCCGGGCGGGCCAAGGCCTTGTGCCGCGTGAGGTGCTGTGGCGCGCCGACAAGATGGGCTACGCGGCACCGCTCGACCTGTGGCTGAGGAGCGAGCTCAAATCGTGGGCGCACGACCGGCTCTTCAAAGGTCCTGTCACCCAGCTCAGCGCGTACGACCGGCCATCGCTTCAGCGGATGTGGGACGAACACCAGGCGGCCACCGCCGAGCGTTCGTGGGCACTCTGGAGGTGGATCAGCCTGAACGAGTGGCTGTCCATGTTCGAAGACGGGAGCTGGAGTTCAGGGCAGCCTGCCGCGCACGACGCTGCCGTCAGCTCTTGATCAGGTCGGTGTAGATCCGGTCGAACACGGTCGCGGCATTCTTCGCCGAATACCATTTCAGGGCGAACTCGCGGCCGCGCCGGCCGAGGTCGCGGCGCTTCTCTGGGTTCTTAACCAGGTCGGTGAGGACGGCCTCGACCGTTTCCGGAGTCGCGCTCACCACCGGCAGCTCGGCGACGAATTCGGGCTGCTCGCGGCGGATGCTCTCGAGCCATTCCGGCCTCAGGTAGCAGACGACCGGCTTGCCCAGCATCAGCGCTTCGCGGACGTTCGCCCCGAAGAAGCCAAACGTCAGCATGTCGCAGACGATGTCGGACTGCGCCTGGTAGTACCTCACGTCGAGGTTTGATTTGTCCTTGACGAAAACCAGCTCGACAGGCAGGCCGGCTGCCTTCATTCGCTGGATCAAGGGCACGTAGATGTGCGAGCTCTTGATGTTGACCTTCGTCTCGGCATTCGTCCTGAGCTCGTAATTGCCCACCGAGTGATAGACGCGGACGGTGCCGTTGGCATCCGGCAAGCGGTGCTGCTCGGGGATCGGCAGATCGGGGCGCCATACGTCCGGATCGAGGCAGTAGAACTGCTGCATCTCGTGCACTCGGGGGTCGTCGTTGAAGTCGACCCGGTTCCCTCCCATGCTCACCTGGTAGTCGCAAAGGCTGTTGCGCATGCGGCCCCACTTGAGGTTGACGTCGTCGCTGCAGACCGTCGGGACGTGCTGCCACGGGCATTCGTTGCACACAGGGCTCTCGCCCCATTCCGAGAAGGAGGTCTGCGAGACCCCGTCCAGGCACCCCGTGTGGGTGTAGACGATCTTCTTGCCCAGACGCTTCAGCCAACCGATGTCGTATCCGGCGTCACTGGGAAACCGCGCCGGATCGCAGAAATAAAGCATTCGCAGGTTGTGCACGCCCGAGAAATGAATGACCTTGTGCCTGAGGAAGAGGTTCAACACTTTCGCGGTGCGGCGGACGATTGCCGCGGGTGAGCGGTCGAGCTCGAGCCTCACGTCCCACCCGTGGCCGTATACCTCGCTCATGTCACCGGGGAACGTGAGCACCGTGGCGCGCCAACCCAGCTCACGCAGCTCGCGTGATAGATACCAAGCGTTGTAGTAGCAGGTCCCGACGAACAGGACGGACTTGTCCAAACCGCCCCAAGCGTACACGGCGTTTTGCGGGGTCTAGGTCACCGTGAAGGTCGCGGAACCGATCGCCTCATGCAGCGTTGTGTCGGTCCCCACCGCGTCTGCCCAGACGTGCACGGTGTACGTGCCCTTCGCCCAGCCGGCGGTCTTCCAGGTCCACGTCGGACCGTAGTAAAAGGGCAGCACCAGGTGCCAGGTGCCCGCCGGGTCCAGGAGCCAGAACTCATACATCGGGCTCGAACACCCGGCGGCGCTCGCGGTGAAGCTGACGGCCCCGCCCGCGGCGACCGAACCCGTCGTCGGGGTGACCGTCGCGGACGTGCATGGAGTCACGACGTTGACCGTGCTCGAGCCGTAGACCTCCAGCGTTGGGGCAGCACCCTGCTGGTTGGCCCACGCGTGGACCGTGTACGTCCCCGAGCCCAGACCGCTCGTGTTCCAGCTGAATGTAGGTGCGCCCCAGCCCTGCTTCAGAACCCAGGTGCCGTCCGGGTACTGGACCCAGAACTCGTAGACCGGGTTTGGACAGCCGCCGGACGTTGCGCTGAAGGTGGCGGTCGAGCCGATGGGCTGCGTGGCGGTCGACGGGGTGACGGAAGCCGACGTGCATCCGGTCAGCGTCACGGTCGCCGAGCCGATCGAGTCATGCCCGGTGGCGGTCGAGCCGGCCCAAGCGTGGATCGTATAGGTGCCGGGAGCCAGGCCGGAGGTGGCCCAGCTGAAGGCGCCGCCGCCCCATCCCTGCTTCAAGTTCCAGCTTCCATCCGGGTACTGAACCCAGAACTCGTACTGGGGGCTCGGGCAGCCGGCCGATGCTGCGACGAAGGTGCCCGTCAAGCCAGCCGGAAAGTTCGCGATGGCCGGATTGACCGACGCCGAGCCGCAGGCGGTGCTGACGGTGCTGGATCCGTAGACCTCCAGGGTCGGAGCCGCCCCTTGCTGGTTGGCCCAAGCGTGCACCGTGTACGTGCCCGCCCCAATACCCGTGGTGTTCCAGTTGAATGTGCTGCCGCCCCAGCCCTGCTTCAGGGACCAGGTTCCGTCCGGATACTGGACCCAGAACTCATAGACGGGGCTCGGGCAGCCGCCGGACGTTGCCGTGAGACTCACTGTCGACCCGATGGCGGGAGAGACTGCCGCCGGCGTCACCGACGCCGATGTGCAGCCGGTGAGAGTCACCGTCGCCGAGCCGATGGCGTCGTGGCCGGACGCACCGGCGCTCACCCAGGCGTGGATCGTGTAGACGCCCGGCGCCATGCCATTCGTGTTCCAGTTGAACGACGCCCCGCCCCAGCCCTGCTTCAGATTCCAGCTTCCGTCCGGATACTGGACCCAGAACTCGTAGTTGGGAGTCGAGCAGCCACTCGAGCTGGCGGCAAGGCTGATCGTGGACCCCGCCGGCTGCGAGGGTGAGGAGGGAGAAAGGCCGGCTCCCGTGCAATGCGCAAACCGGCTCGCCAGGAGTGACCACAGCTCGGGCGCGCCGCCGCCGTAGTTCAGGGTCCAGATGCCGACACCGCGGAGACCGTCCTGGTTCACGAGGTCGTATTTCGCGCCAAGCGACGTCGCGTCATCCCAGTACAGCTCGCGAGTGCAGCCGAGCGAGGTGTTGTACCAGGTGTCCCAACGTTCCTGACCGGAGTCGTTGGCGTCTCTGTGCGCGGCGTAGCTGCCCGTGCTTACCGCGGGATCCGAGCTCTCGGTTGACGCATCAAGGTACGTGTCGGCGACGACACCGCCGCTCGGATAAGCGTTCGGCACCACGCCGCCAACGCACGCCTTGCGGCCGTAGTACGGCACGCCGAGGATGACCTTCGAGGCGGGCACGGCCGCGATGTACTGGTTCGCGGTCGAGGTGTCGTTGTAGTAGTACCCGGACAGCGGCGCGGTCGGGCCCAGGCAGAAGCTGCTGCAAGACGCGGGTGCACGGCGCCAGTTGGAGTACTCGAGGTCATAGGCCATGACGAAAAAGGAGTCGACATACGAGCTCAGCGAGCGCACGTCGAAAAAGCCGAGTGAATCGATCGCCGAGCTCGCGTAAGTGTCGATCGACAGGTAGGAGCCGGAGGGAAGCGCAGCGCGAAGCTGGCGCGCAAAATCCGTCAGCATGGACTGCGCGGTCTGCCCGTTCTGGCAGGTGCCGTTCAGCCCCTCGTAGTCGACGTTGAGACCGTCGACCCCTTTCGCGGCGACCTGGCCCACCGCATAACCGACCGTCGTCGCACGGTTGATCAGACCCGCGCACATGGTTGGGGTGCCCGACTGAAAGTCCTGCAGGACGATGGTCAGGACGACCTTCGTGCCTTTGGCGTGAGCGGTCGAAACCAGAGCGGCGAGCGTGCTCGAGTTCCAGACGTCCCACGATGAGTCCGCGAGCATCGCCCCATTCCAATCGACGTGGAGGCCGAAGAAGGCCACCGTGCCGAGGAGGGAGAAGTTCCAGCTGGGGTAGCCGACGGTCGGGTCGCTCAGGCTGCTGGCCAGGGCGAAACCGAAGATCTCGTGCGACGTGCCGCTTGCACCCCGGATGAGAGCGGCGTTCGCGACCGTGCGGACCGCGGCATGAGGCTGCGGCGCAGCAGCTCCCGCCATTGTGGGAGGCGTCGCGGCCCCAAGAGCAAGGGCCACCACCATTGCTGGGATGAGATGCTGAAATCGGTATTGCGCCATGGCGGGCTGGTTTGGGCGGTCGACAGGCTACACGACTGCCCCCGGAAAGGCCAACACACTCACGGCGTTGAGGTGCGCGAGTCAGACCCGAAGTAAAGAAAGATCAATTAGAGTGCAGGACATTGTCACGGTCGTGCGGCGGGCGCGCCGGAAGCTTTGCTAGGCTTGCCGCGTCCAGGCCGGGAGATTCGGCTCGCCGCCTTCTGAGATTCCACCTATGAGCATGAGAATCCCCATTTCGAGGCCCTACTTCGGCGACGAGGAGCGGGCCGCCATACTCGAGCCGCTCGAAAGCGGCTGGGTGGTCCAGGGCCCCAAGGTCGCGGAGTTCGAGCGCCTCTTCGCCGCGTACACCGGCGCCTCCAACGCCGTGGCCACAACCTCCTGCACCACAGCACTGCATCTCGCGCTGGTCGCCTCCGGCATCCGCCCCGGCGACGAGGTGGTGGTCCCCTCGTTCACGTGGGTCGCGACGGCAAACGTGGTGGAGATGATCGGAGCGCGACCCGTCTTCGTCGACATCGACCTCGACACCTTCAACATCGACGTGAACCGGTTGGAAGCTGCGATCACCCCCCGGACGCGGGCGGTCATCCCCGTCTCGCTGTTCGGCGTCTCGGCCGACATGGACCCGATCATGGAGATCGCCTCGGCCCACAGGCTCACGGTCATCGAGGACGACGCCTGTGCGACCGGCGCGTGGTACCGCGGGCGGCACGCGGGAACGCTGGCCGACATCGGGTGTTTCAGCTTCCACCCCCGGAAGGCGATCACGACCGGCGAAGGCGGCATGATCATCACCGCGGACCAGAGCGTGGCCGAGCTCCTCCGGTCGCTGCGCGACCATGGCGCTTCGAAGAGCGACCTTGCTCGCCACCTCGGGAAGCGCAGCTACATCCTGCCCGACTTCGAGCGGGTCGGCTTCAACTACCGGATGACCGACCTCCAGGGCGCGCTGGGCGTGGCCCAGATGGCGCGCCTCGAATCCATCCTCGGGCTGCGGACCGAGCGTGCTCGGATCTACGACCACAGGCTGGAAAAGCTCGGCTGGCTCCGGCCGCAAGTCCTTCCGGATGGATCGCGCCACGGCTACCAGGCATACGTCTGCCTCTACCGGCCGGAGACACCGACAGCCTCCAACCTCGAGGACCTGCACCGGCGACGCAACGAGCTCATGGATTCGCTCGAGGCCGCCGGAATCGCGACGCGGCCCGGCACGCACGCGGTCCATACGCTTGGCTTCTATCGCAAGAAGTACGCCATCCAGCCCCAGGACTATCCCAACGCCCTGTACGCCGACCGTCTGTCCATCGCGCTTCCGCTCTACGCGCAGATGACGGACGAGGAGCAGGAGTACGTCCTCAAGCATCTCGCGGGCGAGCGAGTGCAGGCGGTCTAGCCGATGTGTGGCATTGCCGGCGTCGTGAACCTGAACGGCGAGCCGATCGCGCCCGAGCGCCTCACCGCGATGGCCGAGTCGATGCGCCACCGGGGCCCCGACGACGAGGGCATTTTCCAGAGCGGCGGGGTCGGCCTGGCCCACCGGCGGCTCGCGATCATCGACCTGTCGAGCGGCGGCCACCAGCCGATGGGCAACGAGGACGGCAGCGTCCAGCTCGTCTACAACGGCGAGCTGTACAACTACCTCGAGCTGAGGCCCGAGCTGGAGAAAGCCGGCCACCGCTTCCGTTCGCAGAGCGACACCGAGGTCATCGTCCACGCCTGGGAGGAATGGGGAACGGCCTGTCTCGGGCGGTTCAACGGACACTTCGCCCTCGCGATCTGGGACGGCCGGGCCAGGCGGCTGATCCTCGCCCGCGACCGTTTCGGCACCAAGCCCCTCTACTACCACGTCGACGGCCGGAGGCTCGTCTTCGGATCTGAGGTCAAAGCGATCCTGAGCCTTGGCAATGTGCCCAGGCGCGTGAGCCCTGCGGCCCTCAACGAGTACTTCACGTTCCAGAACGTGCTCTCGGACCTCACGCTCTTCGACGGCATCCACCTGCTACCCGCGGGCTCGTCACTCTGCATCGACCTCGTCGAGGGGGCTCGACCCGTCCAGGAGACCTACTGGGACTACGACATTCGGTCCAGGCCTCTCGAGATGTCGGAAGAAGAGGCGGCGGACGAGGTGTACCGGCTGTTCACCCAGGCGGTGACCCGGCAGCTGATGAGCGACGTGCCGCTCGGCTGCTACCTGAGCGGCGGCATGGACTCCGGGTCGATCACCGCGGTGGCGCGAGGCAAGCTCGGCCGCCTGATGTCGTTCACCGGCGGGTTCGACCTGTCCTCGGCCAGCGGTCTCGAGCTCGGTTTCGACGAGCGGCAGCATTCGGAGTTCCTCGCCAACATGCTCAAGACCGAGCACTACGAGATGGTCATGCACGCGGGCGACATGGAAGCTGTGATGCCGAAGTTGATCTGGCATCTCGAGGACCTGCGGGTCGGTCAGAGCTATCCCAACTACTACATGGCCAGGCTGGCGGGGAAGTTCGTCAAGGTCGTGCTGTCCGGCGCGGGCGGGGACGAGCTTTTCGCCGGATATCCATGGCGGTACTACCGAGGCGTCGGCAGCACGAGCCAGGCCGACTTCGCGCGCCGCTACTACGAGTTCTGGCAGCGGCTCACCCCCGACGAGGACAAGTCGTCGCTCTTCAACCACGCCACGTACGCCTCGATCGACGGGCAATCGACGTTCGCCGTTTTTTCCGACGTGCTCAGCGGCGCGGGTATCCCGATCGAGACAGTCGAGGACTGTGTCAACGCATCGCTCTATTTCGAGCTCAAGACCTTCATGCACGGTCTGTTGGTCATGGAGGACAAGCTGAGCTTCGCGCACGGCCTCGAGACCAGGATGCCCTTCCTCGACAACGACCTGGTCGACTTCGCGCTGAAGATTCCAGTCAGGCTCAAGCTCCGGAACATCGAGCACATGAAAAACGGAGTCGACGAGGACGACGTCCTCAAGCTGCGGCGATTCGAGTACCAGAGCGGAGACGGAAAGATGATCCTTCGGCGGGCGATGGAGAGGATCATCCCGGCCGAGATCCTGAACCGCCGCAAGCAGGGTTTTTCCGCCCCGGACGCAAGCTGGTTTCGAGGCGAAAGCATCGACTACATCAACACGCTCCTGCGTGACCCGAAGGCCTGCATCTACGAACACCTGGAGCCGGCCTACGTGACGCGGACGCTGGACGAGCACACGACCGGCAAGATCAACCACCGCCTGCTCATCTGGTCATTGCTCAGCCTCGAGTGGTGGATGCGTAATTTCATGCGATGACACCCGAGGTCAATTGTCCGGACACACCGTGAGGACTGCCGCCGGTCGAGCCCTGATCCCCCATTCGAGACCCTGGATCACCGACGCTGATCGCGACGCCGTCCGGCAGGCGCTGGACTCGGTGATGATCGCCGAAGGCGAGCTGACAAGAAAGCTCGAAGCGGAGGCAGCCGCCTATCTCGGACAGGCCGGCGGAGTGGCCACCCCCGACGGGACAACCGCGCTCTACCTGGCCCTCCGCGGTTTGAACATCGGCACATCGGATGAGGTGGTCATCCCGACCTACGTCTGCGAAGCCGTCGCCCAGGCCGTCCGTTGGACTGGAGCCACTCCTGTCCTCTGTGACATCGGCGACGACTGGTGCGTCAACGCGGAGACGGTCCGGCGTGTGATGACCAGCCGGACCAGGGCCGTCGTCGTGGTGCACACGTTCGGCGTGGTCGCCGACACAAAGCCGATCGTCGCGCTCGGCGTCCCGGTCATCGAGGACCTGGCTCAGGCCTTCGGCGCATCGTCACCTCGAGGTCGGGCCGCAAGTTTCGGCATTCTGTCGATCACCTCATTCCACGCGACCAAATGCCTGACGACCGGCGAGGGCGGCATGGTCTTCGCCCGCGAGGAGCAGCTGGTCGAACGGCTCCGCGAGATCAAGCGGTCCGCGCACCGAATGCCGCTGAGCAACCTCCAGGCGTCGCTGGGGCTGAGCCAGCTCGGACGCTACGGCGAGTTCCTGGCCCGGCGACGGCAGATCGCGGACCGCTACCGGGAAGCCATCCCGGATCGCTATCTCCCCCCCGCCTCGGTTTTGGACAGGTCCATGCACTTCAGATTCCCGCTCAAGGTCGATCGGGATGTGACGGAGACGATGACGTCGTTCGCGGCTCACGGAGTGTTGGCGAAGCGGGGTGTCGACGCGCTCCTTCACAGCGAGGCGGGGTCGTTTCCGGCCGCCGAGACCGCCTTCGAGCACACCGTCTCGCTGCCCATCCACCCGTCGATGTCATCGGAAGAGGTCGGCAGGGTGATCGAGTCATACCATGAGGTCCTCGGCGCGTGAACGAGCTGGACAAGCAGCGGATCGTCGCCCGTTACGACGAGCGGCTTTCCGAGCACCCCGACGACGACACCCGTGCCCTCGCGGTCGGTGCCGACGGACGTCACGCCATGGCGCTGGAGTGCCTCGTCGAGGTCGGGATCAAGTCCGGTGACTCGGTGCTCGACGTCGGCTGCGGCCTCGGCGGCCTCTACAGTCACATGCTCGAGCGCGGCATGCGCTGTCGCTACACGGGCTACGACATCAACGCACGCCTCATCGAGCGTGCGCGCAACCGGCACCCCGACGCGACATTCGACGTGCGGGACATTCTCGACGAGGAATTTCCGCAGTTCGACTACATCGTGTCGTCATCGAGCTTCAACCTGGCCCTCGAGCACGAGGACAACTATTCGTTCATCGAACGGATGCTGCGCACGATGCACGCACACGCTGCCCACGGCGTCGCGGTCGACCTGATGACCTCTTATGTCGACTTCCAGCGCCCGGAGGCGTTCTATTACGAACCTGAGAAGATTCTCTCCATCGCGAAGTCCATCACGAAGCGCGTCACGTTGCGACACGACCTGCCGCTTTTTCAGTTCTGCGTCTACATGTATCCCGATTTCGAGGGCTGGGCTCGGTGATCGTCTCGCTCACCTTCGACGTCGACTGTCAGACCTACACCGGGGACGCAACCCGACCGATGCCTGATGAGCTGGACGTCGCCATGCGCGCGCTCGGTCCGGTGTTCGAGCGCCATCCTGAGTGGCGGGCGACCTGGCTTTTGAGGATCGATCCGGCAATCGACTTTTTCGCCGCGCAGGTGCGATTGCTCCGGAAGCTAATCGACCGTGGCCATGGCGTCGGCTGGCATTACCACGGCCCGATCAAAAAGATTGGACAGTTCGCCCAGGTTGCGCGAAACCGGGGGCTCGACCTCAGCCGCGTCGGATTTGGCCGCGGGTCAAATCAGGTCATGCGAGTGCTCGCCGAGGCCGGATTCAGCATCGACAGCACCGCGATGCCGCGTCCGGCCTATCCATGGACCCGCCGCGGCGTCGACTGGACCACGACGCCAGAACGACCCTACCGTCCGTCGGTGGCCGATTATCGGGTGCCCGGCTCGCCCTCGCTGCCGATCCTCGAAGTGCCGATATCGTGCACGGTGGTTGCCGCCCCGGGAGACGGCCAGCAGGTCGTCCGCTATCTGAATCCCGCGTATCGCCCGGAGATATTCCGCAAGAGCGCCGAAGCGTGGCTCGGTCGTCACTCCCAGCTCGTCACCATCACGCATCCCTATGAGATCTGCGACGGCCCGGGCCACGGACTGCTGGCCTTCGACGTGGCGGCGTTCGAACAGAACGTGGCGGCAATCGAGAGGTTGTCCGGGGGCTGCGAGTTCGTCACCCTGGCCGACCTCCCGCTCCAACAGCCCCTGGAGGTCGCCAGTGGCTGATCTTCACCTTCTGGAATGCACCCTCCGCGACGGCAGCTACGTGATCGATTTCCAGTTCACCGAGCGGGACACGATGATCATCGCCGCCGCTCTCGAGAACGCCGGCATCGAGATGATCGAGATCGGCCACGGCGTTGGCCTGAACGCTTCGGCCGCGGGGAAGGGAAAGGCTGCGGCGACCGATGAGGCCTACCTGCGCGCGGCGGCCAAGACGCTCAAGCGCGCGCGATGGGGCATGTTCTTCATTCCCGGCGTGGGCCGCCACGAGGACCTCGACATGGCCGCGAGCTACGGCATGCACTTCGTGCGGGTGGGGACCAACGCTTCGGAGGTCGAAGGGTCGCGCGAGTACATCGAGCACGCCAAGCGCCTCGGCATGTTCGTGTCCGCCAACCTGATGAAGTCGTACACGATGCCGCCGGCAGAGCTGGCGGAGCAGGGCTCGCTGTCCGCGCAGTTCGGCGCGGACGTAGTCTGCGTGGTCGACTCGGCCGGGGGCATGATGCCCGAAGATGTGCGCGCCTACATCCAGGCGATGCGGGGCGCCATCGACGTCCCGGTCGGCTTCCACGGTCACGACAACCTGTCGCTCGGCATCGCCAACGTCCTGGCCGCGATCGAGGCGGGAGCGACCTACGTCGACAGCACGCTTCGCGGCATGGGCCGAGGCGGAGGCAATCCCGCGACCGAGATCCTCGTCACGGTTCTCAAGAAACGAGGCATCGACCTGGGCGTCGACCTGAACCGGCTGATGGATCTCAGCGAACGCATGATCAAGCCGATGCTGCCTGCGGCCGGGATCGATCCGATCGACATCACCAGCGGATACGCGCAGTTCCACTCCAGCTTCCTCAAGACCATCCTCAAATATGCGGACAGCTACGGGGTCGACCCGCGCGACCTCATCGTGGCCGTCTGCGAGGTCGACCAGACATACGCGCCGGACGACCTGGTGGAGGACATCGCAAAACGCCTGCAGGCGCAGTCGGCGGCGAAGCCAAAGGGCAGCAGCGGCGCGCTCGACATTCACGTGGACGTGAGCGCCGGCGAGACCACCCCTGCCACGCTGGCCCAGCAGGTGCGAACCGAAGCGAAGAAGCGAGGCAAGCGTTCGGTGATCAACATCGTCGCGGCGCAGCGTCGCTCCCGGTCGGCTGCCATCTCTCCCTTCATCCAGGAGGAGTTCGATTACGTCATCGGCAGCCTCGAGATCGGAGACGCAGACCAGGTCGAGCCATTGATCCGCGAGGTCGACGGCATTGTCGACGTCCTGCTCGTTGACGCCAACCCGCGCGAGTTTCTGCCGGAAAC
Source organism: Candidatus Sulfotelmatobacter sp. (assembly GCA_035602465.1). Lineage (GTDB taxonomy): Bacteria > Chloroflexota > Dormibacteria > Dormibacterales > Dormibacteraceae > 40CM-4-65-16. Next base: position 18,912 of record DATNMQ010000187.1, on the reverse strand, counting down.
CCTGGGGGACATGTCGAGGCGGATCGCGCAGGCGAGCCGCGTGTTCACCTACTCCGATGCCGAGCTCTGGGCGCGCACCGTCATGTACGAGCTGAAAGCGCTGCCCACCCAACTGGGGGCACCGGTCGTGATCGTGGGTCTGCGGCCCGAGGCGACGCACCTCGCCGCTCATCTCGCCGACCAGGGAATCCGCATCATCCTCTCAGGCGCCCCATCCTCCGACCTCGATTCCACGGCGTCCGCGCTCCGGGCGCTGGCCGGCAAGCAGTCGAGGATCGAAGTTGGGACAGACCTCGGCGCCGCCGCCGCCGAAGCAACTGCGCTTGCCGCCTTTCACACCGACCGACCGCTGATCGACCGCGAGGTCATGGCCCGCGTGAGCCCAGAGGCGATCATCTTCGACGCCACCATCGGATCGGTCGAGCAGGACGCGATCGAGCTGGCGGTCCAGCGGGGAATCCGCATCATCCGGCCCGACATGCGGGCCGCGATGGCGGGCGAGCTCGCGGCTCAGCTCGGAACGGCCGAAACGACCCATCAGCTGATGGGTCGCGGCGAGATCGCCGGCTATCCCGTCGTGGCGGGCGGCCTCATCGGCGCCCTGGGCGACGTCGTGGTCGACTCGATCTCGAAGCCGACGCGGGTCGTGGGGATAGCCGACGGTCGAGGCCGGCTCCTGGCCTCTACCACGGGCTACGACGACAGAGTCCGGACCGTTGAGTCGGCGCTGGCCGGCCGGCAGGCCCTTTTGCAAACCTAGAGCCAATTGCAACAGCGATCGGTCCTGGTCCTTGGAGCGGCGCAGCACCAGGTTTTCACGATCAACGCCATCAAGGGCGTGGGCTGCCGCGTGGTGGCGATCGACCGCAACCCGGACGCTCCGGGCAAGGCCGCAGCGGACGTCTTCGCGCCGGTGGACATCACCGACGTCGAAGGCGCGATCGGCATTGCCCGGGAGCACCGCGTCCATGGAGTCGTGCCGCTGTCCGACTACGGCGTGCAGACGGCGGCGGAGGTGGCCGCGGCCCTGGGCTTGCCGGGCAACTCGCCGGAGGTCGCCCGCAACGCCACCAGCAAGGCGCGGATGCGCAGGCTGTGGGAGAAGGCCGGCGTCCCCTCGACGCGTTTTCGCGTGGTCCGGGATCTCGACGGCGCGATCGCGGCGACGCATGAGCTCGGCACCTGGCCGCTGATCTTCAAGCCCGCCGACAGCCGCGGAGGCGGGAGTCGAGGAATCTCTCGGGTGGACGACGCGTCGCAAATTCGCGCGGCCCTCGAGTTCGCGCAATCCTTCTACGCCGACAAGGACGTCGTCATCGAGGAGTTCCTTGATGGCATCGAGCACAGCCTGGAGCTGGTGGTCGAGCCCGGCGGAAAACACACCGTGCTCGCGATCTCGGACAAGGAGAAAACACCTCCGCCCTTCCGGGTCGACAAGAGCGTCATCTACCCCACCGTGTTTTCGGGCAGCGAGCGCGAGCGGATCGGCCAGGTCGCGATCGAGGCGACGCGAGCCCTGGGCATCGAGATCGGAGCCGTCCACGTCGAGCTGTGCAGCACAGCAAGCGGCCCGCGACTCTTCGAGCTGGGAGCGCGGTTCGGAGGCGGGCACACGCCCCATCCAATCGTCTCGTTTCTGACCGGCGTGGACGAGATCGCGGCCGTGACCCGGCTGCTCCTCGGCGAGGACCCCGGCCCGATCTCACCCCAACGCGAGGCCGGCTGTGTCTACCGCTTTCTCACCCCGCCGCCGGGCAGGCTGGAGTCGATCCACGGTGTCGACGAGGTGCGCCGCTGGGCGGGCGTGCTCGACTGCGGAGTGTGGGTACAACCCGGCGCCGAGATCCGGCCCGTGAGGACCGGCGGCGACCGCGCCGGATACGTCGTCACCGGCGGACACGACCGCGAATCAGCGCTCGAGCTCGCTGCCAGGGCCGAGGCTGCGATCGAGTTTCGATATGTCGACGCGGAGGCCGTCCACGGGCGGGCGCCTTCGGCCTTGTTGTAGGCTTCCGGCGGTTTCTATTGCGACCAAGGATGGAAGACATTGGAACTGACTGACAAACGAATCGCCCTCGTCGGCGGCGCCGGGCTGCTGGGCTCGCACATCGTCGATCAGCTTCTCGACGAACCCGTGGCAGAGGTCGTCGTCTTCGACAACTTCCTGAGAGGCACCGAGGCCAACCTTGAGCACGCCAAACACGACCGCCGCGTCAAGGTCGTCAAGGCGTCGATGACCGACGAAGAGGCGCTTCGCGACGCGCTGACCGGCATTGACGGCGTTTTCCTCCTGGCGTCGCTCTGGCTCGGCGAATGCGTGAACGAGCCGCGCCAAGCCTGGGAGGTCAACGTGCTCGGCACCTGGAACGTGTTGGAAGCGTGTCTCGACCTCGGCGTCAAGCGCCTTGTCTTCTCTTCATCGGCCTCCGTTTACGGCAACGCCGTGCAGACACCGATGACGGAAGACCATCCGTTCAATAACCGGACCACCTACGGCGCGACGAAGATCGCGAACGAGCAGATGCTGCGCGCGATCTACCAGCAGCACGGCCTTCCATTCGTCGGCCACCGGTACATGAACATCTACGGCCCGCGGATGGACTACCAGGGGACGTACGTCAGCGTGATCATGCGAGTCCTGGACAAGATCTGGGCCGGCGAGCGACCGGTGATCTTCGGCGACGGCTCGCAGGTCTACGACTTCATCTACGTCGGCGACACCGCCGAGGCGAATATCCTCAGCATGAAGGCGGATTGCGCCGACGAGTTCTTCAACATCGGTATGGGCGTCGGCACGACCATCAACGAGCTCGTCGAGCTGCTGCTCGACCTGACCGGATCCGACCTCGAGCCGGAGTACCGGCCACAGGAGGAGAGCTTCGTGACCTACCGCATCGGTAGCATCGACAAGGCCGAGCGTCTGCTGGGATTCCGCGCTCACACCCCGCTTCGCGAGGGGCTCGCAAAGGTCATCGAATGGCGGCTCGGACAACGCAGACTGGAGCCGCTGAAACACGCCTAGGACACCGTCCTGAGCCCACGTCGCTCGACGGCCGAGCGGTGAAGACTGCTTTCAGGTTCGCGCTCCGCGTCGTTTCGCCTGTCGTGGCGCTCGCATGGTTGGCGGGCCTGGCGATGCTGGAACGCATGCGGAGATGGGCGCGTCCGACTCGATCTCAGCAAGCGCGTGTCATCTGGGGCCCCATTCCCCTGATCAACAACAAGTACTGGTCCAACGCCCTGCGGCAATATGGCTTCAAGAGCTCGACCCTCGCCTATGGCGTGTACCCGGCGTTCAGGCGAGAGGACTTCGACCACCACCTGGACGAGTTTCGACCTCGGTCCCACCGGCTCTGGTCTCTGGCGCCTTACTTCGCCTTTGCCTGGTGCCTGCGCAGCTCAGACGTCTTCGTCTTCTCCTACGACGGCGGCTACCTTGCCGGCACCCCGCTCAGATCGCTCGAGTGTCAGCTCATCGGTCTGGCCGGCAAGCGCATCGTGATGATCCCGTACGGAAGCGACATCGCCGTGCCCGGCACGATCGGCCCCGCAGAGGCCGCCGTGTACAGCACGTACCCGGACCTGCTCAGACGCGGCGACGAGATCCGGAATCGCGTGCTTTATTTCTGCCGTCATGCGACCTTCGTCGTCCGGACCTATCAGCCCGGATTCCAGCCCCGGCAGGATCTTCTCTGGCCGAACGGCCTCGGAATCGATGCCGAGCACTGGAAACCAGTCGCCGAAGCCGGCGGGGCTGACGCGCGCAGCGCTGAGGTGCTCATCGTCCACCCGACCAACCACCGCTCGGTCAAGGGCACCGAATTCTTGATCAAGGCGGTTGACGAGCTGCAGTCTGAGGGACTACACCTGCGACTCGAGATCATGGAAGGTCGGTCCAATGAGGACGTCAGGGCGGCGATGGCCACCGCCGACATCGTCGCTGAACAGTTCATCGCGGGTTATGGGCTGACAGGCGTTGAGGCAATGGCACTCGGGCGCCCGGTTCTCTCGAACCTCAGCTGGCTCGGACCAGAGTTCTGGGACGGGACCTATCTGCGCGATTGCCCCATCGTCAACGCGACTCCCGAGTCTTTGAAAGAGGAGCTGCGCCGCGTCGCCACGCATCCGGAGCTTCGAGCCTCTCTCGGTCGAGCCGGGCGGGAATATGTACTCAAGTACCATTCTGCCGAAGCGGTGGGACAGATCTGGAAGTCGATCGTCAGTCACGTCTGGTTACACGAAGCGATCGCCTCCAAGGTGTCAGCCGAGTTCCTGGCGGCCGCTGAAACCGCGTGATGCGGATTCTCGTCACCGGAGCGGAGGGTTTTATCGGCCGGCGGCTGGTCCGCGATCTCGCCGCTGAGCACGAGGTCTTCGGCCTGGTCAGGCGGCCGTCGACACTGGCTCGCGCAATTCAGCAGGACCTTAGCGTCGGCCTGGACGAGTCCCGCCTCCCGGATCGCCTCGACGCGGTCGTGCACCTCGCGCAGTCACACAACTACCGCGATTTCCCCGATCGCGCCGACGACATCTACGGGGTCAACGTCCATTCCACATTTCGTCTTCTCGAGTACGCGCGCAAGGCGAACGCCAAGCGATTCGTCCTTGCCTCCAGCGGCGGGATCTACGGCTACGGTCCGGATGCGCTGACCGAGAGCGCAGCGGCGCATCCTCCTGATTTCTACCTGGCAAGCAAGCATCTGGCCGAGATCCTGCTTTTCTCATATGAGAGTTTCTTTGGAGTTGTCGCGCTTCGGCCGTTCTTCGTCTACGGCGAGGGCCAGCGACCGACGATGTTCATCCCCCGCCTCGCGCGCAACGTCTGGCAGGGCAACCCGATCACCCTGAGCCCTCCCGATGGCCTGAAGGTCAACCCCATCCACGTGACCGATGCGGTGCGCGCGTTCGCTGCCGCGACCGAGACTGACTACTCGGGGCCCGTCAACGTCGCCGGCCCGGATGTCCTCACGCTCGGCGAGATCGTTCGAATCATGGGCAAGCGGCTCGGCAGGGAGCCCGTCACGAAGCAGCTGTCCGCCGCGCCCGGAAACGTCTACGCGGACATCTCGCTGATGTCGCGAATCCTCGGCTCGCCGACCGTCGCATTTTCCCGAGGGGTGGATGAGGTGTGCCGCGAAGCGGCCGCTGAGCTCACCGTCGAAGGCCGCTGAGATTGGCCCGCCCGCCCGCCGAGTTCACCTTCGGGCACTACCGCCGGATCGTCGAGTCCGGTCTCGAGTCGGGCTATCGGTTCATCTGCTTCGACGAGCTTGCGCGGGCGCGCGAGGCGGACGGCTACTTCTGCCTTCTCCGGCACGATTGCGAGGGCGATCTTGCCACGGCTCTTCAGCTGGGCAAGCTGGAGAGGGAGATGGGCGTGACGAGCACGTACTTCGTGCAGCTTCGCTCGCCCCTGTACAACGTGCTGTCCAGCCCCCACGGCAAGCTCATCCGGAAATTGCTCGACCTCGGCCATCGGCTGGGACTGCACTTCGACGAACGCTCGGCGGACCACGCTCCGCCGGCGACGATTCCCGACCTTGTCGACAAGGAGCGCGCGCTGCTGAGCGCTGAGTTCGGGGTTCCGGTTGACGCGGTCTCCTTCCATCAGCCGACCGCCGTCGTACTCGAAAACAACGTCAAGATCCGCTGCCTGAACACCTACGACCGCCAGGACATGGCCGGGTTCGGCTATCTATCCGACAGCAGCTGGCACTGGCGGGAGGACCCGGTGGAGGCGTTTCGCTCGCGCTCTCATGCGAAGCTGCAACTCTTGCTGCATCCCGAATGCTGGACCGACCGCAGCATGACCGTCCAAGAGAAGTGGCACAAAGTGCTGCGCGACAACCTGGAAATTGCCCAGGACACTCTCCTCGAGCGCGAGACCACCTACAAGAAGCGGGCGAAGATCAGCTTTCGATCCTGATCGTCACTTCAATGCGATCAGCTTGTAGCCGGCGACGTGCCCGATGCGACCGACATCAGGCAACACCTCTGCGATCCTTCTGGCGATCGCGTTGATCGGCGCGTCGAACCGCGGTGAGCTCGGCTGGACCAGGAGCGGATGGACCACCCGGCTGATCAGGTAGTAGGTCCCAAAGAAGCGCTCCTCGGCGATCTCGAACCTGCCGCCGAGCCATTTGAGAAGCTCGGTCTCGGTCAGCTTGAGCGAGCTGAAGCTCTCAGCGTCGGCGGTCGGGATGGCATCGAGCCCGACACGCTCCCGGATTGCGTTGAGCCTTCGCAGCCCGTCCTCATTGCCCTCCACCATCAGATACTGGCCGCCCGGACGCAGCACGCGATGCACCTCTCCGATGGTTGCCTCCTGGTCGGCGCGAGTGGGCAGGTTGAAGATCAACCGCTCGCTGATGACGGTGTCGAACGAGTCGTCGGGAAATGGCAGGTGGCGCACATCGCTGGTGCTGAAGGAGGGTCTGCTGAGCAGCTCGGCGGCGAAGCGCTCGACCAGCCCCTGCGCCCCCGCGATCATGTTCTCCGAGAAATCCAGGCCGGTCAGGTTGCCCTTCAGCGTTCGGGCCAGCGAGATGAGCGTGTAGCCGTTGCCGCACCCGATGTCGAGCACGTCCGGACCCTTGGCGTGCTCTCGAATGAACCCGATCTCGAGCTCGCGCAGGTTGGTGTCGCGCGACGTCGCGTAGATATTGGTCGCGTCCAGCGCTTCGTATCGTTCCCGGAGCTGCCCTGCGCGCTGATCCGATTCAGCCGCGCGATACGCTTCCAGACGCTCGGCGCCGTTGGTGGCCTTGACCTTTCCCTGCGCCACCTCGCTGATCTTCTCGCCGGCGGCCATCGCCCAACGCTCGCGCAGGTCGATCAGGCGGACTGAGTCCTTGGCTTGGCGCAGTCGGTCGATGACGTCGTCGAAAAGGCTGCGCGTTCCGACGCCAGGATTGACCGCGGCATCCGCGGACTTGCGGTCGATGTCTGTTACCCGCCGGAATCGGGACTTCAAAGAGCCGTACGCATCGAGGGCGCTGGAGTTCAGGTAGATGTGGATGGGATGGAAGCCGAAGACCTCGCCAGAAGATGAGGAGGATCCGAGGCGCCACTGCGGCGCTGTTCGGGCCATCTCGAGGTCGTCCTCCCAGTGGAACGGAACTCGTAGAAGAGAGTGGCCCTCCCAATCGAATTGAAACGGGCCGACGCTCGACTGATGCGGCAGGTAGAGGCTCGCGTCGATGCTCAGCTTCGTCAAGCGCATGACATCCGTCAACAGGGGCGTGGACTGGACGAGGCTGTGCGTGCGAAACGACTGGGCCTCGGGAACCATCTCCATGCAGGTCTTGAGAACCTCAGCCGTGGTGGAACCGTGCGAAGAGCCGGGCAGAAAGTTCGGATGGACACCGAGCTCAAACAGTTCCGGATGCTGCCTCATGCGGTCGATGGCCTTGCTTGGATGCGTGACAAACCAGGTCGACCGAACGCCGGCCTCGAGCAATGCATCGACCAGTGGATCGATCATGAAGTCCGGTGCCCAGTCGACGTCTAGTGTCAGAATCGGAGCATCGATCAGCATCGGAGCCAGTCTAAGAGATAGTCATTTCTTGACGGCGCGAACCGTGTAGCCGCTTTCCTGCTCGTGCATCCGGACGATTTCCAGGCCGGCGTCGCGGCACCAGGCCTGGACCTCTTCTGCGGACTGGCGGTGCGCATAGACCGGCCGATACCAGTCGAAGTTGACGTGGACGTTCTCCTCGAAGTCGAAGGCCTCGTTCCAGTAGAGCTTCGCGAAGTTCCAGTAGATCAGGCGCTGAACGTCCTGCGTTCCGGCCTTGATGCCTAGCAAAGGAACATCCTCCTCTACTGTGACCTCGGCTTTCAGCCTTGCAAGGTTGCGAGCAAGCAAGGTGAGCGAGCGCATCGCGTCCCAGGCCTCGTCGTCGCTCAGGTCGCGAAGCCTCTCGCGCACGTGATCGTCCATGTACTCGCGCGCCGGAGCCTTGCGACGGTACACGTAGAAGTGCAGCTCACCTCCACCGGCGAGGACGCGGGCGGCGGACTCGATCGCCATCCTCGTCGACGGTGTGTGGTGGAGAACACCCTCGGAAAGGATCGCGTCAAACGTCCCACTCGAAAACGGAAGGTTGAGGGCGTCGGCCTGGACGAAATGCGTGTTGGGCACTCTGCCGAGCTGCTCGCGGGCAACGTCCACCGCTTCCGAGATGTCGACGCCAACCCACGGCCCCTTCGGCTCCCAATGACTCGACGTCAGCCAGAAATACGACGCCATGCCGGCGCCGCAGCCAAGGTCCAGGAACCGTTTGCCCGCGAAGTGCCGGCACCAGGCGGCGGCGCTGTCGAACCCGTATTTCTCGCTCAGCCACGCTGCGTACGCGCCTCCATCTCCACCCTGTCGCGCCCAGGCATAGCTGGACTCGTTGCGCCACTTGTAGCCGAAGGAGTGCATCGTCTGCAGCTGGCCCTCGTCCTGGGTCGTCATGAAGCGCGGGATGCCTCTGTCAACCGCATAGGTGCGACCAGAGGCCGATCGGAGTGTGGCGTCGACGATCTCCTCACCGGCCCGCGCGACGACCTCCAGCTGAAACGGGCTCAGATCGACCGGGTCGACGAGCATGTCAGCAAGAGCGGCTTTCACAGATCAGATTTTCGCTTTGTCGCCGGTTCGGGCGGCGAAGGCACCGGGCCGGCCGCCTATTATGAGCGGCCGAGAAACCGCCCAGAAGATTGCCCCGAAACACACATATGCACTCGATTGATCCTGTAACCGACGATGCCGCCAGTCACTCCGTGGCGATTGGCCCCCTGCTGGACGAGGACCTGTCGGTTCTCTTCGAGTGGATCAACCGGCCCGATCAGGTGCACTGGAACTCCGCCTACCGTCCCGTTACCGAGACCGACCATCGCGAGTGGTTTGACGCCATCCGACGGCGCGGCGACGTCGCGATCTTCGCGATCCGAGTGATGCCCGAGAAGCGGCTGATCGGCAGCTGCCAGCTTCGCGGCATCGATCCCGTGCACCATCACGCCGAGCTCCAGATCCGGATCGGAGAGGTTGGCGAGCGCGGCCAGGGTCATGGCACCGAAGCGGTTCGGCTGCTGCTGCGCTTTGGCTTTCGCGATCTCAACCTGCACCGGATCTATCTGAACGTCTTCGCGCACAACGCCGCTGCCATCCGTGCCTACGAGAAGGCGGGGCTCCGCCGCGAGGGAGTGCTGAGGCAAGCGGCGCACATCGACGGCAAGTACGTGGACGTGGTGGTGATGGCGATCCTTCGCGACGAGTTCCAAGAGGGGTGACGCTGGTTGCCATCCACCAGCCGAATTTCCTGCCGTGGCTCGGTTACTTCGACAAGATCAGGCGTGCGCAGGCATTTATCCTGCTCGACGACGTCCAGTTCCAGAAGACCGGCGCCACGTGGACGAATCGCGTCCAGGTGCTGGTCGCGGGTGCGCCCGCCTGGCTGACCGTGCCGGTGGTGCGGGCCTTTCACGGCACGCGGGCGATCTCCGAGATCGAGATCGATGATCGCTCTCCATGGCGCGACAAGCTGCTTCGGACGGTCGAGCTCAACTACAGGCGCGCCCCCCACTTCGATGCCGTCTACACGTGGATTGCCCCATTGATCAAGAACCAGGTGAAAAGCCTCGTCGAGCTCAATGTCCAGGCCATACGAGCCGCAACTGCCGCGCTGGGTCTCGAAAATGTTCTTGTGCTGAGCTCGAGCGTGAACGTGCAGAGCCGCGCGACCGACCGCCTGGTCGAGCTCGTACGAGCGGTGGGCGGGGACGCCTACCTCGCGGGAGGTGGCGCGCAGGGTTATCAGGAGGACCACCTGTTCCGCGAGGCGGGCATCTCCCTCGTATATCAGGAGTTCGAGCATCCAAAGTATCCTCAGCACGGTGCCTCACAATTCGTGCCTGGGCTTTCCATCGTGGACGCGTTCATGAACTGCGGTTTCGCCGGAACCGCCGAGCTGCTGCATCAGGGCCGGCCGGCGTGAGCCTTCGAGCAGCGGCCGGCGCCGCGCGCCGTCCGGTGATCATCGAGCCGAGACGCGGTCCTCTCGCCTTCAACTTCGGCGAGCTGTGGGAATACCGCGAGCTGCTCATCTACCTGGCGTGGCGCGAGGTGAGGGTTCGCTACAAGCAGTCGGTCCTTGGCATCGCCTGGATGCTGCTCCAGCCCCTGGCCGCCATGACGATCTTCAGCGTCGTTTTCGGTCGCTTCGCGCACTTGCCCTCAGAGGGAATGCCATATCCCCTATTCGTGCTGGCGGGCCTTCTCCCCTGGCAGCTCTTCGCATCGTCGCTGACCCGAAGCGCAGGCAGCCTGGTGGGCAACGCCAACCTGCTGACCAAGGTCTACTTTCCGCGGCTGATCATCCCGCTGTCCGCCGCCCTGGCGGGCCTCGTCGATTTCACCATCTCCCTCGTTCTGCTCGTCGGTGCGCTGATCTACTTCGGCGTGCGGCCTGGGTGGCAGATAGTCACGCTCCCCTTCTTCGCTCTCCTGGCCCTGCTCGCGGCGATCTCGCTCGGCCTCTGGCTTTCGGCGCTCAACGTGCGCTACAGGGACGTGCAGGTCGCGCTCCCCTTCATCGTCCAGATCTGGCTCTTCGCGTCGCCGGTGACGTACTCCGCAAGCCTCGTGCCGGGCGGGGCCTCGCGCCTCATCTACGAGCTGAACCCGATGGCCAGCATCATCCAGGGATTCCGCTGGTCTCTGGCCGGCGGCACGCCGCCCGGGCTTCAGCTGCTGGGATCGACCGCGCTTCTCCTCGCGATCCTCATCGGGGGGCTCATCTACTTCCGGTCCGCGGAGAAGACCTTCGCGGACGTGGTCTGAAGATGGCCGTCAACGCGGTACAGGCCGAGGGGCTGAGCAAGGTCTACCGGCTTGGCCGGAAGCGCGAGCGGCAGGTCTCCGTGCGGGGACGGGCCGTCGCCTTCCTGCGCGACTCGCTGGGACGCGGTTCACCCGCGCCGCTTCTGTGGGCGCTGAACGACGTTTCCTTCGAGGTCAAGGAAGGCGAGGTGCTCGGCATCATCGGGCGCAACGGCGCGGGGAAGAGCACCCTCCTGAAGATCTTGAGCCGGCTCTCCGAGCCGACCCATGGACGCGCTGTGGTCAACGGGCGCCTGGGCAGCCTGCTCGAGGTCGGAACGGGCTTTCACCCCGAGCTCACCGGTCGCGAAAACGTCTACCTGAACGGCGCCATACTCGGCATGAAGCGCAGCGAGATCGACCGCAAGTTCGACGACATCGTCGAGTTCGCGGGCGTGGAGGCTTTCCTCGACACCCCGGTCAAGTTCTACTCCAGCGGGATGTATGTCCGCCTCGCTTTTGCGGTGTCGGCGCACCTCGAGCCGGACATCCTGATCGTCGACGAGGTGCTGGCGGTTGGTGACGTCGCCTTTCAGCAGAAGTGCCTGGGCAAGATGGGCGACGTCGCGAGCCAGGGTCGCACCGTGCTGTTCGTCAGCCACAGCATGCCTTCGATCAAGAGCCTGTGCACCCGGGCGATCCTGCTCGAAGGCGGCCGGCTCGTGCAGGACGGTGATCCCGACAACGTCGTTGCCGCCTACCTGCGGACCGACGACATCCCGCGAGGCCAGTCGCAGGTCCAGCCCGGAGACTCTTTGATGGGGACCGGCGAGGCGCGTCTGCGCACGGTCACACTCCTCGACTCCAGCGACCGTGTAACCGAACAGCTGCATTTCACCGAGATGTTTCGCGTGAAGATGCTGGTCGATTCGAACGCGAGGCTTCCCGAAGTTGTGATCGAGTTGGGCATCTCGACCCTGGACGGCGTGCGTGTCGCAACCATGATGAACACCGACCGCGGCGGTCATCTCTTCGAGCTGACGCCAGGCCTGCAGGAAATCGACGTCGAAGTCGACGTCACTTTGCTGCCTCGGGACTACGTCCTCGACATTGGGCTGCACCACTACTCAGGAGCCACGATCGACCTGGTTGAAAAGATCACTCGGTTCACAGTGATGAACGTGGCCGGGGAAGGCGGCGACCACTACAGGCCCTATGAGGTGCGTGGATTCGTCCGTCCCGACACTCGATGGTTCGAGCCCCAGCCCGCCGGCGAGGCGAGGCGGGCTTCCGGAGCTAGGTCAGCGAATAAGTAGCCGTGCCGTACGTCTCGTTGGTGCGCGTGTCGTCACCCTGGTTGTTGGCCCAGACGTGAATCACGTAATTGCCCTTGGGTAGGCCTGTCGTGTCCCAGGTCCAGGTCGTGGTGGTGCTGAAGGTACGCATCAGGTGCCACGTCCCGTCCGGGTACTGGAGCCAGAACTCGTAGACCGGGTTGGGACAGCCGCTCGAGCTCGCCGTGAAGGTGGGCTTGGCCCCCACCGCGGCCGTCCCCGAGGGCGGAGCGAGCGTCGCCAACGTGCATCCCGTCAGCGTCACCGTGGCCGAGCCGATCGCGTCGTGCCCGGTGCCCTGGATGTTCACCCACGCATGCACTGTGTACACCCCCGGCGCCAGACCTGTCGTATCCCAGTTGAAGGTCGCCCCGCCCCACCCCTGCTTCAGATACCAGGTGCCGCTCGGGTACTGGACGAAGAACTCATATCTCGGGTTGAGGCAGCCGCTCGAGCTGGCGGTCAGGGCGACCGTCGAGCCCGCCGCCTGGCTCGGATTCGAGGGGCTGAGCGAGGCGGAGGTGCAGCCGGTCAGGGTCACCGTCGAGGAGCCGAAGACCTCAAGGGTCTGCGCCGCCCCCTGCTGGTTGGCCCAGGCGTGGACCGTGTACGTGCCGGGCGCGAGGCCGGTGGTGTCCCAGCTGTAGCTCGCTGCGCCCCAGCCCCGCTTGAGGTTCCAGCTCCCGTCGGGGTACTGGGCCCAGAACTCATAGACAGGGTTGGCGCAGCCGCCCGAGCTGGCCGTCAAAGCGACCAGCGAGCCGGCGGCCTGGGTCACGGACGGAGGGCTTACCGAAGCCGACGTACAGCCGGTAAGGGTCACGGTCGCCGAGCCGTAGGCCTCCCAGGTCGTGCCCGCGCGGTTGACCCAGGCGTGCACCAGGTAGCTGCCGGGCGCCAGGCCGGTGGTGTCCCAATTGAAGCTCGCCCCACCCCAGCCCTGCTTCAGGTTCCACGACCCGTCGGGATACTGGACCCAGAACTCGTAGCGCGGGTTGAGACAGCCCGCGGAGCTTGCTGTGAAAGCCACCGTCGATCCCGCGGGAGCGCTCGGGTTGGGTGGGCTCACCGAGGCGGAGGTGCACCCGGTCAACGTCACCATGGCCGAGCCGATCGAGTCGTGTCCCGTCCCCGACGTGTTGACCCAGGCGTGCACGAGGTAGGTGCCGGGCGCCAACCCGGTGGTGTCCCATGCGAAAGTCGGTCCGCCCCAGCCTCGCGCCAGGTTCCAGCTCCCATCCGGGTACTGGACCCAGAACTCGTACTCAGGATGCGGACAGCCGGTCGAGCTTGCCGTGAGGTTCACCGCCGAGCCGACCGGCTGCGTCACCGACGCCGGGGTCACCCCGGCGGAGCCACACGGCGTGAGGGTCATGGACCCTGAGCCATAGGACTCGTATGTGTTCGTCGGGTCACCCGCCTGTTTCGCCCAGGCGTGAAGGGTGTAGGTCCCTGCGGCGATGCCGGTCGTGTCCCAGGTCCAGAGGTTGCTCGCGCCGAACGACTGCTCCAGGGTCCAGTTGCCGTTCGGGTCCTGCAGGAAGAACTCGTATATGGGACTCGAGCAGCCCGTGGACGTTGCGGTCCAGTGCACGATGGCGCCCACGCCGGTCGGAGATGTCACGTCGGAGGACACCGAGGAGGTGCCGCACTCGGGAGTCAGATTCGAGGTGGCGAGGATGGTGCCGCCGAGACCGACGACGAACGCGTGGTTAAGGTCGGGAACGGAGATCGCTCGGAAGAAGTTCTGCGTGTGAAGGTCGACGAAGGACCAGTTCGTCCCGTCGGTTGTCATCACCATCTGGCCGGAGTCGCCCGCCGCCACACAGACCGACCGGACGCAACTGACGCCGTACAGCGTGAACCCCACCCCTGATGTCTGCGCAGTCCACGCGGTCCCGAATGTGCTTGTCGTCACCACGATGCCAAGGACACCCACCGCGTAACACGTGCTCGTATCGCAGCTGACCCCGACAAGAGTGTTCGGCGCGGTCGCACCGGCGGACCACGATCCACCCTGACGGCGCAGCGTTAGGCCGAAGTCGCCAACCGCAAGGCAGGAGGTGGTCGGGCAGCTCACGCCCCAGAGATGAAGCGTGGTGCCCGTGCTTTCCTTGATCCAGGTCGACCCGTTGCTCGTCGACAAGGCATTGCCTCCGGTGCCCACCGCGACGCACGTGGTGACGCTGGCGCAGCTGATGCCCAACAGGGCGACGTTCTGGTTGCCTGAGTCCGGGTTTGGCTGTGGCGTCCACGTGACTCCGCTGTCGGTCGTCCGGTAGATCACTCCTGGAAAACCCGCGGCGAAGCAGGTGGTGGTGCTGGGGCAGCTCACGGCGAAGAGGGAGTCGGACGTCGTGACCGAGTGGTCGACCCACGTCGCACCGCCGTCGTGAGTGTCAAGAAATGTGCCCGGATATCCGACGGCGTAGCACGCGGTTGCGCTTGGGCAGCTGATCCCGCGCAGGTTGTTGGTGTTGCCCGAAGGTCCATGGAAGCTCCACGTGCCCACACCGCCGCTGGAGGTGGCGACGATCTCCCTCGCATTTGAGTCCACCGCATGACAGGAATTTGCAGTCGCACAGCTGATGCTCGACAACATGTCCGCACCCGCATATTGCTGGTTCCAGGTCGTGCCTCCGTCGACCGAGCTGAGGACTGCACCGCCCGCCCCAGTCGCGATGCAGGCCGTCGCCGTCGGGCAGCTCACTGCGACCAGTGCCCGCGCCGTACCGGATGTCTTTGACGTCCACGTCCCACCCCCGTTAGCGGTGACGACGATGGTTCCAGCCCCACCGACCGCGACGCACGACGAGGCCACGCAGCTGATGCTCCCTACGGCTTGCGACGGCGTGAAGTGGCCGGGCCAGGTGGCGCCGCCGTCGGACGTCCAGTAGATCCCGTTGGCCGCGGCGGCAAAGCAATTCGTGGCCGAGGGGCAGCTCACCGAGCGCAGGCTGCCGCTGCCCGAAATCGCGGTGGAGCTCGCCCACGTCGCCCCACCATCGGTGCTGTGAATCACGCTTCCGCTGTCACCGACGGCGACGCACGCGGTCGTTGTCGCGCAGCTGATCGCATTCATAGAAGGCGTCGTGTGATTCGCCCATGTCACGCCCTGGTCGGTGGTCGACAGGATCTCGTTTGGACCGGCCACAAAGCAGATGAATGCGGACGGGCAGCTCACAGACTCCAGCGCCGCGGTGAGGCCCGCCGATCTCTGCGTCCACGTGGTGCCGCCGTCAGTGGTTGCGTAAGCAAGGCCTGAGTGGCCGACCGCCATACACGCAGAGACGGTCGGACAGCTGATCCCGCGCAGGACGTCGCTCTGAATCGACCAGACGCCGGCCGTCAGGTTCGCCACGGTGAGATTGCCCACCGCGATGCAGTCCGCGACCGGGCAACTAACAGAGGCGAGCCCTCCGCCCACCTTTGTCACCGTCCATGTCGCGCCATCGGTGGTGGTCAGAGCGCTGTTCTCGCCGAACCCGATTGCGGCGCACGCGGTGGACGATGAGCAGCTGATGCTGAACAACGACGCCGTGCTGGTGTAGCTCTGCTG
Organism: Candidatus Sulfotelmatobacter sp.; assembly: GCA_035602465.1. Lineage (GTDB taxonomy): Bacteria > Chloroflexota > Dormibacteria > Dormibacterales > Dormibacteraceae > 40CM-4-65-16. The sequence continues at coordinate 3,212 of DATNMQ010000187.1, read as the reverse complement.
CGACCAGGTCGAGAAGAAGTCGGTCGTCTTGAGCACCTTGCCTGCCACGCCGCCCACGTAGCAGACCAGGGTCGTGGGGCAGGCGACGGATTGAAACTGGGCGATCGGGGCGTTGTTGACGACTCGGTAGGTGTTGAACCCGTCGGTGGTCGTGAAGATGGTCGAATTGGCGCCCACTGCAGCGCACGTAAGGGTTCCAGGTGCGCACGAGATTCCGAACAGATCGTCGTGCAACAGTCCCAGGCGCAGCTGCCATGACAATCCGCCATCTGACGTGCCGACGATCGTTCCATCCAGTCCGCTTACAAGACATGACGTCGGATATGGGCACGTGACCGAGGTCAGAACCCAGCTCGTACCCGACTGCTCCTGCGTCCAGGTGCCGCCCCCGTCGTGCGTGATCTCGATCAGCCCGTTCTGCCCGACTGCCACACACCACGTCGAGGAGGGACAGTTGATGGCGTCGAAGTTGCGCTGCATGCCCAGGGACGTCGCTGACCATGTCGCACCACGATCAGTGGTCTTGCCGACGAGGCCCCACTCGCCGGCCACGTAGCACACCGAGAGCGCACCAGGACAGCTGATGGCGTTCATGCCGATGTGCAGGCCGTCCATCTGCACCGACCAGCCCGAACCGCCTGCGCTCGTCATGCCTGTGGTCCTGTAGTCGCCGGCCACGCCGCAGGCGAGACTCGCCTGGCATGAGATGCCGAATAGAGAAGCCTGCGTCGGGGCATTGTCGGCCACCCAGGTTTCAATCGGGCTGCCCGCAGGCACGACCAGCGCCAGTCCCGTTCCCAATGCGCCCACGGCGATGCAGGAGGTGTCGCTGGGGCAGCTGACGGCGTAGAGGTCTGTGCTGCCCAGGTTGCCGGCCCCGGCCCAGGAGCCGAAGGCTCCGTTGTACTCCTCCACGATGCCGCCGAGGCCGACCGCTGCGCAGTGGTTGGGCGTGCAGCTGACGCCGTACAGAACATTGTTGGCGTTGGCGGCTACCGCCCAGCTGGTGCCATTGGTCGTGGTGACGACAGCGCCGTTGGCGCCCACCGCCGCGCACGACGTGGTGGACGAGCAGCTGATCGCGAACAGGTCGTACGGGTCCGGCGTGCCCGAGGCGGCCCAGGTTGCGCCACCGTCGACAGTTCTGATGACTTCCCCACCACCGCCGGCCGCGTAGCACGTCATTGTGTCCGGACAGCTGATCCCCGCGAAGAAAACGAGGGTCGTACGCTGCACGCTCCAGCTCGCGCCACCGTTTGTCGTCTTGTAAATCTCACCGAAATCACCCGCGGCGTAGCAGATGGAAGCCGTCGGGCAGGAGATCCCGTTGATCGAATCGGTGACTCCCGAAGACTGTTGAGTCCACGTCGAGCCTCCGTTCGTCGTGGCGAGGATCAGCCCGCCGCCGCCCACGGCGATGCAGCTGGAGGCGGTCGGGCAGCTGACTCCGTTCAAGAAGTTGCCGTCGGGCAGGGGATTCTGCCATGACCAGGTGCCTCCGACGCTCGGACCCACGCTCGGAGCCAGCGCCGACGGACGTTTCGTCGTCGCCGACCCGCTTTGCCGCCGCGGCATCACGTGGTCATCGGCGGTGACGGCGCGCAGCGCCGAGCCGGCAGACGGCGGCGAAGGCGGCGACGCCTGCGTCGTAGGTGACGCGCCGGCGCTGGCGCCAGCGGACAACGTGAAAATCGCGCAGGCGGCGAACAATGCCGCCAAGCCGTTTCTGGTCACGACCCTGTACCTCATGCGGCTACGTCAAGGTGTAGGTGGCCGTGCCGTAAGTCTCAAAACGGCTGGTGTCAGCGCCCTGGTTGTTGGCCCAGACGTGGATCACGTAATTGCCCTTGGGCAAGCCCGTAGTGTCCCAGGTCCAGGTCGTGGTGGTGCTGAAGGTACGCATCAGGTGCCAGCTCCCGTCCGGGTACTGGAGCCAGAACTCGTAGACCGGGCTGGGGCACCCGCTCGAGCTCGCCGTGAAGGTGGGCTTGGCCCCCACCGCGGCCGTCCCCGAGGGCGGCGCGAGCGTCGCCGACGTGCACCCGGTCAGGGTCACTGTGGCCGAGCCGTAGGTCTCGTAGGTCGCCGTCGACGCCCCCGCCTGGTTGGCCCAGGCGTGGATCGTGTAGGTCCCGCCCGGGGCCAACCCGCTGGCGTCCCAGCTGAACGTCGCGGTGGTGCTCCAGGCCCGTTTCAGGTACCAGGTCCCGTTGGGGTACAGGACGAAGAACTCGAACTGCGGGCTCGGACAGGTCGCGCTCGCCGTCAGCAAGACCATCGAGCCCGCCGCCTGGTTCGATGAGGCAGGGCTGATCGAGGCTGTGGCGCAGCCGGTCAGGGTCACCTTGGCCTCGCCGATCGAGTCATGGCCCGAGCCGGTGGAGCTGGCCCAGGCGTGGACCGTGTACAGACCAGGCGCCAGGCCGGTGGTGTCCCAGTTGAACGTGGCGCCGCCAAAGCCCTGCTTCAGGTTCCACGAACCGTCCAAGTACAGGACCCAGAACTGGTACTGAGGGTTGGCGCAGCCGGTCGACGAGGCCGTCATGTTCACTATCGACCCGGCGGGCTGGCTGGCGGTGGGCGGCGCGATACCCGCCGCGGCACAGGGCGGCGGTGGGGTCAGGGTGAAGTTCGGTCCCCCGTTGGCCTCGAACGTGCTCATGTCCGCGCCCTGGTTGTTGGCCCAGACGTGGATCGTGTACATGCCCGCCGCGTAACCGCTGGAGTTCCAGGTCCATGTGGTGGTGGCGCTGAAGGGTCGGACAAGGTGCCAGGTGCCGGCTGGATCGAGGAGCCAGAACTCGTAGACCGGGTTCGTACATCCGGTCGAGCTGGCCGTGAAAACGATGCTCGTGCCGATGACCTGCGGCGAGACAGGATTGGCGCTGGCGTTGGACGTCGCGCAGCCGGTCAGCTTGACCGTCGACGACCCCAGCGCCTCATAGGTTGCGGTGGAATCGGCCTGGTCGTTGGCCCACACATGGACCGTGTACGGGCCGGGCGCCAGACCGCTGGTGTCCCAGTTGAATGTGGCAGAGCTGCTCCAAGCTTGCTTGAGGTTCCAGCTGCCGTTCGGATACTGGACGAAGAACTCGTAGCTCGGCATCGTGCATCCGGTCGAGCTCGCGGTCAGAGGCACGATGGTGCCGGCCGCTGCGCTCGTGCTCGGCGGCGCGATGGACGCTCCGGTGCAGATGTTGAGCGCGACCGTC
>DATNMQ010000186.1:0-1556 GCA_035602465.1 Candidatus Sulfotelmatobacter sp. | reverse complement strand
CGAACCCGTAAGGGACGGAGGCGCCGAAGGAGTGCCCGGTGAGGGGGGTGAAGTCGTAACAAGGTAGCCGTACCGGAAGGTGTGGCTGGATCACCTCCTTTAAGGAGCTTCTCCTTTGTTGGAGGCTCGTCAAGTCAGAGTCCCGCAGTAACAGACGCGATTAGGTTGGTGAAGAGTAGTCGGTAATTTGCCGGCGAAGAGTAATCGTCCCGAAAGCGCGAGATCTTTATCGAAAGGTAAAGGGAGGCGGCTCAGTTCGCGGTGAAAATCCGTCGCGTTTCGTTTTTTCGGAGTGCACAAGCAAACAAGATTCAGGGTTTCGTCCTGTCTTTCCCACTCTTCAGACTTTCAAGGTCTGAAAACCTCCCGCGGGTCCAATGCGATCCGCGTGCGGAGGGAGACATCGGTTTTTCGATGTCGCTATAAGCACGGAACGCCGTGCCCCAGGGGATGTAGCTCAGCTGGGAGAGCACCTGCTTTGCAAGCAGGGGGTCAGCGGTTCGAATCCGCTCATCTCCACCAGCACATTGACAACCGAATAGGTCTATCGAGATCTCCAGAATGCCGTAAAGCAATATCTGGATCCTCTTTCTGATTTGACGTGACTGAACAATCATTGCTTCAGCGACTGAAGAGTGGTTATAGGTCGAACAAGCTAGTAAGGGTCCGAGGTGGATGCCTAGGCACCAAGAGCCGAAGAAAGACGCGGCTACCTGCGATAAGCGTCGGGGAGTTGGAAGCGAGCGATAAAACCCGGCGATTTCTGAATGGGGCAACCCGCTCGAGGTAATGCTCGAGCACCCCTGGTTGAACACATAGACCAGGTGGAGGGCACCCGGGGAACTGAAACATCTTAGTACCCGGAGGAAGAGATCATTCCCTTAGTAGAGGCGATCGAAAAGGGAGCAGCCTAAACCGTGTGCGTGTCAAGCCGGCAGGCGTTGCGCGCGCGGTGTTGTGGGATCGTTTATCGAGCTCTGCCGTGCTCGAGCGAAGTCATAAAACCAGCGGTTAGCAGAGGCAGGTGGAAACCTGCGCCATAGAAGGTGAAAGCCCTGTAGGCGAAAACCGACTGGACTTCGTAACGACACCCGAGTACCCCGGGACACGCGGAATCCTGGGGGAATCCGCACAGACCACTGTGTAAGGCTAAATACTCTTGGTGACCGATAGTGAAGAGTACCGTGAGGGAAAGGTGAAAAGTACCGCAGTGCGCGGAGTGAAATAGAAACCTGAAACCTTGGACCTACAAACTGTCAAAGGCCTAGGTACACATTCCTTCGGGAGCGTGTACAGGCTGATGGCGTGCCTTTTGTAGAATGAGCCGGCGAGTTACTGTTTGTGGCGAGGCTAAGGGGTTAACACCCGGAGCCGTAGCGAAAGCGAGTCCGAATAGGGCATGACCTCCGCAAGGAGGCTGTAGTCGTAGGCAGTAGACCCGAAACTTGGTGACCTACCCATGGTCAGGATGAAGCGGAGGTAAAACTCCGTGGAGGTCCGAACCGACTTAGGTTGCAAACTGAGCGGATGAACTGTGGGTAGAGGTGAAATGCCAA
>DATNMQ010000180.1:0-2643 GCA_035602465.1 Candidatus Sulfotelmatobacter sp. | reverse complement strand
GAGCACTTCATCAAGGGCAAGACGATCAAGGAGATCGCACGTGACCTGAAGGTGTCGCGGAACACGGTCCGCAAGGTGCTTCGGTCTGGAGAGACCTCATTCGAGTACGAACGTGAGGTCCAGCCGCGGCCGAAGCTGGGGCGATGGGCAGCCGATCTCGACGGATTACTGGCGTCGAACGTGGCCAAATCCGCTCGCGAACAGCTTACGTTGATACGGATCTTTGAGGAGCTGCGCGAGCGCGGCTATGACGGTGGTTACGACGCCGTGCGCCGTTACGCCAGGCGATGGAGCAAGGAGCGCGGGCAATCCACGGCCGCGGCTTATGTCCCGCTGAGCTTTGCGCCTGGAGAAGCCTACCAGTTCGACTGGAGCCACGAGGTGGTTCTGCTGAATGGCGTGACGGTGATCGTGAAGGCTGCCCATGTCCGGCTCTGTCACAGCCGGATGCTGTTTGTGCGATGTTATCCGCGCGAGACTCAGGAGATGGTGTTTGACGCCCACGACCGGGCGTTCGCCCTGTTCAAGGGCACCTGCGGACGTGGCATCTACGACAATATGAAGACTGCGGTGGAGACGATCTTCGTCGGCAAAGGGCGTCTCTACAATCGTCGCTTCATGCAGATGTGCAGCCATTACCTCGTCGACCCGGTCGCCTGCACGCCGGCGTCAGGCTGGGAGAAGGGCCAGGTCGAGAACCAGGTTGGGCTTGTCCGGGAACGCTTCTTCACGCCACGACTGCGGTTCAAAACCCTCGACGAGTTGAACGCCTGGCTGCTGGACAAGTGCATCGCCTACGCCAAGGCCCATCGTCACCCGGAACTGGCCGAACAGACGGTCTGGGAGGTGTTCGAAGCGGAACGGCCAAAGCTCGTTCCCTATGCTGGTCGGTTCGACGGATTCCACGCGGTGCCGGCATCGGTCTCGAAGACCTGTCTGGTGCGCTTCGACAACAACAAATACTCGGTCGCGGCCAGCGCCGTCGGGCGCCCGGTTGAGGTCCATGCCTATGCCGACCGCATCGTGATCCGCCAGGACGGACGCATCGTTGCCGAGCATCCGCGTTCATTTGGCCGCGGCGAGACGACCTACGATCCCTGGCATTATGTGCCGGTTCTAGCTCGTAAGCCCGGCGCCTTGCGCAATGGCGCTCCCTTCAAAGACTGGGTGTTGCCGGCGGCGATGGAACGTGTACGGCGCAAGCTCACCAGTGCCGACGACGGCAATCGACAAATGGTCGACATCCTCAATGCTGTTCTGACCGACGGCTTGCCTGCAGTCGAGGCTGCCTGCGCCGAGGCAATCGTCCAGGGCGTCCATTCTGCCGATGTCGTTCTCAACATCCTGGCCCGCCAGCGTGATCCTGCGCCGCCAGCCAACATCGCCACACCGGCTGCGCTGACATTACGTCACGCGCCGATCGCTGACTGTGCCCGTTACGACAACCTCAGGAGAACCATCTGATGGAACGTACTCAACTGTTCGACCTCATGGGCGAGCTCAAACTCTACGGCATGAAGGCGGCCTTCGACGAGATCATGGCGACCGCTGTCAAGCGCCAGCACGAACCCCAACGCATTGTCGGCGATCTGCTCAACGCCGAGATCAACGAGAAGCAAGCTCGCTCGATCAAGTATCAGCTCACCATCGCAAAACTGCCGCTTGCCAAGGACCTTGATGACTTCCAGTTCGAGGGCACACCTATCAACCAGACGCTGGTCAACGACCTGGCCGGCGGCGGGTTCATCGCCCAGCAACGCAACGTCGTGCTGGTTGGCGGAACAGGCACCGGCAAGACACATATGGCCATAGCCATCGCCAGAAGCTGCATCCGGTCGGGTACCCGCGGTCGCTTTTACAACGTAGTCGACCTCGTCAATCGGCTTGAGACGGAGACCCGTAACGGACGGCAGGGCCGTATCGCCGAGCATCTGACCCGGATGGACTTCATCGTCCTTGACGAACTTGGCTACCTTCCGTTCGCTCAATCCGGCGGCCAACTCCTGTTCCACCTCGTCAGCCGGCTCTACGAGCGCACGTCTATCGTCGTCACCACCAATCTCGCATTCGGAGAGTGGCCCAGTGTGTTTGGCGATGCCAAGATGACGACCGCGCTGCTCGACCGCCTGACCCACCACTGTGACATCGTCGAGACCGGTAACGACAGCTGGCGCTTCAAAAGCCGCGACGACGATCACGCAGCCCGCGCTCGCACCGTCTCCGCAACCCCGACCAGCTCCGACGGCGCGAGCGCTACCGCCAAAACCCGTCGCCCAAAGGGGTCAAAATTGGACGCCGATGCGGGGTCAAATTTGAACGCCGATTGACACTCACATCCGAGCTATTTCTGAAATGTCTCATTTGCATTGAGACGGGCAGTACGCCGCGCGGACACGACCTGAAAAAACTGTTCTACGAACTTAGCGAACCGACACGTACTCGCATCCAGAGCTTTTGGGACAGTGAAATTGCGACGCGCAGGCGCGAAAAATGGGATGACTTGGAGAGACTTGGTCTCAAGATAGCTCGTGATTTGTCATCGGCCCTCAGCGTAAGGAAGGGTTTGCGGCTGAGATGCCCGGTTATGGCCGTCTCAACATTGGTACAGGCTCGGTCTACTGGCACTTTGTCAACAAGCAGGGC
>DATNMQ010000179.1:0-28648 GCA_035602465.1 Candidatus Sulfotelmatobacter sp. | reverse complement strand
GGAATGTCCATCGGCTGGGAACCGTAGGCAGCCTTGGCCTCGGCGAGCAGCGCCTGGCCCGCGGGTGACAGCGCGGCAGGGCTGATGTTCGCGTCCGGCTTATCCGCCGCATAGACCCCGATCGCGTCACTCCCCAACAGCTCACCAAAGGCGGGCATGCAGAACGCGGAGCTCGTGCCGATCGCGGCTTTGAGAGGCACGCCACTTCGGGTCACCGCCTGCCAGATCGCGACCCCGTCATAGAGGTAGCTCACGTCCCACAAAAAGTCGGGGCGATCCTGCGCGATTCGCGCCGCGATCACGCGCGGGTCGTAAGCGTGCGGGTCGTAGTCGATCACGTCGACGACGTTGATGCCCATCGTCCTGGCCAGGTCCTGCTCCCCGCCTCCGACCGAGCGACCGTAGATGTCGTCCACATGAACCACGACCGCACGCGGTGCGGAGACACCGAATCGCGGCACCAGAACGTCGTGCGTGAACGTCACGGCCATGCGCCCGAGCGAGCTTCCGGTCGCGACGGTGCGGAATACGTAATGGCGCTGCGCGGTGATCGGGTCCGCCACGGCGCCCGTCTCCCAGTACACCGTCTTGCGCTGCTCCGCGCGGGCCGACGCCGCCGCCGACAGAGTGCTGCCGTACGTGCCGACGATCGCCGGCACGTGGTACTGGTCAACCAGGGTGTCCACCGCCGCGCTCGCCGCCTCCGGTGTCGTGGCGTCGATCACCTCCAGCCGCACGTTGCCGTGCGCGACGCGCAGCGCGGCCTGCACGCCGGCCAGCTCGGCCTTTCCGCCGGGCGCCTGCGGCCCGCTCAGCGGATAGACGGCGCCGAGAACAATCGCGTTGTCCGGGGCCGGCTGGCCTTCGCCGCAAGCGACGGCGGCCACGACGCCAAGGGCGGCGACGGCGAGACGAAACCTCATGTCCGAAGTATCGGGGACGGTTAGGCGGTCGCGACGGGCCTCAGCTCGATACCGCGCGCTTCCGCAAGCTGCCGTCCGAGCTTCGGCGCGGGCGCGTAACCGTAGTTGACGTGGAGAGCCTTGCCATCGGCCGCCATGACCACCGTCGTCGGGAGCGTGTACACGTGGAAGCGGTCGGCCAGCGTGCGCTCCGACACCGCATCGACCTTCTCGATGCGCACGTCGCCGAGCTTGGAGAGCGCCGGTTCCTGGTGCGTGCGACACACGGTGCAGCTCTCGCCGGTGAAGTAAAGGATGTAGGGCTCCGCCGCTGGAGCCGCGGCCGCGCCTGCGGCCAAACTTCGCGCTCGGCGCGATCGAAATGACTCCAGCCCGGCGGCGGCGAGCACCACAGCACCCGCCACCGCCAATGCCCAGAGTTGCGCTGACATCAGAAAGTCTCGGTCGTCTACGACGACCGAGTGGACGGTTTCAAGACTCCCCTGCGCTCGAGCTGGAAGAAGATCTGGCAGCCGAGGCAGTAGCCGAATGCCAGGTTGACGAAGGCGAGCACGGCGACGAGCAGCGCGAGCGCAAGCCCGAGCACCGGAACCGCAAGCAAAAGGACGGACGACACCGCGAGGAAGACCCCACCCAGGCCCTGGGCGAAGTTGTGCGGCTCGGGTCGGTCCTGCACCGGACGCGGCTTGACGATGCCGCGCGGCTTGAGGACCTTGAAGTAGAGCTGCTTGAACAGCGCCAGCTGCGGCGCGAACGTGCCAAGCAGCAAGACGATCGCAAGCAGCGGGATCAACACGAGAAGCGGCCGGTACACCGCGCTCCCGATGAACGCAATGAGCACGGTCGCCACGATGCCGGTCTGGTTGACCTTCAGCGCCGAGTGGTCAACGAGTTGCGTACCGGTGCTCACTTCTCGATGGGCACCCGGATCGAGCTGCCCCACTCGGTCCACGAACCGTCGTAGTTCTTGACGTCGGGGTAGCCGAGCAGCTCGTGCAGCACGAACCATGTGTGCGCCGAGCGCTCACCGATTCGGCAGTACGCGATGACCTCTTTGTTGGAGACGACGCCCTTGCCGCCGTAGATGTCTTTCAGCTCGTCGACGGTCTTGAAGGTGCCGTCCTCAGTGTTGACCGCCGTCGCCCACGGAATGCTCGCCGCGGTGGGGATGTGGCCGCCGCGCTGGGCGCCTTCCTGGGGCAGGTTCTCCGGCGCGAGCAGCTCGCCCGAGTACTCCTTCGGCGAGCGCACGTCCACGAGGGCGGCCTTGCCGATCTTCGAGAGCACGTGGTCGCGGTAGGCGCGGATCTGCTCGTTGGGCGAGCTCTTGAAGTGGTAGCTCGTCGCGGGGAACGAGGGGGCGGTGGTCGAGTAGGCGCGGCCTTCCTTCTCCCACTTGACCCGGCCGCCGTCGACCAATTGGACCTTGTCGTGCCCGTAGTACTTCAGGGCCCAGTAGGCGTAGGCCGCAAACCAGTTGTTGTTGTCGCCGTACAGGGCGATCGTGGTCTCAGGGGCGATGCCGCTGCGCCGGAGCAGCTCGGCCAGCGCGTCCTTCGGAGCGATGTCGCGCGCAACCTGGTCCTGGAGGTCGCGCTTCCAGTTCCAGCCGACCGCGCCTTCGATATGGCCCTTGTCGTAAACGCTCGGGTCGACGTCGACCTCGACCAGCCGGAGGCCGGCGTCCTTGGCGTGCTCGGCAATCCAGTCAGTCGTGACCAGCGCCTTCGTTTGTGTCTGTGAGCTCAATTTAGAAAATCCCTCCAAAGAAAATAGGAATACCGAAACGAACGTATGAGAGGAGTCGAGCGGTCGAGTGGGCACGCCGCTTAGGGCGTGAGCAGACGGCCGGGGCTAGCTACAGAAGCAGGCCGGTATGTGGGTCAAGCGCTGGGCAGGCCAGATGAGGTCCCGCATCAGGGGATCAATTCTAGGTAACCCACGTCCCACGCGGTGAATTCCCGACAATTTGCGACGGTGTCGCAAGTACAGCTCATCAAGTACCAGGCGCTCGGCAACGACTACCTCGTCCTCGACCTCCCCGGTCCACTGAACGAGCTGGTCGCCCTGCTGCCGCGCCTGTGTGACCGGCACCTCGGCCTGGGATCCGACGGACTGCTCGCGTTTGACCCGAAAGCGATGTCTGTCCGCATCTTCAACCCCGACCGCTCCGAGGCCCAGAAGAGCGGCAACGGCCTGCGCATCACCGCCGCCCACGCCGTGCTGGAGCATGGCGCCGGCGAGCGCTTCGAGCTCCGCACCGCCGACCGGGCCAACGCCGTCCGCATCCTTTCGAGGGCCGGGCCGGAGATCGTCAGCGAGCTGGACATCGGCCGCCCCTCGTTCCGGGCCGCCGACCTCCCAGCGAATTTCGACGGCGAACCGGAGCGGGTCACCCTCGATACGCCTTCCGGCCGAATCGAGGCGGTCCTGGTGTCCGTCGGCAATCCCCACTGCGTGGTGTTCGGCCAGCCGGTCACGATGGCGCGTTGCCTGGAGCTCGGGCCCCACCTCGAACGTCATCCGGCCTTTCCCGAACGGACGAACGTCCAGCTCTGCGAGGTGATCGATCGCGCGCGCGTGCACGCGGAGATCTGGGAGCGAGGCGCCGGCTACACCCTCGCCTCGGGGACGAGCGCCAGCGCCGTGGCCGCGGCGTGCATGCGGCGCGGCCTGGTCGACGACAAGGTCACCGTCACCATGCCCGGCGGCGACCTCGCCCTGCGCCGCGAGCCGAACGGAAACCTGGTCCAGTCAGGCCCGGCGCGCCGCGTCTACCGCGCGACGGTCGACCTAGCCGACTTTGCTTAGACGTTCCACCGTCTGAGGCAGCTCGTCGAGGCCGCCGATGACCGCGTCCGCCAGCGACGGGTCGTCCTTCTCGCCCTGCCGGTTGACCCAGACATTGCTGATGCCCAGCTCGTGCGTCGGCCTGATGTCGTGAAAGTAGCTCTGGGCGACGTGCGTCCAGGCGCGCGCCGAGGACGCGAACGTGGACTGAAAGAGCTTGAAGTGAGCGGGGCTAGGCTTGTACGCGGAGACATCCTCCGCCGTGACCACCGCGTCGAACGCCGCGGGCAATCTGCGCTGGGTCAGGGCGATGATGTCGCGGTCGCAGTTGGTCAGGAGCGCGAACCTCCATCCGTCCTTGCGCAGCTCGCCCAGCGCGGGACCCACATCGGCGAACGGCGGCCAGTAAGGAATTGTGGAGACGAGCGCCGTGGCGTCGTCAGGTTTCAGGTCGAGCGACAGGCGCTTGGCCGCGCGGCGCGTGGTCTCGGCGAGCACCGCGCGGTAGCGCTTGAACGACCCCTCGTTTTCGACCTCGGCCTCTAGGGCGATGTAGGCGTCGAGGAACTCAGCCCCTCGACCGGGAAAGAGCAGCTCCCCCGTCGTGCGGATTCCATGCCGCCAATCGATGAGGGTGCCAAAGCAGTCGAACGTCAGCCAGCGGTCGGGCACTAGATAGTGTCAGTGCCCGGGCGCGCGGTACGTAAGGGCCATCTTGCCTGCCTGGTCGATCTCCTCGACGGTCAGCAGAACCGTGGTCCTCACATTGATCGCGCCTGTTGCGGCGATGCTGGCGGAAAGTGCGACGGCTGTCACGTTGTCCGGAGCGTCGAAAACCGCAAACACATCGTGCTCGCCCAACGCGTAGTAGAACGACTCCAGCCTGCCACCAAGCTTTGAGACTGCCGTTGAAAGCGCCTCGCGCCGCCCCGTGCCGCCTTCTTTCAGCACTCCCTTGATGCCCTCGGCCGTGTAGGAAGCCTGAAACATGTACTTCGGCATGACACCAACCTCCTGAACTAACCGCCCTCAGTGTCTGTGGTGAGGGTCGATGATCCTCCGGCGCGACCCATGCGGCGCTGGGTTGCGGGAGCAATCGTCGCAGACTCCGACGACGAGGACCTCGGTGCGCACGGGCCGGAAACGATGCCCCTCCTCGAGGTGCTGCTCGAGCTCCTGGACCAGCTCCTCCTGGATGTGCATCACGCCCCCGCACACCTGGCAGACGGCGTGATGGTGGTCGCCGCTCGCCAGCTCGTAGTGAGTCGGACCCTCGCCGAGGTGCGCCGCGTAAACGCTGCCCGACGCGGTCAGCGCCTCGAGCGCGCGATAGACCGTGCTGCGCGGAAATCCAGGTCTGGTCTTGTGCAGCTCGGCGGCGATCTCGTCAGCCGTGCAGTGACCGCCCAGGCTGACGATCGCGTTGTAGACCATCTCTCGCTGCGCTGTGCGTCGCATGCCGGGGGCGAGCATCAGCGCGGGGGAATGATCCGTAGGGACCGGTCGGCCTTGGTCAGGACTCGCCGCCCGCCGTCCTTTGCATCCTGCACGACCACGTCATCCTCGATGCGCACCCCGCCCCAACCCGGGATGTAGATGCCGGGCTCGACCGTGAACACCATGCCCGGCTCGAGCACGACCTCCGATCCCGGATCGAGATTGGGAGCTTCATGCGCCTCCAGGCCGAGACCATGACCCGTGCGGTGGAAGAACCGATCGCCATAACCGGCCGCCTCGATGATCCGCCTGGCCGCGGCGTCGACCTCGCCAGTGGTCACGCCAGGGCGCACCGCCGCGATCGCCGCGTCGTGCGCTTCGAGCACCACGCGGTGAATCTCCGCGTGACGCGAGCTGGGCTCTCCGACGACGGCCATCCGCGTGGTGTCGGCCTTGTAACCCTCGAAGGCGGCGCCGAAATCGAACAGGACGAAATCGCCAGGCCCAAGGCGCCGGCCGCTCGGCAACGCGTGCGGCAGGGCGGAGTTCGGTCCTGATTGGACGAGCGTGCCGAACGCGAGCATGCCGCCCTGCTCGGCGATCGCGGAGCCGAGCATCACCGCCACCTCCAGCTCGGTCTGGCCCGCGCGGACGCGCCCGAGAACCTCGTCGGTGGCGGCGTCGGTGATCGCCGCGGCGCGAGCAAGCCGGTCGATCTCCTCCGGCTGCTTGACCGTACGCAGGCGGCGAATCTCCGGACCGACGTCCACCAGCTCGCTCACCCCGGTGCGTGACGTGATGACCTCGGCCGCATGGAGGCTCAGATGCTCCTTTTCGACAGCGACCTCGACGCATCCCGTGAGCGCTTGCGCCACCTGCGCGTACGGATCTTCGCCGTCGCGCCAGCCGACGACCTCCGCGCCGCGCACATGGATGGAGGCGTTCTGGTGCTCGATCGCCGGGACGATGAGCGTCGCCCCGGTGTCCCGCACGGCGAGCGCCATCAACCTCTCCATCGGCTCTGCGTGCACGCCCGTCAGGTAGGCGATCGAGACCGGGCGCGTGATGTAGGCGGCCTCGATGCGGCGTCCGCTCATCCACCGTCGCAGCTGCGACAGTGGTGTCGCGGCGGTGGCGGCTTCAGTCAATGCCGGTGATGCGGACCGAGTAGGCGCCACTCGGCGTCTTGATCTCCACCTTGTCTCCGACCTCATGGCCCATGAGCGCCTTGCCCAGTGCGGACTCGAAGCTCACACGCCCCGCCTTGGGGTCCGCCTCGGCCGGCCCGACGATCCGGTATCGCTCCTCGTCCTCGCCGTCCTCCGCGAAGCGAACCGTGTTGCCCATCCCCACCACGCCGTGCTGGGTCTGCTCCTTGATCAGGACGTGGTTGCGGATGATGGCCTCGAGCTCCTTGACCCGCGCTTCCATCATTCCCTGCTCGTTCTTGGCGGCGTGGTACTCGAAGTTCTCGGACAGGTCGCCAAGCTCGCGCGCGGCCTTGATCTTGGCCACGATCGAAGGCCGTTTGACCGTCGTGAGGTCGTGGTGCTCCTTCTGGACCGCCACGAGCCCTTCCGGGGTGATGAGGACGTCCTTCGCGATCGGGCCTAGGGGTTCTGGCACTCTGCCGAGTCTATACGTCCGTCTTTCTGATATGAGGTGACGAATCCCCCGCCGTCCGTATAGAGTCCCGGCCATGCGGAGAATCCTGCTGACGGTCGGCATGCTCCTCATGGGGATGGGCCTCGTCGGGGGCGCGGCCGTCTCGCTGGTCGGCACCTCCCTGATACCGCTCGACCAGGAGGTCGGAACGCACGCCTCCGCGGCCGGCGCCGTCCTGGGCATCGGCTTGATGGCGGCGGCCGTGAACCCGGCCGGCAACATCGGCTGGGTGCGGGCCGGGATCCTCTACGGTTTCGTCGTCCTGGCCTTCGAGGCCGGGTCGTACTTCCTCTGGCGTGCCCAGTTCCACCTCGGCCCGGTGATCTTCGGGCTTGCTTTCAGCCTCCTGCTGATCGCAACCTATCCGGAGCGCAAGCACCTCATCCCGTCGACAGCCGGGGCTACCATCAAGAAGGCGACCGTCATCACACCCGTGCCGGCGGTGATCAAGTCGCTGCCCGCAGCCACCGAAAAAGAACCGCAAGAAACCTGATAGCTAAGCAAAGTCCCGACCTGGTCGTCCGGCGGGCGGACCCGCTGAACTGTGAGGTGAGAATCTCACGGCTGGTCGGGGTCGTGACACCCAACGAGCGCTTCTACATCCGCAGCCACTTCCCAGTCCCGGAGATCGATCCCGCGACCTGGCGCCTCCAGGTCCACGGCCTCGTCCGGCATCCACAGAGCCTCGGCCTGGCCGACCTCCTGAACATGCCGTCGCAGACCATGACGGTCACGCTCGAGTGCGCGGGCAACGGCCGCGCCTTTTTCAACCCGCCGATCGACGGCGAGCAGTGGGCGCTGGGTGCGGCCGGCACGGCCGAATGGACAGGCGTGCCGCTCGCGGCCGTGCTGGAGCACGCCGGCGTCGAGTCAAACGGGAGCGAGCTGATCTTTCGCGGCGCCGACGCGCCGGTCTCGGGCGCCGAGCCGGGCCGGTTCGAGCGCGGCCTCAGCATCCGGGACGCCCATGAGGCGACGGTGCTGCTCGCCTACGCGATGAACGGCGACCCGCTTCCCGTGCACCACGGCTTTCCGCTGCGCGTCATCGTCCCCGGCTGGTACGGCGTCGCCTCTGTCAAATGGCTCAATGAGATCGAGGTCACCGACGTGCCGTTCCAGGGCTACTTCCATTCCGAGCGCTACTACTTCGCGCAGCTCCAGGGCGGCAACGTCACCGCGGAACCGGTCACCCGCATGAGGGTGCGGTCGCTGATCACGCAACCGGAAGATGGAGAGGCAATTAACCCCGGTCACGTGGCGATCAGGGGCCTCGCATGGTCCGGAACCGCTCATGTTTCGCGCGTCGACGTCAGCGTCGGCGGCGGAGAATGGAAGGAGGCCCACCTGCAGGGTCACGCCAGACCGAACTCCTGGCGGCGCTGGGAGCTCATGACCCGCATCGAGCACACCGGCGAAGTCAAGATCCGCGCCCGCGCGGTCGACGCAACCGGGCAGGTCCAGCCCGAGCAGGCCGACTGGAACCGCCTGGGCTACGGCAACAACTCGATCCAGACGATCACGGTCCGGGTCGAATCAGGTGCGCGGGACGAGGGCCTGGACTTCTTCCATCATGCGGCGCTGGAGCAGGAACGAAATCCCGTAGATGGCGCCGGCCAGAATCGCTCCGGCCGCCACCGCAAGCACCGCGTGCACGGCAGACGGGGAGATGGGTGACAGCGCCACCGCGTCGTCGCCGACCACGGCGCCGACCGCAAGCCCAAGCGGGGTGAGCACCGGAAGGAGCTGAAGCCGCCGCATCACCTGCGGCACCGGCGGTTCGACCCGTCCGACCATTCGCTGACCCATCACCCCGACCGACTTGACGTGACGCAGGTTCGGCGTGACCGTCAGGACGACGTTCACCTGGTTGCCCGGGACTTGCTTCAGCCGCGCCGGAGGAACGAGGTACTGCTCGACCCCGCCGCGGGTCTGGACCATCATCATTCCGAGCCCCATCGAGGTGCTGACCGAGCTCGCGCCCACGAGCTGGCCCTGGACCAACCGTGGCTCCGCCTTGCGGTCCCGCAGCGCCAGGCGGAAGCCCGGGCCGACGAAGGAAGCCAGGAGCGCGATCGGGAAGATCCAGCAGAGCGCTGCAGCGACGGCGTCGGGCCATCCGTAGATCGGAGGCAGGAACACCAGCAAGGCCGCGATGACGATCACGCACAGCACAGCGACGGCGAGCGCGATGTAGCCGAGCCGGACCACGTAGTCCGGCGCGTAGCCCTGGAGCATGCCGCCGGACTGGACGAAGCGCTCCCGCTGCTTACGGGTCGCGCCCTGCGCGTTGGACCCGGTCGACTTGGGCTGGATCTTCCGCATCTGCTGCCGGACCTGCCGGACCTGCTTCTTGCCCATCCCTCAGACCGGGAGTGTATCGGGGCCGCGAAGACTACGGGGTGCGCTGCGAAGGATCCACCGCCGGGACGAGAACACGCTTGGTCAGCGTCGAGCCGTTGATCTTCACCGTTCCCGAAAACATGAAGGCCGGCTCGTAGAAGCTGTGGTCCCCCGCCGGGACCAGCACGTAGACCAGCTCCGCCTGGGTCAACACCACAGCGGGCGCCGCGGTTCCCGCGACCGGCACGGGCTGCGAGCTGCCGAGGGCCGCACGGACGGCTTGATCCGAGGAGATGATCTGGTAGGTCGCGCTGTCCATGTTCACAGGAAGCATTCCAGACACCAGGACCGGCCGGTTGTTGCTGAGGTCCACTTCGAGCCCGTAGCGGTCCCCATTTGTATTGACGAGATAGGCGGACGTGCCGCCAGGAAGGGCGAGCTCCCGCTGGTAGAAGACCTTGATCGGGTCGCCGCTCGAGTCGACCACAGTGGTGTAGTCCCACTGAGGGACGAGGCTGTGCTCGGCGAGGAAGACGCTCGCCAGGTCTGCCGGGCCTGCGCCCGCGGCCTGTATCGGCGCCATCGAGAGGTTGGAGAATATGAAGTAGGCCGGGCTCGACGGAGGGGACGCCACGGTGCCGCGCACCTTGAGCGTGTAGTCCGAGGTCTCATACATGCCGAGAAATCCCTGCGGCCGTCCATGCAAGGGCGCCCCGAGGCTGGACGCGAACTGGTCGGCCGTGTTGGTCGAGGGCTCCTGGTAACGAAATACCGGCGCGATCGTGAAGGCGACATCGAGGTGGCCCGTCCAGGTCAGCTGCGCGGGGCCTGCGTAATCGCTGGCGGCCAGAGGCGCCGTCGGATTTGACCCATTCGCCCCGGCCGACTTCTGTCCGGGGAAGACCGGCGAAGGCAAGCGCCCGAAGTCGCCGGCGTACCGGTTGTTCGGTGCCGCGTTAAGAGCGCTGCCACCCGTCGTGGAGGACATGCCGCCCGGGCGCAGGATGCCGCTGTAGCCGACCAGCACGACTCCGATCACGACCACCATTGCCACGGCGACCGCGGCGGCCGGGACTGCCGGGACGGCACGGATGCCCTGCCAGAAACCCGCCCACGCGTCGCGAATCCGGCTGCGCGCCGGCCGGCTCGACTGCATACGCAGCCACAGCTCGTCCTCGAATCCTCGGCGCGGCCGCGTCGTCTCGAACGCGTCGTCGAGCTGGCGCTGCAGCGCCTGGAGCTCGAGGTCCTCGTCCTGCTCGCTCACGCCCCGCCCTCCATCCGGACTGATTCACGGAGCGCCTTCACGGCGCGGTGGTAAAGCATCTTTGCCGCGTCCTCGCTGCAGCGCATCAGTTTGCCCACCTCTTCGAAGCTGAGACCGGAGTGCCGCAGCGAGATGGCGTCGCGCTGCCGCTCGGGGAGCTGCGCCACGTGGGCGAGGAGCGCCTGGTACTGGATCCGCTCCTCGGCCTGGCCCGCGGGATCCTCCACCGCCTCCGGCTGATGCTCGATCGTGCGCCGCAGCCGCTCGCGCCGGCCGTAGGCGCGGAAGTGGTCCAACGTGGCGTTGCGCGCAATCCGGAACAGCCATGCGGCGGGCGTCGTGTTGCGCGCCTCGAAACGTGGGTAGGCCTGGTAGGCGTTCATGAACACCTGGGCCGTGATGTCCTCGGCGTCGGCGGACGTGCCGACCTGGGCGCGGACGTAGGCGTAGATCCGCCCGAGGTACTCGCGGTAGAGGTCTTCAAACGGCTGCCGGTCGGCCACGGCCGGTTCATGGTATTGGTGCGCACCGTCAATAGTGCGAACGCCCGCTCGAACGCAGGTGTAACGCCCCTGGCGCCTTCCCTCTCCCCTTCAGGGGAGAGGGTCAGGGTGAGGGGCGAGGAAAGAAGATTTCGCTCAGGATCTAAGGGCCTGCAAAATCTCCCTCGGACGGTTGCTGAAGATCGCGTCCGGCTGGCTGTACCGGCACCATGCCACAGCGGCTTCGTCGTCGACCGGCCACACCGCGACCGCGCCTCCCGCGGCGTGGACCTCCTTCACGACCTGCGGGTCGCTGGCGCCCCAGTGCGGCGAGTAGACGTCGGCGCCCGCATCGCGCAGGATGTTCGCCGGGTGAATGGGCCGCGCGCCCTCGAGCACGCCCAGCTGAAGCGACGGCTCCATCTTGCGCAGCTCGTGTATCACCGGGTGGTTGAACGAGATGGCCGCGCATTCCTGGACCGCGCCGAGCTGTCGCAGCATGTTGACCAGCTTCTCCTCGAGGCCGGGATACAGCGGCGGGATCTGCTTGATCTCGATCACCAGGCCAACCTTGCCCAGAGCCAGTTCGATGACCTCCTGGAGGAGTGGGATCTTCTCGCCGTCTCCAGCGTCCAGCTTGCGAAGCTCCGCGGCCGTGTGATCGCGGACGAGCCCGCTCCCATTGGTCGTCCTCTCCAGCGTGTGGTCGTGGATGACGACCAGCCGCCCGTCGGAAGACAGGTGGACGTCGCACTCGATCATGTCGCAGCCGACCGCGATGGCGGAGCGAAATGACCGCATCGTGTTCTCTGGATGCTCGGCTGGGTTACCGCGATGTCCGCCCAGCAAGGGCCGGCCCTCGTCGTGTGCAGCCTCGTATCGCGCGCGAATCGATTGAGTCAAGGCGCTCGGTCAGTCTAACCGCGTCGCGCGGAGAAACCTGTGTTGAGTAGTCGCTTCACCTGGCAAGAAGGGGCGACTCCTTCTCTATAGTTCAAGGGTGACCACCGGCCGGGCACATACCATCGCAGAGCTGCGCGCCACCGGGCATAAGCGCGAGACGGTCAAGCAGGAGATGCGCCGCAACCTGCTATCCCGGCTGCGCGCGGGCGAGCCGATTCTCGCGGGCATCGTCGGCTACGACGAGACCGTGCTGCCGCAGCTCGCCAACGCAGTCATATCTGCGCATGACGTGATCATGCTCGGCGAGCGAGGGCAGGCGAAGAGCCGGATCATGCGCTCCCTGGTCTCGCTCCTCGACGAGGCGGTCCCGGTCATCGCGGGGTGCGAGATCAACGACCATCCCTACGAGCCGATCTGCCGCCGCTGCCTCGACCTGGTCGAGAAGGATGGAGACAAGGTCGAGATCGCATGGATCGGCCGCGACCGCCGCTACGGCGAAAAGCTCGCCACGCCCGACATCTCGATCGCCGACTTGATCGGCGAGGTCGACCCGATCAAGGTCGCGGAAGGCCGCTACCTCGCTGACGAGCTGACCATCCACTACGGCCTGCTACCGCGCACGAACCGCGGCATCTTCGGCATCAATGAGCTGCCTGACCTGGCCGAGCGCATCCAGGTCGGTCTGCTCAACATCATGGAAGAGAAGGACGTGCAGATTCGCGGCTACCGCGTGCGACTGCCGCTCGACCTTTTCGTCATCGCGAGCGCCAACCCCGAGGACTACACGTCGCGCGGCCGCATCATCACACCGCTCAAGGATCGCTTCGGTTCGCAGGTGCGCACCCACTACCCGCTCAGCATCAGCGAAGAGATGCAGATCATGGAGGCCGAGCGCCACTCGGTGCCTGAGGACTTCGAGCTCGTCTTCCCGTCCTTTATGAAAGAGATCGTCGCGGAGCTCACGCATCTCGCGCGCCGCAGCCCACACATCTCGCAGTCATCGGGCGTGTCGGTGCGCATGTCGATCGCCAACGTCGAGAACCTCGCGAGCAATGCGGTGCGCCGTGCCGCGCGACTTGGTGAGACGCTCGCCGTGCCGCGCATCACGGACCTCGCGTTCCTCGCCTCGTCCACCGCGGGCCGTGTCGAGATCGAGGCCCTCGACGAGGGAAAGGAAGAGCAGGTTCTTGCTCGACTCGAGCGCGGGGCGATCAGCTCGGTGTTCACACGCCACTTCTCGGCCTCGCAGTTCGAAGGAGTCGTCTCGAAGTTCGAGGACGGCGGCATGCTCGAGGTGGGCGAGAACATCGCCGCTCGCACGTACACCCGAACGATCGGCGACCTGCCGGAGGTCGCGACGGCGCTGAAGCGACTGGGCCTACCGGACCGGCCCGAGGTCCGAGCCTCGGTGATCGAGTTCATCCTCGAAGGCCTGCACCTGAACAAGCGCCTGAACAAAGACGAAATAGAGGGCCGAGCAATCTACCGCCGGTAGCTCGGGCGAATCCCTTCGATTACCCGCGCGGGCCGGCACTCGCGGGTCTGGAGCTCACCTCAGACCCGCCGGAGCCGGCACTCGCGGATTACTTCTGTGCGGCATACACCCAGATGAACGCGACGACCAACACCACGACTAGCACGAAGAAGACCATCTCCACCCGGATCGCCAGGCCCACGAGCCGTTTCGCCCGCCGCGTCCGCGTGCCGCACTTCTCGCAGTAAGCGGCGTTGGGAACGAGCTCCGCACCGCACTTATCGCAAGCGACCTGAGCCTGTGCCACGAATCGAGTCTAAGCGTGGCACAGGATCGACCGCGCGAACTTCACGACACTCGAGGTGAGAAGACTGATGTGGGGCAGGGCGGCCGGATTCACTCCGGCCGCGACACGCGTGACCTCAGAGCCTCCAACCGTGGCCGAGGAGTGGCAAATAAGGAAAATCAAAACATCAGGGAAGGTGAGCAGGCCCGCGCGAAGCGCCGGCCGATGAGCGGAAACCGCAAGGTTTCCGCTCATTCGTAATCGGAAGCCGCCAGGTTTCCGCTCATTCCTCATGCGTGGCACGTAGCGACCGCGGTAAACCGGGCCGCGCTCGAAGGGAGAGCGGTAGTCAGGTTGACGTGGACGTGGTAGACCTGCATCGCCTGGACGTCGTGGTGGCCATCCCCCAGAAAGTCCTGGACTTTGACGCCCTTCGTGTCGAAGAACAGGTACTCGAAAGTGACGTCGCTGCAGCTCGTGGCGCGCTGGTAGTCGTACTGGATCTCGGTGGACGACACGATGTTGGTGTTGAAAACGCCCTGGGCCACAGCTGGCGGCTGATGCGTGTACTGGTAAATCAGGTAGGAAGCCACACCGGCGCATAGAAGGAGCATGACCACGACGAACCCATTGATCCGGAACCGCCGCCGGACGACGTACCTCTGCCAGATCGCGCCGTTCCACCAGAACCTGCCGTCGCTCGAGATCCAGGCCGCGCCGTTGAAATGCGCCGGCTGGCCGTCGGGTCCGAGGATCTCGTCCACAGTGGGTCACATACTGGCCCCCGGGCACTTGTCTGCACCCTCGTTAATCTGTCTTTCGTGGAACTCCAAGAGGAAATGTCCAGCGGAGACGTGGTCCTGCTGCTCGGCTCGGTGCCCGAGCGCACCAGCGACCTCGTCTATTGGCTGGATGAGGGGCGCCTGCGCTACCGCCACGGGCCGGCGTTTCCGACCCTCGGCAACCTCATCTCGCACCTCGTCGATTCCGCGGCCAAGGTGGACGCTCTGCTCCGGCACGTACACCTGAACGGCGAGACGTCAGCCGACGTCCGCGCCGCCATCGATCCCGGACACGAGCTAGACCTGGCGCGCCCGATGCAGGAGGCGCTCGAGGATTTCTCGCGCGTCAGGCGGAGGACGGTCGACCTGCTGCACGGCTGGGGTCCCCGCGAGTGGGAGCGCACCATCAGCGATCCACGCGGCGGAGACATGACGCTGCTGGAGATCTGCCGCCTGGTGGCCAAGCACGAGATGGGCCACATCGCGCAGATCCGCAACCTCAGCGCGCTCCTTCCCGAGCCGCAGGACCTCGGTCCGGCGCCGGCCGTCAACGGCAGCTGATCCGATGCGCCCACCGCAGGTGACTCTGTAATGGCGGACCCCGAGGACGTTGCGCCGGAGCAGGAGCCGCCGGAGCGGCCCGCGAAGTCCGGCAGGTCGAAGCGCAAGCGCAAGTCCGGGGGCGGCGGCCGCTCGGCCCAGTACTGGATGATCGTCAGCTCGCCGGACAACTTCCGCAAAACGCGCGAGCATGGCTTCTCCATCCAGGGTCTCAAGAGCCGTCACCGGCGCCGGGTCGAGACGATGCGTGCCGGCGACCGGCTGCTCTACTACGTCACAGGTCGCATGGGCTTCGCCGCCACGGTCACCGTGGCATCGCCGATGTACGAAGACCACACGCCGGTCTGGCGTTCCGCCCGGCGCGATGAGGATTATCCGTGGCGCGTTCACATCCGCCCGGACGTGATCCTGGACGAGGCCGACTGGGTGCCGGCGAAGGAAATCGCCTACCGGCTCGACTACGTGCGCAAGTGGCCGCCCGAGCATTGGACGCTCGCGTTCCAGGGCCACATCCATTCGCTGCCGAGGGCGGACTTCACCATCATCGAAGACGAGATCTCGCGCACCTCGCGCAAGCGCAAAGCGCTCGCTGGTTGAGCCGGCTCGCGCACCTCTATCGATTTCATTTCCAGAACGAGCGCCGGGAGCGGGCCTTCCTGGCGGCGCTGGGCTTCCTGGTCACGTTCGGCGTCGTGCGCGCGATCACGTACATGATCCGGGCGGGGGTCGGACCGTTCCACAACGTCACGTCCGGCGGCCTCCACATCCATCACCTCGTGTGGGGAATCCTCCTGCTCCTCGTCGTCGGTTATATCTGGCTGGTCGAGGTGGGCGTCGGCTCGAGCTGGGCTGCAAGCATCACCGCGCTCCTTTACGGTGTCGGCGCCGCTCTGGCGCTGGACGAGTTCGCCTTGTGGCTGAACCTGAGCGACGTGTACTGGCAGAAGCAGGGTCGGGAAAGCATCGACGCCGTAATGATCTTCCTGGCGCTCCTCGCCGTCGGGTTCTGGGGTGGCCCCTTCCTGGCGGCGACTGTCCGCCACTTGTGGAAGCGCGCCAGGTCCTAGTTGTCACAAACCAGGCTTCAGTGGTGCTTCTCAATCGGTGGGCATGAACCTCGGGGCGCGCCGGATGTCGAACGCCAAGGCTGACGACGAGGCCTTCGAAGCCCTATTCAGAACTGAATACGCCCGCGTCGTCGGAATCGCCAACCGCGTCCTCGCCGACTCCCACGAGGCCGAGGACGTGGCGCAGGAAGTCTTCATCGACTTCCACCGCCTGCACTCGGCGAGCGCCGACTACGCGCCGGCGTGGCTGCACCGGGCGGCCGCCCACGCCTCGCTGAACAAGTTGCGAGGCGCCCGACGCCGTTACCGGCGTGAGGTCGCGCAGGCGACCGAGGAAGGCGACCGGACGCTGGACCCGCAGAAGCAGGTCGAGGTCGATGAGGAGCGGCGCAGGGTTCGCGAAGGACTCGCCCGGCTGGCGCCGAGACCGGCTGCGGTGCTGGTCCTGCGCGCGAGCGGGCTCAGCTACGCCGAGGTCGCTGGGGCACTCGGCGTGGGTATCGGACAGATCGGAACAATGTTGAGGCGCGCGGAAGCCGCGCTGCGTAAGGAGGTCACCCGTGGCACATCTGACTGAAGGAACACTGCGCCGGATGGTTGACGATCCGGACAGCCTGCGCGAGGACGTCGCGCATCTCGAGGGCTGCGCCGATTGCCAGACCCTCTTCAAGTCGATCTCGGACGACGCGCGCTCGGTCGCGAGCATGCTCGCGGTCCCGGAGGCTCGGGTCGACGTGACTCGCGCCTACGAACGCGTGCGCTCCGCCAGCGCCGCGGGCCCGCGCCTCGGGTTTCGCCTTCCCGCGCTGATGCCGAGGTCGCGCCCGATGATCCTCGCGCTCGCCGCGACGTTCGTCGCGATCGCCGTCCTCGCCGTGGTCGCGCAGGACTTCAAGACGAATCTCCAGCCCACCACGGTCACACCTGTCCCGGTCACGGTGGCCGACATGCAGGCGCTTTCGCAGCTGAGCAATTACGGAACAGTCACCTGGACCAAGCAGCCGAACCTGCAGGTCGTGAGCAGCGCCGCTGACGCCGCGTCGGTGGCGGGAGGCATGCAGCCGCCCGTGGTGACCAACCTGCCCAAGGGCGTCTCCACCAACATCACCTACGCGGCGATGCCGCAGGCCGTCGCGGTGTTCACGTTCAGCTCGGACAAGGCGGCGGCCGCCGCCGCCCAGCAGGGGAAGACTCTGCCCAAGATGCCCGCCTCGATGGACGGCGCGCAGCTGACCGTGACGGTCGGCCCGGCCGTGGGCGAGATCTTCGGCGACCTGCAGAAGAGCTCAGGCACCGGCTCCGGTACGAGCCAGCTCAGTCTGCCGCAGCTGATCGTCGGCAAGTCCGCCGCCCCGACCGCGACCTCGACCCAGGTCACGGTGCAGCAGATGGAGGACGTCATCCTGGCCCAGCCTGGCATCTCTCCGGAGCTGAAGGCGGCCATCAAGGCGATCGGCAACCCGGGCACCGCCCTGCCGATTCCCATCCCGGTGCCATACGCCACCTCGACGACCGTGACCGTGCAGGGCGTCCAGGGTGTCGCCCTGGGCGACAACACCGGGGTCGGGTCGGGCGTGATCTGGGTCAAGAACGGCGTCGTCTACGCCGTCGCGGGCTCGATCAAGCAATCCGACGCGATCGACATCGCCAATAACCTCAAGTAGCTCGACCGCGTTTAGCCTGATCGAGTGGCTGAGGTAGCGGAACAAACGAAAGGGGCCGCCTCGCAAGGGGCGGCCCACATCGCTCCGGCCGTCAAGACGGTCGAGCTGACCAAGCGCTTCGGTCACACCGTCGCGCTCGCCGGCCTTTCGATGGAAGTGCCGCGAGGCGAAGTCTTTGGATTCCTCGGTCCCAACGGCGCTGGCAAGACGACCGCGGTGAAGCTCCTGCTCGGCCTGCTTAAGCCGAGCTCCGGCGAAGGATGGCTGCTCGGCAAGCCGGTCGGCGACCTCGGCACGCGACGCCACATCGGCTACCTGCCGGAACTCTTCCGCTATCAAACATGGCTGAGCGCAGCCGAGGTGCTGGCCCTGCACTGCGAGCTGGCGCCCCTTCCGCGGTCGAGCTGGAAGGACGAGATCCGCACCGTCCTCGATACGGTCGGCCTCACCGACCGCGCGAACGATCGCGTGGGCACTTTCTCCAAGGGCATGCAGCAGCGCCTCGGCCTTGGGGCCGCGCTGCTCGGTGAGCCTGAGCTCGTGTTTCTCGACGAGCCGACCTCGGCTCTCGACCCTGTCGGCCGGCATGACGTCCGCGAGATCATCCGCGGCCTGACGTCGCGGGGCACGGCGGTGTTTCTCAATTCCCATCTCCTGAGCGAGGTGGAGCAGGTCTGCGACCGCGTCGCCGTCGTCGACCATGGACGTGTCATCGCGGCGGGCACGATGGACGAGCTGCTGGGCGGCACCGCAGTTCGGGTGCGAGCAACCGGGCTTTCGCAGGCCGACAAGAACAAGCTGTCCGACTTCGGCCGCATCGACGACGAGGGCGATCAGCTGACGTTCAACAAGCTCAATCCAGACCGCGTGCCGGATCTTGTCACCGCGATTGTGGCGGCAGGTGGCCGCGTGTACGAAGTCGCGCCGCGACACCAGACCCTGGAAGACCGCTTCCTGCAGTTGCTGGAGGACGAGCAGAAGTAATGCCGCCGATCCTCGTCATCGCGCGCCTCACCGTTCAGGAATCCTCGCGGCGGCGCCTTCTCCTCGCGCTGCTGATCCTCACCCTCCTGGTGGTCGGCTTCTCCGCGTGGGGTTTCAACAAGATCACAACAGTCACGAACAGCAGCGGAAACACGCTTCCCGCGGACCAGGTCGCCGTCGTGACCTCTCAGCTTCTGATCGTGATCGTGTTCATGTTCAGCGGCGTCCTCGCCCTGAGCGCCGCCGTCGTCTCCGGTCCTCTGATCTCGGGCGAGGTGGAGAGCGGCCTACTCCTTTCCATGCTCGCCCGACCCGTGCGCCGGAGCGAGATCGTCATCGGCAAATGGCTGGGCCTCGCCATCCTGGTCGGCATCTACGCCGCGGGGGCGGGCTTCCTCGAGATGGCAGCGGTCGACTGGGCGACCGGCTACGTGCCACCGCACCCGGCGGATCTCATCGCCTACGTCGCCGCCGAAGGTCTCGTCCTGCTTTCCTTGGGGATGCTGCTTTCGACGCGGCTCCCCGGAATCACCGCGGGGGTCATCGCCCTCGTGGCGTGGCTCATCGCATGGATCGCCGGAGTTGTCGGCGACATAGGCACGGGCTTGCAGAACCAGGCGCTGGAGAACGTCGGCATCGTCAGCCACCTGCTACTGCCCTCAGACGGTCTGTGGCGCGGCGCCATCTTCGCGATGGAACCGGACGTCCTGATCGCTTCGATGCGCGCGCTGGGCACGTTCGGGCGCGCGAACCCGTTCGCGGCAATCGATCCCCCGCCGATTCAGTTTCTCGGATGGGTCGTCGTCTGGTTCGCCCTGATGCTTGCGCTCAGCGTCTGGAGCTTCCGCACCCGCGAGATCTAGTCAGCCCAAGCCCGCCGGGGCCGGCATTAACGGGTTTGCAAGCACCACCAAACCCGCGGGAGCCGGCACGCGCGCGAAATGTCTGGCTGGAGGCTTAAGGGTAGAGTCCCCGTTCTCGCGTCGCGCCCGCCACTCGCGAAACCGCCTGGACATAAGCCGCCATCCGCATGTCGAGCTTGCGGTCTTCCTTCGTCTTCAGCACCTCGCCGAACGCGCGCGACAGGATCGCCTTCAGCTTCTGGTTCACCTCGTGTTCAGACCAGAAGAACGACTGCAGGTCCTGGACCCATTCGAAGTACGACACGGTGACGCCGCCTGCGTTGGCCAGGATGTCGGGCACCAGGAAGATCCCACGCTCGCGAAAGATCGCGTCCGCCTCCGGCGTCGTCGGCCCGTTGGCGCCCTCGACGATGAGGGTGGCCTTGATGTCGCGCGCGTTGCGCGACGTCAGCTGATTCCCGATCGCGGCGGGCACCAGCAGGTCGCAGTCGAGGGTCAGCAGCTCGGCGTTGCCGACCTCCCGAGCGCCCGGGAATCCCTTGAGCGTCTTCTCACGCGCGCGGTATTCCTGCACGCGCTTGATAGAAAGGCCGAGCGGGTTGTAGATGCCGCCGATGTCCTCGGAAACCGCGACGATCGTGCAGCCCGCTTCTTCGAGCAGCTTCGCGCTGATGCTCCCCACGTTGCCGAAGCCCTGCACGACCACCCTGGTCTGGTGCGGCTGCCGGCCGAGGTGATCGAGCGCCGCGACCGCGCATATGGTCACGCCTCGGCCCGTCGCCTCGATGCGGCCGAGCGATCCACCGACCTCGATCGGCTTGCCCGTGACCGATGCCGGCACCGAGTACCCGAGGTGCATCGAAAGCGTGTCCATGATCCAGGCCATCGTCTGGCCGTCTGTGTTGACGTCGGGCGCGGGTATGTCGCGGTCGCTTCCGATCAGGATCGAGATCTCCGTCGCGAATCGCCGCGTCATGTGTTCCAGCTCAGTAAGCGAAAGCTCGCGCGGGTTGACGATGATGCCGCCCTTTGCCCCGCCGAAGGGGATGTTGACCACAGCGCACTTCCACGTCATCCACATAGCGAGCGCCTTGACCTCGTTGAGCGACACGTCGGGGTGATAGCGGATGCCGCCCTTGGCCGGCCCGCGATTGATGTTGTGCTGCACGCGATACCCGGTGAACATCCGAGTGTGGCCGTCGTCCAGCTTCACGGGGAAATGACACGTGAACTCCCGCTGGACCTCGCGCAGGACCTCGCGGAGCCACGGCTCGAGCTTGATCAGCTCGGCCGCCTGGTCGAACTGCGACTGCGCTGTACGCCATTCGTCCGCCTCGACAACAGGCTTGAGCTGGGTCGCGCTCACATCAACACTGATGATCGCGGATATTCCGCGTTTGGATCGCAGATAACGTTGATGCAGGCGGGGAGGCCCGAGGCGAACGCACGCTCCAGCGCCGGCCTGATCTCCTCCGGGCGCTCGACCATCTCACCGTAGCCGCCCAGCGCCTGGACCATCCTGTCGTAGCGGGTCTTCTGGCCGAGGTCGGCCGCGATGCTGGCCCCGAGCATGTTCTGCATCGGGTGCTTTTCGAGCGCCCAGATGCCGTTGTTGCCGACCACGCAGACGACCGGGATGCGGTGGCGAACCATCGTGTCGAACTCCATCGCCGAAAAACCGAACGCGCCGTCGCCACTGAGGAGGACCACCTGCCGGTCGGGACGCGCCAGCTGCGCCGCGATGGCGTATCCGGGCCCGGAACCGAGGCACCCGAACGGACCTGGGTCGAGCCACAGGCCCGGCTCCGGCCGCTCGATCAGCCGCCCGGCGAACGAGATGAAATCCCCGCCGTCGCCGACGACGATCGCGTCCCGGTCGATGAAGCGGTCGACCTCCGTGATCAGCCTGGCCGGATGCACCGGCGACGAGTCCGAGTCCGTCATCACGCGCTCGCCACGACGGACATTGGCTTCCGCCTCTGTGACGGCCTCCAGCCAGGCAGTCCGCGGCGGGACGCCGTGGACGGCCGACGCCAAGGCACCCAGCGCAGCCTTCAGGTCGCCGTAGATCGCGACCTCCGGCGCCCGGTGCTTGCGGTAGTCGTCGACGTCGAGGTAGATCAGGCGCGCGTCCTCGGCGAAGACGGGCGGCTGGCCCCAGTTGAGCCGGAAGTCCAGCGGCACGCCGACCGCGATCACGAGGTCCGCGTCGCTCAGCGCCACGCGGCGCCCGCGGTTGACGAACAGCGGATGTCCGGCGGGCAGCATGCCCCGCGCCATCCCGTTGACCGTGAGGGGCAGGTGCGCGGCCTCGACCAGCGCGCGCAGCTCATGCTCCGCGTGCGCCCACCACACGTTGCCACCGGCGATGACCGCCGGCCGCTCCGCCTCGCGGATCGCTCGCGCCGCCCGGTCGATGAGCGTCGGGTCGGGCGACGCCCCGGCGTCTGGCGTCAGGTGCTCCGTCGCCTCGGGCAGGTCCGCGGCGCCGAAGAAGACGTCGATCGGGACATCCATGAAGACCGGTCCGGTCCGCCGGCTGACCGCGGTACGCATGCACTCTGCCGCCGTCCGGTAGGCGTCCTCGGCCGATTCGAGCGTGAGCGCTTTTCGGGTCACGCTGCGGACCAGCTCGACGTGGTCCATCTCCTGGAGCGAGCCCATGCCCCAGCGCGCAGCCGGCGCGCGACCGCCGATGACGAAGATCGGTGTGTCGTTGGCGTTCGCCTGAGCGATGGCGGATGTGGAGTTCGTCACGCCCGGCCCCGCCGTGACTGCCGCGACGCCGCACTCGCGCGTGACCTTCGCCCACCCCTCGGCCGCGAAGGCGGCGGACTGTTCGTGCCGGAAGTCGATGATCCGGATGCCGTGCTCCTCCGCGCCCATGAGCATGGCCCAGATATGAGCGCCGTTCAGGGTGAAGAGATGACTCACACCGGCTCGTTTGAGAGCCAGTGCGATCAGCTCGCCGGAATTGCCCGAATCCGTCACTCGGCCACCGCACAGGGCATGGCCGAGGTGTTGAACGCGGCGTGGGGCGAGCCTTCGCGCCCGATGAGGATCACGCCGCCCGAGGCGTGGAGTGCCTTGCCGAGATAGTCGATCGCTCCCTCCGCCACGGATGCCGGCTCCATCCCGTGCTGGAGCTCGATGACCACAACGCGGGCAAGGCCGAGCCGGATGAACGCCTCGCCCTGGCCTGTGCCGCACACGGCGCCAAACCGGTCGTCGGCGTAGAAGCCCGCGCCGGGAATTGGCGAGTCGCCGATGCGCCCGGGCAGCTTGCCGTTGATACCGCCGGTGGAGACGGCGACGGCAAGGCGTCCCTCCGCATCTCGAGCCACCGCCCCAACCGTGTCGGCGCCCTGCATCAGCTCCTGGCGCTTGCGGTCGGTGATGAAGATCGACGGATCGCACATCTCGACTCCATGATCGCGCGCAAAGCGCGACGCCCCGCCGTCGGCGACGAGGACGTGCCTGCCATCGCGCATGACGGCGAGGGCCAGGTCGATCGGATGGCGGACGTCCCGCAAGCCGGCCACCCCGCCGGCCCGGAGCTCTGCGCCCTCCATGACCCCCGCGTCAAGCTCGACCTCGCCGTCGCTGTTCAGGCAGGCACCGATGCCGGCGTTGAGCAGGGGCTCGTCCTCCATGTGTCGCACCGCGGCAACGGCCGCGGCAAGGGCGCCGCTCGCGATCGCGGCCCAGCCGGCGTCGCGGGCGCGCTCGACGGCGGCCTGGCGAAGCGCGCGCTCAGCTTCGGGGACGGACCCGGCGCCGCCGTGGACGATCAGAGCCGGTCGAGCCGCGGCCTGACTCAGTAAGCCTGGGCTTCGTCCGGCCAGTCGGTGCGGCGCTCGAGGAACCGGCGCTCGGCGACGCGACGGTCGAAGGGAAAGACCCGCCGGTTGGCGGAGGCTCTGGCCGGGTCGCGCCGCTCGCCAAACCTGCGATCGGCGCCGGAGCGCCTGTCCCAGGCTCGACGTTCAGGCCCGCGCGGAGTTAAATCCACCCTCTTCCTCGAACCGTGATGCTAGCGCACGCGACGGTCGAGAGCGTCAAGTTTCGCGTCGATTTTTCGCTCCGACTGGCGGCGCTCCAGCTCGTCGCCGGCGCCCATGTCGACGAAGCTGGCGTAGCTCGCCAGTCGCGGGTGCACCTCCGACACCCGGCGGAACATCTCCTGGGCGATCCAGCGGTAGTCAGGGTGGCCTTGCGGCGTGGTCCGGAGCTCGCACAGGTGGTAGATCTCGCGGAGGTTGGCGCGGAAGTACCACCGGACGTGGAACGCCAGCGGAACAATGTACTGCGCCAGGGCCGGGCCCAGGTCGCGCTCGAGCGACTGGTGACTCTCAGCCGCGGCGGCGATCGCAGCCGAGAAATCGTCCGACATACCAAGCTCGTCGAGGCCGGGCGGCGAGTCGTAGCCGAGCGCGGTCCCGAGATGCTGGCGGTCCTGGGTCAGCATCCGGTGGCGGTGGAGGTCTCGGTAGGCGGCGAAGTTGGCCACGAGCTCAAACGTGTATTCCGCATGCTCGAGCGCCCGCGGCACTCGCTGGCGTCGATTGGCGCGGCCGGCCATCAGGGCGTCCAGGACTTTGGACGTATCCCCGACCTGGTCTTCCAGTGGCGCGTCCGAGTATGGAAAGAGCGCAGCCGCAACCACCTTCCGCTCGGCGTCCTTGTCGAAGTCGACGAGCCGGACGCTCGGCGCCATGGGGCCGGGCGCTCCCCGACGGGCAAGCCGGGAGGTCTCGATGCGAATCCGCTCAAGGCGCTCCGCGCCGGGCCGTCCGTACTTCTCGTCCAAGGCCCGTCGCACGAACGATGGGATGACCATGGACAGCTCGCGGTGAAGGTCGGTACCGATGCGCTGGCACTCCGGCAGCTCGTGCGCCGCCATCTTGGTGATCAGGTACTCGAACGCCCGCCCGTTGCCGAACAGCCCGATGTTGGTGAGCGCCCCCGCCGGCAGCAGGCCGCGGAGCAGGTCCAACGCCTTGGCCCTGGTCGAGGCCTTCCAGGCGCGGTCTGTCTCGCCCTCATCCTGAGGGAACTTCTCGCGGATCTTCTGGGTCGCGGGTTCGATGAGGCGGCTGTAGGTTTCGAACAGGGCGTCCGCGGCTCGCTCATACCCAGGGTGCGAGAGCTCTGGTCCGCGGTGGTAGAGAAACCGGCCGTCGTAGCCGCGCCGATCGAAGCGCACGTAGCGAGTCGACTTCTCGAGCGGCGAGATCCCGATCCGGCTGTCCTCCAGCGCTTTCGCGGCAAGGGTTGAGGCCTGCTCCACCGCTACGTGCGCCCCGGCCAGCTCGGCCACCGAGTCGTCGCCATACCCCACCAGCACGCGCTCGTAGAACTCCTCGGCGCGGCGCACCGCGATCATGTCGTCGTCGACGGGCGGCGTACCGGCCAGGCGGTCGAAGCCCGACTCGGGCTCGTTGATGAACTCGTCGAGCAGGACCCTGCGCAGGCTCTTCTCGGTCCTCGAGTAGCGCGAGAAGAGAGCGCCCTTCACGACCTCGGGGAGGTTGCGGAGGGCAAAGACCGGCCGGTCCAGGTTGGTGAAGTAGCGGGACAGCAACGAGGCATCGCCCGGATTGAACTCGGAGGTAGCCACCGAACGTATTCTCCCCGACTTCATCCTCCCGACTTATTCCATCTCCCCTTCAGGGGAGAGGGTCAGGGTGAGGGGCAAGCGCAGAAGTTAAGAGCAAGCGAAAGAGTCCATATCTTGTGCCGATCGCCTCGCTCTGCACAGCATGTGGAGGCCCAGTCGAGCACTTGTCCCCCGTTTCTCCCCAGGTCTGTTAAAAACCGCCTGCAAAACGCGGACGCCCGTCGCTACCTACGCTGGTTGGTGCATGGCCGAGATCAACTGGACTGAGCGGTGGAAGCGCGTCGTGGCCGACCGCGCCACCCTCGCCGCCGGCCACGCGGACCCCGGCTACTGGGACCGGCGCGCTCGCAGCTTCGCCCGATCGACCCAGGCGCGCGCCGACGAATTTCTGCAGGTCATCGAGCCCTACCTGTCGCCGAGCAAGACGCTGATCGACGTCGGCGCCGGCGCCGGCCGGCACGCCGGGCCGCTTGCCGGTCGCCTCGAGTGGGTCACCGCGGTTGAGCCCTCGCAGGGCATGCGCGCGCAAATCGCGCCGCGCGACAACATGACCGTGATCGCGAGCACCTGGGAGGACGCGGCGGTGGCCCCCGCAGACTTCGTCATCTGCAGCCACGTCCTGTACGGCGTGGCCGAGCCGGTGTCGTTCATCGAGAAGATGAACGACGCGGCCCGCGAGCGCGTCTTCGTGATGATGCGGGAGAGCGAGCTGCCGCACCCCGCGGCGGTGGTCCGCAAGCGCCTGCTGGGCGACGAGGGCCCGCGCCTGCCGCGATTCAGCGAGCTGTTCATGGTCCTGCTCGAGATGGGCATTGCCCCGGACGTGCGCTTTCTCCGCTACCCGATGACGACCCATTATTCCGACATCGAGGAAGCGGTCATCGACGTGCGCGCGCTGGTCGGCGAAGGCTGGGATGAGGCGAAGGGACGGGCGGAGCTCGAAGAGCTCCTGCGCCGAGAAGGCGACGACCTCGTCTACGACGGTGGCATCGTGCTGACCGGGGTGGCGCATTGGAAACCGAACAGCTGACCCTGCGGCCGGTCAGGCCGGCCGACCGCGACCGGGTGATGGAGATCACCCGCGACGTTTGGGGCGGGCGAGACTACTTGCCCCGCGCGTTCGAGCACTGGGTCGGCGACGCCGGCGCGTCGTTCCAGGCGGCCGAGGTGGACGGCGTCGTGGTCGGCGTGCAGCGCATGCGGCCCTACGCTCCGGGCCTCGTCTGGTACGAAGGCTTGCGCGTCGCAAGCACGCATCACCGGCGGGGAATCGCGCGCGCCATGCTGGCCTCGGCGATCGATGAGGTGCGCGAGCAAGGCTTCCGCGAGATGCGGCTGGCAACTCGCGACCTTCCCGCGATCAAGCTCTTCGAATCCTCTGGCTTCAACCGGCTCGTCGAGCTGCGCTGGTGGCGCGGCAAGCGCGTCGAGGGGGGCGAGCCGGCCCGCATGCCGGACGCGCCGGAGGCGAAGCGGCTCTGGCCGTCCATCGCGCAGAGCCCGGGCATCGAGCTCTACGCCGGGGTCAACCCCGACCTCAATGGCGCCCGCGACCTGGATGCGGATGAGCTCGGGCGTCTCGCCGGAAACGGGCTGCTCCGGCTTGGACCGAGCGGGCGCGCGCTGGCCGCCATGCGCCAGCCGTGGGCGCGTAACCTCGCCGTTTCGCTCGTCGCCGGTCGCGGCGCTCCGCTGCGCGAGCTGCTCCTGGCGCTGCGATTCGAGGCGGACGCCGACGGGTCGGAGCACGTGACGGTCAATCTCCCGCCTGGACACCCCGCCGAAGAGGACATGCACGCCAGCGGCTACGATTTCGACGATGTCGAAGCCAATGCATACATGTACGCGCTGAAACTCTGAACGCTTGAGTCGTCGTTACGTAGTTCTCGGCAACGGCATCGCGGGGCAGACCTGCGCGGAAGACCTGCGCAAGGCTGATCCCGACGCTGCGATCGTGATCATCGCGGCCGAGCGGCATCCGCTCTACAACCGCGTCGCGCTGCCGCGTTACCTCCGCGGCCAGGTGCGTCGCGAGAAGGTCTTCATGCGAACGGTCGAGGACTACGCGAAACAGAACCTCGAGATCCACTTCGAAACGTGGGCGACCGACATCGACCTGCGGGACAAGGTCGTGCACACGAACCGCGGGCAGCAGTTCAAGTACGACGCGATCCTC
Organism: Candidatus Sulfotelmatobacter sp.; assembly: GCA_035602465.1. Classification (GTDB taxonomy): domain Bacteria; phylum Chloroflexota; class Dormibacteria; order Dormibacterales; family Dormibacteraceae; genus 40CM-4-65-16. The sequence goes on along the minus strand of DATNMQ010000179.1, from coordinate 1,364 downwards.
ATCGCGACCGGCGGCCGGCCCAAGCCGCCACCATGGCCGGGCTCAGACGAGGTCCAGTCGTGCCTGGGTTTTCAAACGCTGGACGACACGGACGCGATCATCGAAAAGGCTGACACCTCCGAGCGGGTGCTGGTCATGGGCGGCAGCTTCATCGGTTACGAGCTCGCCGAGGGCGTGAGCTTCCGCAAGAAGGCGAACGTCACCTGGATCATGCGCGGCCCGTGGTTTCTGCGGTACGTGCTCGACGAGGAAGGGGGGCAGCTCTGCCGCCAGCTCGGCGAGGCGCAGGGCGTCCAGTTCATAACGTCGGACGAGGTGCAGAAGTTCAGCCGCCATAACGGCCGCTGCATCGCGCAGACGGTCAACGGCCACACCGTGGAGTTCGACGTCCTCACGTATGGCGTCGGCCTCGACTATTACACCGAGCCGGTGCGCGAAGGAGTCGAGCTGAAGAGCGGGATCGTCACCGACTCGAAGCTGCGCACCTCGGCGCCGGACGCGTACGCCGCAGGCGACATCGCCGTCTTCTACGACCTGATGGTCGAACGTCACAACCAGATGGGGACGTGGGACAACGCGGAAGCGCACGGAAAGGTGGCGGCGCGAAACATGGCGGGGGCGGACGAGGACTTCTTCGACGTGCCGACCTACACGACCACGATGTTCGGCTCGACGCTCGCCGTGATGGGCGTGACCCCGGACGTGCAGCCCGGCCTCGAGTCGGTCCGGACGTTCAGCTTGGAGGAGAAGTTCTACCGCAAGCTGTTCTTCAAGGACGACAGGCTGGTCGGCGCGATCATGATCGGCCCGCCGAAAGGCCGCAAGAAGCTGATCGAGATCATGCGGTCGAGGCAAAAGATCGAGCGCCCGAAGCAGGAGCTTCTCGACCCGCTCAACCTCAAAGACTCACCGGCGTAGTATTTGCCCTGGACAGATGCCTTTCGCTCAGAGCGAAACCGCCGCGACCATTCGGGCAGCCCTTGGTTCCGTGCTGCGCACGAGGCGCGAGGCCGCGCGACGCACGCTGACCGAGGTCGCGACAGAGGCGGGCCTCTCGCCGGCCCACCTCTCCGAGGTCGAACGAGGGCGCAAAGAGATCTCCACCGAGCGGCTGCTTGCCGTGACCCACGCGCTTGGGATGCGACCGGCCCAGGTCTACGCCGACCTCGCGCGGCTGCTCGGCACGGAGGCGGAGCAGCAGACCTGGCCGGACGACCCGCCCCTGAAGCTCCGCCTGGCTACGGCCGGCCTTCCGCTGGAGGCGCTGCGCAGCGTGGCCGACTTCAGCGCCTACCTGGCGATGGCGAATCCGCCCCCGAAACCCAAAGGCCCCATCGGTTTTTCGACAAGGAGACAGTTCTGAT
>DATNMQ010000176.1:0-38084 GCA_035602465.1 Candidatus Sulfotelmatobacter sp. | reverse complement strand
CTGGCCACCTTGTTCGCGTCGGCTTCGATGAACCAGGCGTTTCCATCTCGGTCGACCGCGATGTCATTCGGCACGCTGCCGGGGGTGGGGACCGGGTACTCGGTGAAAAGGCCTGAGGTGGACACCCTCCCGACTTTGTTGGCGGCCCCCATCGTGAACCAGAGGTTTCCGTCCCGCCCTACTGCGAGCAAGCCCGCAGCGCCGCCTGGAACCATGTACTCGGTGAAGGCGCCCGATGTGGTCACCTTGGCCACCTTTTTCGCGTTGACCTCGGTGACCCAAAGGTTACCGTCGGGGCCCGCAACGATGTCGACCGGCCAGCTGTCGAAGCTGGGCATCAGATACTCGGTGAGGACGCCCGAAGTGGTCATCTTGGCCACTCTGTTTGCCTGTGTCTCGGTGAACCAGATGTTGCCGTCCGGCCCAGCGGAGATGCTGGACGGGAGGCTGTTGACCATGGGCAGGGGGTACTCGGTGAAGACGCCCGACGTCGTGACCTTGGCCACCTTCATGTCGTTGTTCGCGGCCTCGGTGAACCAGAGGTTTCCGTCCGGCCCCGCCGCGATGTCGCGCATGCGACTGGCGGAGGTAGGCACGTCGTACCCGGTGACGGCGCCCGACGTGCTCACGCTGGCCACCCTGTTGGCGCCCTCTGTGAACCAGAGTCTTCCATCCGGCCCGGCCGCCATGGCCTCCGGAAGGCTGTCGGCCGCCGGAAGCGGGTACTCGGTAATGTCTGCGACGACAGCCGGGGCGCTGCAGCTTGTCGCCGTGAGCGGTGCGATGGGCAGCCCCAGCACGCTTGCCGCAACCACCACCCTTCGGAGTGGCCCAATAGCCGTGCGCATCACAGCAACTTCTAACGCGAGGCCAGCACTTCGGTTATCGATGCCTCAGCACCCTGCGATCTCCAGGATTTTCGCCACGACCTCATCGAGGGGGATGCTTGTGTCGATCTCCTCCGTCGCGCCGCTCCGCAACGTCGGTTCAACCGTGGACTTGAAGCGCAGTACCTCGGCCACATCCTCGACGGCTTTGCCGTACGGATTGGTGGTCCTGCTCATCAGCCTTTCAAGCGTCAGCTCGGGAGCGACGCTCAACAGGACGACGTGATCGAACCGCGCGTAGAACTTGGACTGATTCGGAACGCATGCGCTGACGAACAGGACGTCACCGTCCTCGGTCGCCAGCAGCTCGCCGATCTGGTCTTCGCGCCAAACCCAGCCGGGCCCGTCGGCGTCAGGGCCTCCGCGAACCGGCGGGACCTCCCAGTCCGGGTTCCAATCGGTGTCGATCGCCTTGTAGCCACGCGCTGAGAGCGCTTCGATAACCGAAGACTTTCCTGAGCCGGACATTCCGGTGATCAGAACCCGGCGCATGGCCGAGCCAGGCGGCTACTTGAGCTCGGGCACGTCCAGGCTGTCGAAGGTCTCCTTGTTGATGAACTTGTACAGCTGCAGCGGCTTGCCGCCCTCATGCACCTCGGCGATCGCGGCATACCGCTCCTGGCGCTTGCCGCCGCTCGTCGTGCGCACGCTGCGCTTCTTCTTGAGCTCGCTGTCCGGAATCTCGACTTTCCGCTTGGTCTTCAGGTTGAAAAACTCCATTGGCGCCTCCTGGTTTGAGTTGAATTGACGCCTCACCATACCGCATCGCGCCCGGCGTGCTCTGCGGTGCTAACTTTGGGTAAGTGATCCCCAAGGCGGAATTCGGCCGCACCGGCCACAAGAGCACAAAGGTCATCTTCGGCGCCGCCTCCCTTGGCAGCGTCTCGCAACGCGTCGCTGACCAGACCCTGGACGTCCTGCTCAAGTACGGCGTCAACCACATCGACACCGCTTCCGGATACGGCGACTCGGAGCTTCGCATCGCACCCTGGCTCAAGCGAGAGCCGGGGCGTTTCTTCCTCGCCACGAAGGGTGACAAGCGTGATGAGAAGGGCGCGCGAGAGGAGATCCAGCGGTCACTCGATCGGCTCGACGTCGACCACGTCGACCTGTGGCAGATCCACGCCCTCGCGGACCCGATCGAGTGGGACCAGGCGCTCAGCCCCGGAGGGGCGCTCGACGCCGCCCTGCTCGCGCGCGAGGAAGGCCTGCTCAAATGGATCGGCGTGACCGGCCACGGCGCGCAGATCGCGGCGACCCATCGGCGCAGTCTCGACCGGTTCGACTTCGACTCCGTGCTCCTGCCGTACAACTTCATGACGATGCAGAACGCCTACTACCGCGAGAACTTCAACGCGCTCGCCGACACGTGCCACGAGCGCAACGTCGCGGTTCAGACCATCAAGTCCATCGCCCACCGGCCGTGGATGGAGCGCGACCACACGCGCACCACGTGGTACCAGCCGCTCGAGGAGCCCGACGACATCGACCTCGCGGTGTGGTGGGCGATGGGACGCAATGGCATCTTCCTCAACAGCGTCGGCGACGTCGACCTGCTCCCGCTGGTCCTCGACGCCGCCAAGCGCTTCCACGAACCTCCCGATGACAAAGCGATGGAAGCGCTCTTGGAGCGCTCGCACGCCGAGCCGCTCTTCGTTTAGCGCGTAGCTGCCTCGAGTTGGCTGATGACTTCGAGGCCCACCATCAAGCCCTCAACAAGGCAATCGAGGAGTGTGTGGTCATGCTGCGTGGCGCGAACGAGACCCTTTTCGTCGATTGGCTCGAGGGCGACCGGGCGAAGATCGCGGATGGCAAGACGCGCGCGCTGCAGCACCTGCTGAGCGCGTACGGCGGCGCCGGCAGCATCAACGACATCCTCCTCGAGGATGCCCGCGCCCAGAAGCGGTTCGGCAAGTTGAGGAGCGAAATCTGGAAGCACGCGGACGCGATGCTGCGTGAGCTGGACGAAGGCGGGTACTACGCTCCCAAGCGCGAATCGAAGCGTCCGAGCAAACCGAACTAGCCGTACGCTGAGCGCGCCCATGGGAGAGATGAGCCCGCCGTCCGCGACCCCGGAAAACGCGTTCGCGGCGGACCTCTTCGAAGATCTGCCCGCGCGCTACGACAGGCTGACCGAGGTCCTCTCGCTGGGCCAGAACGCAAAGTGGCGTCAGGAGCTGGTGCGGCACATTGCACACGTCCGGCCGCGGCGCATCCTCGACGTGGCGACCGGCACCGCTGCCGTGGCGATCGCACTCGCCAGAGCGACCGACGCCGAGATCGTCGGCGTCGACATCAGCGAGCCGATGCTCGAGCGGGGCCGGACCCGCGTCTACGCGGCCGGGCTCGACCAGAGGATCCACCTACAGGAGGCGCGAGCCGAGCAGCTGCCGTTTCCTGCCGGGTCGTTTGACGCCGTCAGCTTCACGTACCTGCTGCGCTACGTCGCGGACCCGGAAGCGACCCTCGCCGAGATGGGACGTGTGCTGCGTCCGGGCGGCGGTATGGCAAGCCTCGATTTTTTCGTCCCGCCGAACCCCCTCTGGCACCTGAGCTGGGAGCTCTACACGCGAGTCCTCATGCCCTCCGGCGGCTATCTGCTGGGAGGACGCGCGTGGTGGAAGGCAGGCCGGTTCCTCGGCCCGAGCATCGAAGGCTTCCACCGTAACTGGCCGATGTACCGCATGTATGAGGCATGGCGCCAGGCCGGGATGGTCGACGTGGAGCATCACGTCGCCAGCCTGGGCGGCGGGCTCGTCATGTGGGGCCAGAAACACCATGCCACCTGAGGTCCTCGCGCCGGCCTACTACACCCGGAGCGCGCGGGGCTGGCGCCGCGATGTCTTGGCCGTCTTGCATCCGCCTTACACCGCGTGGCATCTGTCCTACGTCCTGATCGGCGCGAGCCTGGCGCCACGGCTGAGTTTCTTGCGGTTGGGAGCCACGCTGCTCGCCTTCTTTCTGGCCGTCGGCATCTCGGCCCACGCCCTCGACGAGCTGCGCGGCCGGCCACTCCAGACGGAGCTGCCGGCGTGGGCGCTGTGGACCGCCGCCGGCGTCGGTCTCGCGGGCGCCGTGGTGATCGGGATTGCGGGTGTGACGGTGGTCGGTCCCGGCCTGGTGCCATTCATCGCCGCGGGAGTCCTGTTCGTCTTCGCCTATAACCTCGAGCTCATGGGAGGAAGGCTGCACAGCGACTTCTGGTTCGCCCTGTCGTGGGGCGCCTTTCCCGTTCTCACGGCCTTCTTCGCGCAAGCCGGACGGTTGACCCTCGGCGCGTTGGCGGCGGCCGCCGCCGCGTATGCGCTGTCCTATGGCCAGCGGGCCCTGAGCACGCCGGCCAGGCTGGTGCGCAGGCGAGCGCGTTCGGTGAGCGGCACGATGACCATGGCCGATGGATCGGAGACGAACCTCAACGGAGCTACCCTGCTCAGCCCGCTCGAGCTTGCGCTCAAGGCGTTCTCGTGGGGCGTCCTGCTCCTCGGCCTCGGGCTCGTCGCCTCGAAGGTGCTCTAGACCGGGAACACCCCGTGCTTGCGGTCGGGGCGCGTGGCTACGCGCGTTGCGTAGGCGCGAAACCGAGCGATCAGCGTCTCGCGCAGGTGGTCGGGCTCGACGACGTCATCCACGATCAGGTTCGCCGCAAGCTTGTAGAGGTCGACGTCCTGCCGGTATTCGTCCTCCAGCTCTTTGCGGCGAGCCGCGCGCTGCTCTTCCGGCAGCTCGGCGAGCTTGTTGAAGAACACGGCGTTGATCGCGGGCTCGGGGCCCATGACGGCGATCTGTGCTGAGGGCAAAGCGATGACGCAATCCGAGTCGAATGCCGGCCCGGCCATCGCGTACAGACCCGCGCCATACGCCTTGCGGACGATCACCGAGATCTTCGGCACCGTCGCCTCGGAGACCGCGCTGATCATCTTCGCCCCGTGGCGGATGATGCCTCGGCGCTCGACGTCGGTGCCGATCATGAAACCAGGCACGTCGGCGAGGAAGAGAAGCGGGATCTCGAACGCGTCGCACAGCCAGATGAATCGAGCCGCCTTGTCGGATGAGTCGTTGAACAACACGCCGCCCTTCTGCATCGGCTGGTTGGCGACAATGCCGACCGCGCGGCCGTCGAGCCGCGCGAATCCTGTGAGCAGCTCCTTGGCAAACAGCTTCTTGATCTCCAGCCAGCTGCCCTCGTCGATGATGGCCTCGACGAGCTTGCGCATGTCATAGCCGCGGTTGGGCTCGTCCGGAATCAGGTCGCCGATCGGCTTGCCGGCGGCGCGCGCCGGCTTCGACTCGCACGTCGCGGGCTTCTCGCCCGAACGCTGCGGCATATAGCGGAAGTAAGCGCGGGCGAACTCGATCGCCTCCTTGTCGTCCGCCACCAGAGCGTCTCCCAGACCGCTTTCGGTGGCGTGCATCCGAGCGCCGCCGAGCTCCTCGAGCGAGACCTTCTCGCCGACCACGACCTCGACCATTCGCGGCGAGCCGAGGTACATCGACGCGTTGCCCTCGACCATGATGACGACGTCGCAGAAGGCCGGGATGTACGCCCCGCCCGCCGCCGACGGCCCGAACAACATGCAGATCTGCGGCACCACGCCCGAGAGCTGGACCTCGTTGTAGAAGATGCGGCCCGCGTGCCGCCGGCCCGGAAACATGTCGATCTGGTCCGTGATCCGTGCCCCGGCCGAGTCGACGAGGTAGAAGAGCGGCACCCGAATGCGCGCCGCGGTCTCCTGGATGCGGACGATCTTTTCCACCGTGCGCGCGCCCCAGCTGCCGGCCTTCACGGTCGGGTCGTTGGCCATCACCGCGACCTGGCGGCCGTCGATGGTGCCGAGCCCGGTGACGACTCCGTCCGCCGGCAGCTCCTCCGCGAGAACGTTGGCGAAGAGGCCGTCCTCGATGAAGGAGCTTTTGTCCAGCAGCAGGTCGAGGCGTTCGCGCGCGGTCAGCTTGTGCTGCTCGCGCAGTTTCGGCAGGTAGCGCGTCCCGCCCTTGAGCGCCTTGTCGCGAAGCTCGCGATGACGCGAACCGGCCATTACCTTCCCTTGAAGTCGGGCTCGCGCTTCTCGAAGAAGGCCTTGATGCCTTCGCGCGAATCCTCGGTTTGCGAGACGAGCAGGAACTGGCCGTGGAGATAGTGGAGGGCAGCGCGGAAGTCCATGTCCTCCTGCCGGTAGAACGAGTCACGCCCGAGGCGCATCGCGACCGGCGACTTCTTCGCGAGCTGCTGCGCGATCTCGCCGACCGTCGGATCAAGCTGCTCATGCGGCACGACCCGGTTGACGACGCCGACGGCCTGCAGCTGCGTCGCCGTCCAGCGCCCGCCCAGCATCTCCATCTCGAGCAGCACCTTGCGCGGGATGTTTCGCGAGAGGATCGCCTGGATCATCATCGGCCAGATCCCGACGTTGATCTCGGGCGTGCCGAAGGTGGCGGTGTCGACCGCGACCAGCATGTCGCACGAGCACGCGAGGCCGAGACCGCCGGCGAGCGCGTGGCCGTTGACGCGGCCGACGATCGGCTTGCCGAGCTCCGCCATGAGGATGAAGAGGTCGACGAACAGGTCTCGGCTTCGGTATTTCTCGAGGCCTGTCATCTCGCCGTCGAAGCTCGTGAGGTCGGCGCCCGCGCAGAATACGCGGCCGGCCCCGGTCAGCACGACAACCCGGACCTCCGGCTCGTCGCGGCACCAGCGAAACGCGGAGGTGAGGTCGCGCAGCATGGTCGCGGAGAGCGGATTGCGCTGCTCCGGGCGATTCAGCGTCACCGTCGCGATGTGGCTGTCAGCGTCGAGGAGAACCTGCTCCAAATCGGGTTTGTCGAGCACGGGCTTAGCCTAGAACTCCGACCGCGATGGCGACGCCGACCAGGATGAGCACGGCCCCTCCGATCTCCTCGCTCCAGGCTTCAGCCCGCTTGCCGAGACGGTGGCCGACCTCGAGGCCGATCAGGGCCATTAGGACGCTGACGACGCCGAACGTGAGGCCGGCCAGCCAGACGTCGATCTGATAGACGGCCAGGGCGAAGCCGACCGCGAGGTTGTCGATGCTCAACGCCAGGGCCGTCACGACCAGGCTCTGCAGCCGGAGGCTCCGCGGCATGCGCGTCCCGACCTCCACCGCCGTCATCCGGGCCTGGATGATCGTGTAAACGCCCGTCAGGATCAGGATTGCGCCCCCTACGTACTTGCCGTAGTGACCGAAGAAGCCGGCGACGGCCTCGCCGAGCAGCAGCCCGACGATCGGCATCAGGGCCTCGAAGAAGCCGAAGGCGATGCCTACCCGCACGCGCGTCCGGACGTTGATCCCGCTGAGGCCGATCCCGATCGCTCCGGCGAAGTTGCTCAGTCCAACGGAGACGCTGACCAGCAGCAGGCTGAGGAGTGCGTGCACGGCCGATAACTTAAAGCAGGAGCCCGAGGCTACAAAAGCCTGCCTACCGGCCTCTTGTTAGGCGATATGACTGCACTCCTTAACAAAAATACTTTGCGTGTCCCATTTTCCCCTTTCAGAATTGCACCGAACCTGCAACCGCCCCTGTCACCCAAAGTTAGGCTCTCAATCGCTTAAACCACACAACCCGCCCGCCCCAGAAGCTTATGAAGGTCAAGTCACGCGAACTCGTCGCGACCGGAGTCGCGGCCAATCAGGACGCCTCAAGCGATCTCGACAAGCCCATTTTCACGCTCAGCGTTGCTTCGGAGATCCTCGAGGTGCATCCGCGCACTTTGATGATGTACGAGCACTTGAGCATGATTTCGCCCAAGCGCACCGTTACCAATCGCAGGCGCTATTCGCGCCGAGACGTGATGAAACTCCAGGCCATTCAGACGCTGACAAGGGAGCACCACGTCAATCTCGCTGGCGTTCGCTACATCCTCGCGCTGCTCAAGCGGTTGCAGCGCGCAGGCGTAGAACCCCCGGAAGACCTGAAGAACCTGGATGTAACGCAGCTCGACGTCTAAGCAAAAACCTGGTTTGAGGGAAAGGCAACAAAGAGGTAAATGTCAAAGAAGAGAAGGCGTCTAGAAATCAAGGTCGACCCGATCCCGGCGATGTACATGGAAGAGACCGCCTCCTGCCCCGTCTGCGGCCGAGACGCCCAGGCGATCGGGCGGAGGCACGTCCAGATCGTGTTTCGCTGCGACGGCTGCAAGGTCGTCTTTAAGCGAAACCGCCACTGGCCCTACATCTACTAAGTCTTTTTTCCGACCGACCTTTCGCCGTCCGGTCCGTGGCCGCGTGCCAGTTCGAGGCCTCGACGCTCGTACCCTGAAGGTGCGATGAGGCGATCCGCGGGCCGTACCGCCGTCTACGGAATCCTGTTCGGGCTCGCCACCGCGGCCGTGGCCGAGGCGGTCCGGCCGCGGGGTGGGACCACCCTGCTGCTCGACTGGGACGAGGTGCGCCGCACGGCGCGGGCCCGGCTCGACGCTCCAACCGAGCCGCGCGGCCGCCTTGCGTCGGCGACGCTCGGCTACCGGGCGCTTGCGGCCAAGCTCGAGAAGCCTCTGTTGAAGCTGGTCGGGCCCCTTCCGAAGGGCGCATCCATGCCGGCGTTCGACGCCCTCGATCGCGAGGGGTGGCTCGACCTGAACCTCGACATACTGCGCCGCGTGGTCGACCCTGTGCTGGAGTCCGGCCGCATGCCGAATTCGCTCATCGCGGAGGCAGGACGTGCGGGTGTCAACCGCTACATCGGCTTCATGCTCGCCTTCATGGGTCGCCGCGTCCTCGGGCAGTACGACCCCCAGCTGCTCAACGCCGAGCCAATGGGTGGGGAGGGGCTCTACCTCGTCGAGACGAACGTCGAGGAGTGGGAGCGTCAGGCCGAGCTGCCGCCCGAGGATCTGCGCCGCTGGCTGATCCTCCATGAGATGACCCACGCCTGGCAGTTCGCCGCGCATCCATGGCTCCGTCCCCACATGGAGGAGTCGATGCGGGTGCTGATGGACACGGTCACCAAGAAGGGCCCCGCAATCACGCGGTTCGCAGCCTTCGCGGGCGTACTGCCGGCGCAGTGGCGTGTCATGCGCCAGGTCCAGGGCATGATGTCGGTTGTCGAGGGCTACAGCAACCTGGTCATGAACGAGCTCGGGGCCAAGATCCTGCCGGGATTCGACCGCCTCGAAGCCGCCTACCGCCAGCGCAGCTCGGGGAAGAGCCCGCTCGAGGTCCTGGTCTGGAAGCTGACCGGTCTCGACCTGAAGCTTCAGCAGTACAAGCGCGGTGAGGCGTTCTGCCGGGCGGTGTTCGACGAGCACGGGATCAATGTCTTGAACCGGGTGTGGGACGGCCCGGGCTCGATGCCTACGCTGCGCGAGCTGGCGCGACCCGATGAGTGGCACCGGAGGGTCGGCGCCTAGAGGATCCGCCGAAGATCCGTCGACGGCTTTTCGGCCGGACCTCTAGTCCCGGAGCTCCTCCTGGGCGGTCTCCTCAGAGATCGGCATCACCGCGATCGGAAGGTCGCTGATATCGAAGTACCGAACGGGCTTGTTGAGGCGCTTGGCGATCCCCACCTGGACCTTGACGCCCAGGGAGAGGCGGCCGAAGACCCACACCTCGTCGGATCGGGACAGTAGGTTGTTCATCGCCTCGCGGACGACGTCCTTGTCGACCGTATGCATCAGGTAGTAGTCGAACAGCATGAAGGGGCTTACGGGCACCATCCCGGAGTCGAGGACGAACTTCTGGATGTGGGCCCGCCAGTAGAACGACCTGTTCGACATGGCTACGTAGACCAGGCGCTTGGGGTGCCGGAGAGTCTCTTCGGCCTGGTCGCGGGCGCTGGGTTTGGTGGTGGGCTGGAAGATACGTTCGAGGATGTCCTCGGCGGCTTTGCCGGTTATCGCCATCTAACCCCTAGACGAAATTTGAATTAAGTGCGGGCTATCGTATCAGTCGTGCCCGCAGCCTCCCGTTTCGACCTGTCTGGGCGAATCGCCCTCGTGACTGGCGCCAGCCGCGGGATCGGCAGCGCGATCGCGGAGATCCTGGCCGAGCATGGCGCCCAGGTCGTTCTTTCCAGCCGCAAGCAGTCGGACCTGGACCAAGAGGCGGAGCGCATCAACGGCCTCTACCCGGAGCGGGCCACCGCCATCGCGGCCCACGCCGGCCGCCCAGAGGACCTCGAGCGCCTCGTCCAGCAGGTCATGGAGCGCTTCTCGCGCATCGACATCCTGATCAACAACGCTGCGACCAGCCCCTACTTTGGGCCCCTCCTTGGGGCAGAGCTCAGTGCGTGGGACAAGACCTTCGAGGTCAACCTGCGCGGCCTCTTCGTCCTCACCCGCCTCGTCTACAAGGCGCATATGGAGACGCACGGCGGAGCCATCGTCAACGTGGCGAGCATCGGAGGCCTGCGCCCCGGCATCGGCCTAGGCGTCTACAACATCACCAAGGCGGGCGTGATCATGCTCACCCGCCAGCTCGCTCGGGAGCTGGGCGGCTCGATCCGGGTCAACGCAGTCGCGCCGGGCCTGATCAAGACGAGGTTTGCCGAGGGGCTATGGGGCAACCCGGAGATCCTCGACCGCGTGCTGGCTCAGAACCCGATGGGACGGATCGGCGTGCCGGACGAGGTGGCGGCGGCGGTGCTGTTCCTGGTCTCCGACGCCGCTAGCTACGTGAACGGTGAGGTTCTTGTGGTCGACGGGGGTGGCGGCGAGGTTTAGCCTCCGCCACGGCGGGCTCGCCTAGCGCGCCGTCGACGTCGGCCTCCCCATTCTCCGCGGTGAGCTGGCGGGTGTGGATGAAATCCTCGAGCTCCTTCTCGTACTGGTATGCGTGGCGGTCGGGCTCGTAGCGCAGGACGCGTCGCTGCTGGATGAAGTCCTCGAACGCGGCGCGGGTGTCGCGGGCTGCCCTGAAGCCCAGCTCGCGAGCGGCCTTGGCGGTCGACAGCGTTCGGCCCCACCGCAGTAGGTCGAGCAGCTGCGGCGAGAGGAACGCGACTCCCGCCTGGCGGATCGCGAACGCAGCCAGGCCAAGCCCAAGGGGCGGCAGCAGCGGGGCGTGGAGCTTGCCCGCGGAGTCGAGCAGCTTGGAGAGCGGCTCCGCCCCCGGCGCCGCGATGTTGTAGGCGCCGGCCGCGCCGCGCTTGGTCGCGAGCACCATCGCCTCGACGCAGTCCTCGACGTGGATGAGCTGGATCGCCGGGTCATATCCCATCACCGTCGGCACGACCTCGAGGTCGAGGTAGCGCGCGAGTGGCTGGGGCTCCTGCGGGTTGAGGCTGTTGCTGAACCGCAGGGCAAGGATCGCGATGCTGGGATTGCGGACCGAGAAGTCGTGAGCGTACGACTCCACCTCGACGATGTCGCGCACGAACTGGTGCCCTGAGTTGGTGTCGAGGCGGTGATCCTCGCGCAGTCCGGTCGGCAGGTCGAAGCGCGACCCGTACACGTGGCCTGACGACTTCAGGATGAAACGCCGGACCGGGCTGCCCTCGCCCGCGCATCCGGCGAGCAGGTTCAGCGTGCCGATCACGTTCATCTCGTGCGCGCGGGCAGGATCCATGTCGAAGGAGTCGATGCGGGTCAGCGTGTGCACGACCGTGTCGATGCCGACCGATCGCACGAGCTTGCCGATGAGCGAGTGCCGGATGTCGAGCTTCAGGTAGTCGGCTCGTCCGAGGTCGTAGCGAGGCTCGCGGATGTCGATCCCGATCACCTCGGCCACGTCGGGGTCGTCGACGAGTCGCTGCACGAGCAGGGCACCCCACCAACGCGCCACACCGGTCACCAGGATGCGTCTCTTGCGAGCCACCGTCCGACCAGTCTACCCAGCCGACTTCAATTCGCCGGCATTGCATTGGCGGCCGGGTTTATCCCGGCCGCGACTATGCCTTAGTCGTCTCCCAAGCATTGGTTCGAGTGGCTAGTTAGAAAGTCCGAACCGTATACCGGAATGGGAGCAGCGCCTGCGGCATAGCCGCACGCGCGATGAGGGAAAACCATCAGGGTATTCCCTCATAACTCCTCAGTATGTCCTCTTAATGACATCCCGTTCCATGAGAACGACCGCCTTTGCGGTGACCTCCAAGAGGGGTGACTTGGCCCGGCGCAGCGCAAACTCCAGCTGACGCAGCAGCGAGTACAGCGCTTTCATCGCCTTGATCGCGTCGCCGATGTCGACGTTGGGCGGCATGGGGATCGTGTCCAGGGCCTCGGCGGAAGACCACCGATACGCGAAATCGATGTAATCGTGGGACGGCGCGCGCAGGTTCGGCTCGTCGAGCTCCCTTTCCATGTCCGCGAAGCGGAAGTAGAGCGAGCGGACCAATCGCGCGGTCTGGGCGATCGCGTGGGTCGGGTACCGGCGCGGCCCGTGAGCCTGGCGGTCTCCGCGGCGCTCGCGGTCTTCGGCGGCGAGCATGACCATCACCGCGCACAGCTCCTCGGGCGTCAGGCCTTCGAACCACCCGAGCCAAACCGCCTCGGCGACAAGGATCGTGTTCTCGCCGTAGACGCGCGCGGCGAACAGGCCCTTGTCGGTCGGCTTGCTCTTCTGCAGGAAGCCCGTCTCGCTGAGGATGCCCGAGAGACGGCGCAGCTTGCGCGGGTATTCGTCCATCTGGCCCGTCACCTCGCGCTGTCCGCGATCGAGCTCCTGCTGCAGCGACCGGATCTCGCCGTACCTCTGGAGCAGCTCGCCGAAACGCGGCGAGCGGACGACCTTGAGCTTGTGCTGTCGCTCGAGCAGTCCCTTGGCCTCGACCTCGAGCCGGTGCACGATGCGGTTGGAGGGGCTCATGGCCCGCGTGCGACCGCGGCGCCCGCGCTTCTGCCCGCCGCCTTCGCGCCTGAGGCGTCGGAGCTCGATCCGGATCGCGCGCCGCCGGTCCTCGAGCTTGAAGTACTGCGCCACGTCCTCGATCGACACCTGTGGGTCGTCCCAAATGCGCTTGATGTCCTCCAGCCGCTCGCGCACGTTGATCAGCCGCTCGTCCGTCTGCGCCGCGGCGAGCCGCTTCTGGAACTGGCCGAAAGACCGCTGCATCAGGCCCTCAGCCTCCTCGGGCGTATACACGCGGAGCAGGTTGAGGGCCATGTTGTAGCTGGGCAGGAACTTCGACTCGACGACGAGAGTCGGTCCCATCGCGACCTCGTAGATGGTGCCGACCTCAACGTCCGACTCCTTGAGGATCACGCCGTGGCCGATGACGTCGATGCCGCGCCGGCCGGCGCGGCCCATGAGCTGCGTCAGCTCGCCGGTCGTGAGGGTGGAGAAGTTGACTCCGTCGAACTTCGTGAAGGACGAGACCACGACGCCGCGAGCCGGCATGTTGATGCCGAGCGACAGGGTTTCGGTTGCGAACACGACCTTGATCAGGCCGCGCTGGAACAGCTCCTCGACCATCTCCTTGTGGTACGGGAGGAGGCCCGCGTGGTGCTCGGCGAGACCGCGGCGCAGCAGCCGCGCGTCGACCATGCGGCGGAACAGCGCCTCTTCGTCGTGATCCTTCAGGCCTTGCAGCCGCTCGGCGGCGACGCGGTCGATCGCCTCCTTCTCGCCGGCGGTCGTGAGGTCGATCTCGTGATAGGAGCACCGCTGCAGCGCCTCGCGACAACCGCGCCGCGAGAAGATGAAGTAGATCGCGGGGAGCATGTCGAGGTTGCGCAGCTCCGGGATCACGTGCAGCAGGTCGTTGGAGGGCAGGCCGCGAAAATGTCCGACGCGATACGACGCCTCCTCTTCCTGCGCCGCCTTGCTCCAGGTCCGCTGGTCGATTCCGCCGTCCCCTTTGAAAAGGGGCAGGAAGCGGTTGTTGATCGCGAGCCACATCTTCAGCTCGACCGGGCGCACGTCATGGAAGACCGTTTCCATGCCGCCGCGGTTCTCAGCCATCCAGTCGGCGATCTCCCGGTAGTTGCCGATCGTCGCGGAGAGGCCGACGAGCTTGATCGATCGCGGCGCCTGGATGACGATCTCCTCCCAGACCGACCCACGCGGAAAGTCGTCGATGTAATGCACCTCGTCCAGCACGACGTACTGCACCAGGTCGAGGCGCGCGGGGTCCTCATAGATGAGGTTGCGCAAGATCTCCGTCGTCATCACGACGATGGGAGCGTCGTCGTTGATCGTGTTCTCGCCCGTCACCAGGCCGACTGACGCTCCGCCGTGTACGCGCAGGAAGTCGTGATATTTCTGGTTGCTGAGCGCCTTGAGCGGCGTCGTGTAGATGACCTTCGCGCCTTCCTTCAGGGCGCGAAAGATGGCGTACTCGGCGACGATCGTCTTGCCGCTCGACGTCGGTGCGCTGACCAGCACCCCACCAGTCCCTTGGTCCAGCTTTTCGATCGCCTCGCGCTGAAACCCGTCGAGCTGGAACGGCAGCGTTGCCTCGAACTCGTCGACCAACGAGTCGACCGTCTTCACAGCGGGACCAGCTCCGTCGAGACGTCCGTGATGCGCGAGCCGTCGCTGTGAGACTCGATGTACGCGAGCGCGGCGGCCAGAACCTTGTCGACCTGCCGGCTGTCGCCGCTCACCGTCGCCACCGCGACCTCGGCCAGCTGCCAGCGGTCCAGCTCCCCGACCTCCGCGGCCGAAACCTTGAACTCCTGGCGCAGGCGCCGCACGAGGCCGCTCACGATCTGTCGCTTCGACTTGAGGGAATTGCTGTCCGGCATGTGGATGACGACGCGCAGCAGCCCCACGATCAGAGGAGAAGACATCCTTCGGCTAGATTAGGACCGTGAAGGCGGAGCCATCCGAATTGCGGGAGCTCGGCCGCGATCTGGTCGCGTCGTCATATCTGAAAGGCGATTTCGTGCTGCGTTCGGGGCGCCGCTCGAATCGCTACTTCGACAAGTTCCTCTTCGAGACAGATCCGTCCCTGCTGAAGCGAATCGGGTCGCACCTCGCGGAGCTCGTGCCGCGCGAGACGCAGCGCCTCGCCGCGCCGGAGCTTGGCGCGGTGCTGCTGGGTGGCGCAGTATCGATGGAGACCGGGTTGCCGCTGGTCCTTGTGCGCAAGGAGCCCAAGGGTTACGGCACCGCCAAGCAGCTCGAGGGCCGAGTCGTCGAGGGCGAGCGCGTTACGGTGATCGAGGACGTCGTCACGACGGGCGGTGACTCCTTGCGCTCGGTGCAGGTGCTGCGCGACGCCGGCCTGCATGTGATCCACCTCGTCGTCGTGCTCGATCGAGGCGAAGGCGGCGAGGAGAACATCCGCGAGGCAGGCATCCCCTATTCGCCGCTGTTTCGCATTCAAGACCTCGAACTTGACTGAGCTATTCATCGAGGGCGGGACCGTCTACACGCCGGACGGTCCCCGCGAGGCGGACGTCCACGTCACCGACGGCGTGATCATGGCGGTCGACACGGGTCGCGCGCCCGCGGCCGGCGCGAAGACCGTCAACGCCAAGGGGATGTATGTGCTGCCCGGTGCGGTCGACGTCCACGTCCACAGCCGCGACCCCGGATTTCCCGAGAAGGAGGACTTCGGGACGATGACCGCCGCGGCCGCGGCGGGTGGCGTGACCGTTGTGATCGACATGCCCAACACGGTTCCGGCGGTGGACAGCGCCGGAGTCCTCGAGTCCAAATCGGCGCTGGCGCGCAGCAAGGCCCGGGTCGACTTTGGCCTTTGGGGCCTCATCCGGTCGAGCACGACGCCTGGTGACCTGGAGGGGATGGCGGCCGCCGGCGCGGTCGGGTTCAAGGCTTACCTGGCCTATTCGTTCAGCCTGAGCCGCAAGCAGGTCCTGTACTCCCCCGGCGCGAATGACCACGACCTAGAGCCACCCGCCGACTACGGAACCCTGGCCCGGCTGGCGCCTGAGGTCGCCCGTCTCGGCGTTCCCCTGGCGATCCACGCCGAGGATCCGACCATCCTGGCCGCGTACCGCCGTCCGCTCCTGACCTACTCGGACCTGCTCGAATCGCGGCCGCCCGAGGCGGAGGCGGTCGCCGTGTCCGCGGTCGCGACGGTGGCGAGGGATTCGGGTGTCCACCTGCACGTGGCGCACCTTTCGAGCGCCCTCGGACTGCAGGCCGCGGAGGACGCGATGCGGGTCGGGACCACGCTCACGCTGGAAACGTGCCCGCAATTCCTGCTGCTGACCGACCAGGATTTCGCACGCCTCGGCAGCGCGATGAAGATGCTGCCACCGATTCGCACCGCCGCCGACCGCGATGCGCTGGTCGGCGGGCTCCAACGAGGGGCGATCAGCATCGTGAGCACCGACCACGCGCCGCACACAGACGAGGAGAAATCGCGCGCCTTCGAGGAGGCGCCGGCGGGCAGCCCCGGGGTGCAGACGCTTTACCTCAGCTGTCTCCAGCTGGCCAAGGATCTGGGCAACGTCTGGCTCGCGCCTCGGTGGGTGTGCGAAGCGCCTGCGCGGCTGGTTGGGCTCCAGGAGAGCAAAGGGTCCATCGCGACGGGTTTCGACGCGGACCTGGTCATCGTCGACCCCAACCGGAAGACACGCGTCGCGGCCGAGCACATGCGGTCGCGCCAGCGCCACGGTGCCCTCGAAGGCACCGAGTTCGACTTCGTCATCAAAGAGGTGTTTCTCCGCGGGGAATCGGTGACGCGGTCGAGCCGCACCCGCGGCCGTATGGTCCGTCCGGCACTCGTCGCGCGTTGAGATAGGCGGCAGTGGTTCGTGCGCTTCTCGTGGTCGCGTTCGTCTTGATGTCCGCCTGCTCCAATCCAGGAAGCAGCGCTAGCTCGCCGGCGCGCGTCACGGGCACGCCGCTGGCGCCGGCCTCGGGCCTGCTCGACGCCCAGGTGGTGCTGCCGCCCAACTTCCCCGCCGACGTCCCCATCTATCCCGGAGCCCGGCTGACGGCCGGCGCGTCATTCGCGTCCACCGGCCAGGTCTCCTGGGGGATGGAATGGGAAAGCCCAGTCAAATACACCACGGTTGTGGCCTTCTATACGAAGCAGTTCGACCAGGGCGACTGGACGATCAGCATCACCGGCAGCGGGGCCACCTTCTCGGCCAAAGTGACCCGCAAGAGCGACTCGCGTTTCACCGGGACGCTCGTCATCGACCCGAGCTCAGGCATCGACAAGATCCTGCTGAGCCTCGTCACCGCGGCGTGAGGCTCGGCCTCTAACTAAGCTCGCGCGCCCGCTCCTCGGAAGATCGGGTTCTGTGCCAGCTCCCGCTCCAGGCTCGTCGCGGGCCCGTGACCGGGGTAGAGGGCGGTCGAGGGCGGCAGCCGCAGCAGCTTGGTGCCGATGCTCATCATCTGGCGCCGGAGGTCGGTCTCGGGCATCTGCCGGCCGATTCCGCCGGCCAGGATCGTGTCCCCGACGAACGCGTGGTTGGCGACAAGGAAGCACACGCTGCCCGGAGTGTGGCCCGGCGTGTGCATGACCAGGATCTTGAACTCGCCGAACTCCAGCTCGTCGCCGTCGAGCAGGTAGCGATCCGCGGAGCGCAGGAACTGCTTGGCGTCGGCCGTGTGGATCCCCGTCTCGCCCCCGGTGGCCGCCTTGACGTCGTCCTTGCCGGCGACGTGACCCGGGTGGCCGTGGGTGGCCAGGATGTGCTTGACCGTCAGGCCGGCGGCCTGCTGGACGATCTTCTCAGCGGGCTGCCCGGGGTCGATCACGACGGCTTCTTTGGTCGTCGCGCACGACAGGATGTAGGAGTTGACCTCGCGGTCCAGCTTGACCTTGACGATGCTGAGCTTGGCCATTCGTCACCATCTAGTGTGAATGGAGCGCGCAGCCGTGGTTGGATTCGGGATCCTCCTACTGCTGATCTGCCTCTTCTGGACGTACGGCTATATCAGGCGCCGGTCGAAAAAGCGCTATTGACCTAGCCGGCCGCCTCGTGGATCTTGAGGCGCAGCGCGTCGAGCGCGTCGAACTTGTCCAGCGCCGGCTTGGCTCGTGGGCGATCCGGATACTTCGCGACCTGCACCGCTTCGAGCAGCAGCTCAATCTCCTCGGGCGTGAAGTTCAGCGTTTTGTATACGATCTCCTCCTTGACGCGGCCGGGGCGATCGACGGCCTCCTTGATCACGTCGTCGGTGTCGGTGACGACCTGTGGCCGAGTCGCCCGGAAAAGATCTTCTGAACCGACGAGTGAAACGCGCTTGAAGTTCGGCATTGGCTTTTTCCTCTAGTCCGGGACCCGGTGGTTCTCCATCACCTTCGCCGCCAGCGCGCGATACGACCTGGCTCCGTCCGACTCGCGCGCGTACGTAAGGATCGATTGCCCCGCGAGCGGCGTCTCGGCGAAGCGGATCGAGTCTGTCACTCCGAAGTCGTAAACCTTGTCCCCGTACTTCTCCTTCACCGCGGCCAGCACTTCCTGCGAATGCAGAGCGCGCTGCTTGTAGAGAGTCGGCAGGATGCCGATCAGCTCGAGCCGGGGATTGAGCCTTCGCTTGACGCGTTCCATCGTGATCAGCAGCTCCTGCATTCCTCTTAGCGCGAGAAACTCAGCCTGCAGAGGTACCAGCACCTCGTCGGCCGCGACGAGCGCGTTGATCACGATCAGGTCGAGCGACGGCGGGCAGTCGATGATGATGAAGTCGTATCGCCTCTGCACGGGCTCGAGCTTGTCGCGCAGGATGCTCTCCCGGCCGATCTCGTTGATCAGCTGGTTCTCAGCCCCCGCGAGCTCGATGTCGGCCGGGATGTAGTGCACGCCCATCTGCGCCGCTTCCTGGACGACGTCGGTGACGGTCGTGTCAGGGTCGACCAGGAGGTGGTAGATCGTCTTCTCGAGCTCGCCCGTCGGCTTCATGTAGAGCGTGAGGTGACCCTGGGCGTCCAGGTCGATCAGCAGGACGCGCTGACCCAACTCGGCGAGAGCGGCGCCCAGGTTGACGGCGGTGGTGGTCTTGCCAACCCCGCCCTTCTGCATCGCTACGGCGATCGTTCGGGCCAAGAGCGCTCCGAGTCTAACCCAACCTGGCGTTTCTCACCGATCCGCCCTACGCAGAAGGAGGCCGAGGGCCCGTCATCTAGAATGGCGCCCGACCTGTGATCATCGACATCGCCGTCGTGTTGGTCCTGGTGATCGCCTTGATCGCCGGTTACCAGCGCGGCGTCATCCAGCCGTTGATGGCCGAGATCTTCTTCTTCGGCACTCTCCTCGTGCTTTTTCGCTTCCACGACCAGTACGCGGCGGCGATGCTCAAGTACCTGCATCTGAACCCGGTGTTGAGCGTGTTCGTGGCGCTGATCATCGCCGTGGTCCTGGGTGCGGTCGGCGGTGCGATCGGAGGTGCGTTCCATCGCATGGAGCAGCTTCGCGGCATTGACGGCCTGCTCGGGATCTTCGTCCATGTCGGAGTGACGCTGGTCGTGATCTACCTCGCGGTCTCCGCCCTGGTCACGCTCGACAACGCCTTCCAGCCGGCGCTCAAGAGCGCGAGCCTGACGGTCAACCAGGTGAACCAGCTCGAGAACGAGATCCTGTCCAACCCGATCACCTCCGCCATGGTTTCCAAGTCAGACCTCGACGCGCTCAAGACGGCCGCGGCCAAGAGCAACGCCGCCCACCTCGATTCGGTCGCAGGCATCCACCAGCTGCAGCAGATCTACACCGACTTCCTGCAGCCGCAGCTGCACAGCTCCAGGACCGTCCCGTTCATCCTGAGCTTCGGCCACCACCTCCCGCTGATCGGTCACATTGGTCCAAGCGATCTGAAGCCGGCGACGAGCACGCCGACGCCGGCGTCCTGTCCGTCACCCACACCGAAGGCGAGCCCAACCGCCACACCCAAGACAAGCCCGACGCCGGTGGTGTGCCCAACCCCGACGAAGTAACTTAGTCGGGTGCTCGATTTCGCCCTGACTCCGGAACAGGAGCAGCTCGTCGCCACGGTGCGCGACTTCTGCGCACGCGAGTTCGCGCCCCGGATCGCGGCCGACGACCGTGCTGGACGGCACGACCCCGAGATCTTCGCCAAGCTGGCTTCGCTCGGCCTGCCCGGCGTCTGCTTTCCTCAGCGCTACGGCGGCTATGGCCTGGACTACCTCACGCTCGGGCTCGCCTGCGAGGAGCTCGAGTATGTCGACACCGTCTACCGCACCGTGCTGTCGGTCCACGTGGGGCTGGTCGGCATGGGCCTCTACACATGGGCGACCGAAGAGCAGAAGCAGCAGTGGCTGGTTCCCATGGCGTCGGGGAAGAAGCTCGCGTGCTACGGGCTGACCGAGCCGAACGCTGGGTCAGACGTGTCCTCGATGCAGGCAATCGCGAGACGGCACGGCGACGGGTATGTGCTCGACGGGCAGAAGATCTGGGTCTCCGACGCGGACACCGCCGATTTCCTGCTCGTCTTCGCCAAGACGGATCCGAAGGGAGGGAGTCGCGGGGTCTCGGCGTTCATGCTCGATCGCGACGCATGCGGCAAGGCGTTGCGCACCGAGCCGATCGAAGACCGCCTCGGCATCCGCGCGGGTGACGTCGGCTCGATCTTCATGGCCGATCTCGAGGTTCCGGAGGCGAACCGGATCGGCGATGAGGGCGATGGATTCAAGATCGCCATGAGCTGCCTCGACAACGGCCGCTACACGGTGGCCGCCGGAGCGACCGGCACGGTGCGCGCGTGCCTCGACGCCTCGGTGAAGTACGCGCGCGAGCGCAAGACCTTTGGCCAGGAGATCGGCCGCTACCAGCTTGTCCAGCAGATGATCGCGCGCATGTCGCGCGACTACGAGATCTGCCGCCTCCTTTATTTCAAGGTCGCGTGGATGAAGAACACCGGCATCCGCCACACACGCCAGGTTTCGATGGCCAAGCAATACGCGACGGACGCCGCGTTCAACGCGGCGCATGACGCGATCGAGGTGCACGGCGCGTACGGCTATTCAGCCGAGTACCCGGTCGAGCGCTTCCTGCGCAACGCGCGCGCGCCGATCATTTACGAGGGCACGCGCGAGGTCCACACGATCCTCCAGGGCGAGTACGCGCTCGGCTATCGCGAGGATCGCCCGGTCAAGAAATCGCTGCCGCCCTACCAACCGGATTGACGGCAGCGGCGGTCGCCGCGCCGCGCCGGCGGCTGAGGCAGCTCGATTTCGTTCTTCTGTCCCTGTACTGGATCGCGATCGGCTACCTGTGGAACAGCCTGACCGCGCTGATCCTGCCGGAGATGATCATCCAGTTCGTCGGACGCGCCAACGAGGGCGTCGCGGCGAGCTTTCTCAAAACGCTCGGCACGATCGTCGCCATCGTCTGGCAGCCGATCGTCGGTGGAATCTCCGACCGCACCGTCACGCGGTGGGGGCGGCGACGTCCGTTCATCGTCGCGGGGACCGCGGGCGACCTGCTGTTCCTGACGGGCATCGCGCTCGCGGGCAATTACTGGTGGGTCGTGGTCCTCTACTTCCTGCTCCAGTTCGCGTCCAACACGGCGCAGGCGCCGTACCAGGGGCTCCTGCCTGACGTCGTCCCTGAGCCACAGCGCGGCCAGGCGTCCGGCTACTACGGTGTGGCCAACCTGGTGGGCATCGCCAGCGGCACCGTCGGCGCCGGCCTGCTGCTCGTCCACTTCGGGCGGGTCGCCGCGGTGAGTTCCATCATCGTCGTGCTGGTCGTCGCGATGCTCGCCACGGTGCTGTTCGTCCCCGACCGCGCCGTCCCAGTCGAAAGCCAGTTCCGCAGCCTCAAGGAGGTGTTCGCCAAGACGTTCGGCATCCCGTTGAGGAATCGCGACTTCGTGTGGCTGATGGTCTCCCGGCTCTTGATCTTCATGGGATTCGGCGGGCTGCAGAACTACGCCTACTTCTACTTCGACAACGTTTTCTTCCAGAACGATGCGAAGGCGACGGCGATCGCGGCATCGACGCTGCTCGGCCTCGCGATCGGGGTCGCGGCCCTGGTCAGCTGGCCCGCCTCACGTCTCTCCGACCGAACCGGCCGGCGTCCGCTGATCTTCACGGCCGGCATCTTCGGCGCGGTGGGGACGCTGGTCCTGGTCTTCAGCCATTACCAGTGGGCGCCCGACGCAATCGTGAAGCCGATGGCGGCCTTCCTGCACGTCCCGGCCCTGGCCGCGCAGGCGACCCTCACGGGCGTCGTCATCGGCGTCGGGCTCGGCGTGTTCTTCTCGGTCGACTGGGCGTTCATCCAGGACATCATCCCGCCCCACCAGGGCGGCCTTTACATGGGCTTCTCCAACATCGCCACGGCGGGTGCGGGGATCATGGCCGTGGCTTTTGGTGGCCCGCTGCTCGACATTTTCAACCGCGGACCGCACATCCTCGGCCTGCCGGGTGGCTTCGCCGTCGTCTTCATGATCTTCGTGGTCTGGTTTGTGATCGGGTCGCTTAGCATCCTCAAGGTGCCGGAGCGAAGAGCGGCGTGAACCTTGACGGCCTGCGCCCATGGGCAGGCCTTGTCGGAGGCGGCGATGCGGCTGACGTCGTCGTGGCCGGCATTCCTTACGACGGCTCGGCCACCTACCGCAAGGGCGCGGCGATCGCCCCCCGCACGATTCGCCAGCTGTCCGCGGCCCTTCCTCCCGTGACCGAGGCCGGCCACTTGCTTCGCGGGCTTCGAGTCAACGACATCGGCGACCTCGACGCCGGGAGGGACATCGAGACGGGCTGGATGGATCCGATGGAACGGCTGGCGGCAATCCCGTCCGACAAGTTCCTGACCGTCCTCGGCGGCGACCACTGCACAGCGATCTCAACCCTGGCGGCACAGGTGCGGCGCCATCCCGGCCTTTATGTGCTGTGGGTCGACGCTCACCCGGATCTGTGCGACTTCTCCCGCGGAGGGCACTGGACGTGCGGCTGCGCTTTGCGCCGGGCGCTGGAAGCTTCCGGCATCGAGCCACAACGCGTGGTCATTGCCGGCGGCCGCGACTTCGACCCCGAGGAGCTCGATTTCATCGCCTCGAACGGAATGCTCCTCGTGCCGACTGTCGAGATTGCGGATGACCTGCCTCGCGCAGCCGCCAAGATCTCTGAGCGCCTGGCCGGCCAAAAAGTGCACATCTCATTCGACATCGACGTGCTCGACCCGGCCTTCGCGCCGGGGACCGAGATCCCGTCGGCCGGCGGCCTCACGACGAGGCAAGCCCTGTCGCTGCTCAAGACCGCGACTCGAGGCGCTGAGATTGTTGGCCTGGACATCGTCGAGGTCTCGCCACCCGCCGACAACGAAGACATCACGACGTTGGCGGCCCTCAAGCTGATCTTCGAGGTCTGGGGCCTGGTGAAGGTTCGCAGGGAGGCAGAGATTTCGGAGATCAGTGGAAAGCGCTGACGTCGTCATCGTGGGCGGCGGCATCATGGGATGCGCCCTCGCATATCAGCTGGCGAAGCGCGATGTCGACGTCCTGCTGATCGAGCGCGAGACACTGGGGTCGCAGTCGACCGGCAAGTGCGCGGGCGGGGTGCGCCAGCAGTTCTCGATGGAGGCCAACGTCCGGCTGCAGCGCCTGTCGGTCCGCATGTTCGAAGACTTCGAACGGGAGACCGGCCATCCCGCCGACTTTCGACAGATCGGCTACCTGTTCCTGCTCACGTTGCCGCAGCAGGTCGAGGACTTTCGCAGCAACATGGAAATGTGGCATCGCGCCGGCCTGACCGAGGCGCGATGGGTGGATCCGTCAGAGGCGGCACGCATGGTGCCCGTCCTCAACGTCGACGACGTGCTCGGATGCACGTTCTGCCCCACCGACGGAATCGCCAGCCCCGCCGACGTGACCTCCGGGTACGCCGCGGCGGCGAGGCGGCTGGGTGCACGCCTGAAGGAGGGCGTGGAGGTGAACGGGGTCGACGTTGCCGGCGGCCGAGTCCAGGGCGTCCGGACGTCGGCGGGCGACGTGGCGACCCGGCTGCTGTTCAACTGCGCGGGCGCTTGGTCGGCGTCGATCGGGCGAATGGCGGGGCTCGAGATTCCTGTCCTTCCGTACCGGCGGCAGGTCGCGGTGACCGGGCCGTTTCCCGCCGTGGGCCGCACGAACCCCATGACAGTGGACTTCCGGACCTCGCTTTATTTCCACCCCGAGGGCGACGGGGTGCTCATCGGCATGAGCGATCGCGGCGAGCCTCCGGGCTACCCGACCGAGGTCGACTGGGAGTTTCTCGAGAAGATGTTCGCCGAGGCGGCGCGGCGCGCCCCGACGCTGGCGAACGCGGGGGTCAAGACCGCCTGGGCGGGGTTGTACGAGACGACCCCCGACCACCAGGCCATCCTCGGGCCGGTGCCCGAGGTCGAGGGATTCTGGTGCGCCGCGGGATTCAGCGGCCACGGGTTCATGCAGGCTCCGGCCGCGGCGCTCCTGCTGACGCAGCTGCTGCTGGATCAGCGGTCGGAGATCGACATCGGCAACTTCGCGTTCACCCGCTTCGCCAGGGGCGCGCTGGTCCACGAACGGAACGTGATCTGACCAGTCTCACTGCCTGAAGATCACGGCCAGGACGATCAGGCCGACGCCGCTGACCAGCAGAACCGCGCCGCATCCCATCTGCACGCCGGTGTAGAGGATCCCTCCGGTCGCCGCGTACGTCTCCGGATAGCTCGCCCGGCGGCGCCGCCGCCGCAGGGCCGCCAGGATCGCTCCCAGACCGAGCAGGAACGCGAAAACCCCCAGGAGCGCTCCGCCTGTGCTCGCCCCAGCCATCTGGAATTCAGTATCGCTCTGAGTGGCCCGGCTCCGAGCCTCCTTGCGCCTGCGCGGGCTAGGCGGTCGGGCGCCTGCGGCGCTGAAGCCGGCGTCGACTCCTGCGCGCGCTCGGTCACGCATCTAGCGATGCGCTCCCTCGCGTGCTCGTCGTCTCCTTGGCTCCGGCCGCCGATCCCGCGGATGCGCAGCGGATCTCGGAGCCGGGCCACTAGGATTCTCACCCGATGGCACGGATCCTATTGCTCGGGTCGACCGGCTTCGTGGGCCGCGCCGTCGCGCACAAGGCCCTCGACGCCGGTCATCAGCTGCGCGTGTTGGTGCGGGATCCGATGAAGGCGGCCGCGTTCAAGATCCGCGGCGCGCAGGTCGTCGTCGGCGACGCGCTGAACGCGCCCGCCGTGGTGGCGGCCGCGCAGGGCGTCGAGCACATCATCAGCCTGGTCGCGGTGCGAAGGAACCGGCCCCAGTCATATCTCGCGGTCAACATCGACGGGGCGCGCATCCTGGGCGAGGCGGCCAAGGCCGCCGGCGCACGCTCGGTGGTGTTCGTGAGCCCGGTCGGCGCCAAGCTCGACCCGCACTTCAAGTACTTCACGTCGCGGTGGATGGGCGAGCAGGAGCTGGCCAAGACCGGCGTGACCGGGACGATCCTGCGCTTCACCTTCATCATCGGCGAGGACGGCGGCATCGCGAAGGACTTCGAGCGGGCGATCGTCGGACCGTTCGCGATGATCCCGGGAAGCGGTCAGGCTCGGATGCAGCCCATCCTCCGCGAGGACGCGGCGCGCTGCATCGTCGAGGCGATCTCCAAGCCGGAGCTGCTGGGCAAGATCATCGAGCTGGGCGGTCCCGAGGTGGTCACGTACGAGACCATCTTCGACTGGTTCCTCCAGGCTCGCGGGATCAGGAAACCCAAGCTCAAGGTGCCCGTGCTGCTGATGCTGCCGGCGGCCATCGCGATGGAGACACTGTCGACCAATCCGGCGATCACGCCAGACGAGGTCAGGATGAGCCAGGCGGACAACCTCGCCGCAGGCATCGACTCCGTCAGCTCGCAGTTCGGCTTTAGACCAAGCGCGCCCGGTGCATGGGCGCCGACACACTGGGCCAAGAAGGCGTAAGGCTCCGCGCGTTTTTCGGGCTGCCTTTGCCGGAGAGCCACCGGGCGCAGCTCGACGGATATCTGTCCGAGTGTGCGTCGCGCGCGCCGGAGTTCCGCTGGACGCCTGCAGCCAACCTTCATCTAACCGTGCGGTTTCTAGGTCACCTCGATCGCGCTGTTGCCGAACGCATTGCGGATCGTCTCGAGGGCGCCGAGCTGCGCGCATTCGACCTGCGGCTGGGTGAGATGGGGACCTTCAAGCGTGGGCGGCTCGCGCGTGTGGTCTGGATCGGCCTCGAGACCGGCGCGGAGGAGCTGTCCTCGCTTGCCACGAGGGTCGAGGCCGACTGCATAGCCGCGGGTCTGGAACCGGAGGGGCGGAAGTTCAATGCCCACCTCACCCTCGCCCGGGCCAGGCCACGCGACGGAGCCGTACTGCCGGCCCTGCCCCCGGCCCCGGCGCTGCCGGTGTGGCGGGCGGACGAGCTGATCCTCTACGAGAGCCGGCTCGGCCGCGGCGGGTCGGTCTACGAGCCCCTTCGCCGCCTCAGACTGAGCTGATCCCGGCCTCGGCGCACTCTAGGTCCTGCTCGGGACGTCCGCCGCTCACACCGACCGCGCCCAGCACCTTGCCGTCACGTCGCACCAGCACCGAGCCGAGGCCGGGGATGATCGGCACGCGCACCAACCTGTCCGCGGCGCTGAAGAAGCCGGGTCGATCTTTGGCAAGCTCTGCCAGCGCCGCTCCGTCGCGATAGAGCATCGCGGCGCCGACGGCCTTCGCCTCGGCGACCTGCGGTGACAGGGGAGGCGCGCCGTCCATGCGCACAAGCGCGATCAAGAGGCCGCCTTCGTCGACGACCGCCACCGTGACGCGGATGCCGAGGTCGGACGCTTTCACATGCGCGCGGGCGATGACGTCCTGCGCCTCTTTCGTGTTCAGCGGCATCGCGTGAAACAGTGTCGCATGCGGCTACTACTCATTGGTTGGCGGCGAACTGACTTTCGGACCTTGCGCTGCCGACCCGCTGCCCATACTCTTCCCCTCGGCCCCGAGGGAAACGTTCAAGGGGGCAGGAACAGGGCCGCAAGGCCCGGTACCGGCTCCCGAGAGGCGATCCGTCGGGGTCATTCCTTTTGTGGCGCTGTCGCGAGGCCCCAGCGTTAGGCTGATGCGACCGTGACGATCGCCCAACGACCTCGACACAAGCGACCTGCCCCCGCGCAGGCAGCGATCGAAGTTTCGATCGTCATGCCATGCCTCAACGAGGTCGAGACCCTCGCCACCTGCATCCAGAAGGCGCAGCAGTCGATCGAGGCGCAGCACCTGGCGGCGGAGATCATCGTCGCGGACAACGGCAGCACGGACGGATCGCAGGTAGTCGCGAAGGAGCTCGGGGTGCGAGTCGTCGACGTCGCGCGCAAGGGATACGGAAGCGCGTTGATCGGCGGCATCGAAGCGGCGCGCGGTCGCTTCGTGATCATGGGCGACGCCGACGACAGCTATGACTTCACCGCGATCGCGCCGCTTGTCAAGAAGCTGCGCCAGGGCTACGACCTCGTGATGGGCAACCGCTTCGAAGGCGGGATCGAATCGGGCGCGATGGTCTGGTCGCATCGCTGGGTAGGCAACCCGGTCCTCACCTACATCAGCCGCGTCTTCTTCAAGACGCCCGTCGGTGACATGCACTGCGGGCTGCGCGGATTCCGGAAAGACGCGATCCACAAGCTGCGCCTGCGGGCCACGGGGATGGAGTTCGCCAGCGAGATGGTGGTGAAGGCGTCGCTGCAGCGGATGAAGATCGCTGAGGTGCCGGTCACCCTCCGGCCCGACGGACGCTCGAGGCCGCCCCACCTTCGCACGTGGCGCGATGGATGGCGCCACCTGCGTTTCATGTTGCTGTTCAGCCCGCGCTGGCTGTTTCTCTACCCGGGCGTGGCGCTGTTCGCGGCCGGCGCGGCGATAGGCGCGCTGCTCGAGACCGGCCCAAAGCACATCGGGCCTGTGACTTTCGACATTCACACGCTTCTGCTAGCCGGCTTTGCATGCCTCATCGGCTATCAGCTGGTCGTGTTCGCGGTTTTCACGAAAGTTTTCGCGATGCAGCAGGGATTCCACCCGCCGAATCCGACCTACAGGGCGATGTTCCGCTACGTCAACCTCGAGACGGGCCTGGCGGCCGGCGTGCTGATGCTCGTCGTGGGCGTTGCCGGACTTCTCGCCGCGGTGATCAGCTGGCAGGCGGTTCGCTTCGGCGCGCTCGATCCTCAGCTGACGATGCGCGAGGTGATCCCGGCAGCGGTGCTGCTAACGCTCGGCGTGCAGACGATCTTCGCCAGCTTCTTCCTCAGCATCCTGGGAATCGACGAACCTGATCCGGTCGCTTAAGCCGGCCCTCGCCTTCGGCGTCACCACCCTCGTCGTCATCCCCATCGGCTACATGGCCATGTTCACGGGCTTCCACGCTTACGACGACGAGGGCTACTTCCTGATCACCCTGAGGGACTACCTGTCGGGCCAGCCCCTTCTCAGCCCGGCGGCCCCGGTGAACGGTCCCTTCTTTTACGAGACGATGGGCGGTCTCTTCAAACTGCTCGGCGCCGACCCAGGCCACGACGCCGGCCGCTACCTGACGCTCGCCATCTGGCTGATCGGAAGCGTGATCGCAGGCCTTACCGCGTACCGGCTGACCCGCAGCCTGTGGCTCGGCCTGAGCGCGTTGCTGGTGATGTTTCACGTGCTCGGCGCACTCACCACCGAGCCCGCGAGCCCGTCGGGCATGGTCAGCCTGCTGCTCATCTGCCTCGTCGCCGCCGCGTCGTTCCGGTCCGCGCGACCGCGGGCGACGGCGGCGATCATCGGCGCGATCGTCGGCGCGCTCTGCCTGACCAAGATCAACGTCGGCGGATTCGCCGCCTTCGCCGTGATCTTTGCATGGGCGGGCAGCCTCGCGTCCCGGTGGAGGCGGGTCATGCTGCCGGCGAGCGGGCTGGCGGTCACCTTGCTTCCACTGGCCCTCATGTCTCCTCTGCTCAGTCGAGATTGGGTGTGGGAATTCGCGATCGGCCTGGCTCTCTCAGGGTTCCTCGTGGCGATCACCTGCCTGGCGTACGCGTCACGTCCGATGCCACCCGCATCGAGCGTGTGGCTCGCGGGCGGCGGAGCCCTGCTGGTGGTGCTATGCGCGGCCATCGCGGTCGCGGGAGGATCCAACGTCCGCGACTGGTGGAATGCGCTTGTGGTGGTGCCGCTGCGGATCCCTCACCTGATCACGTGGCCCCTGCAGGTGAACCTCGTCTTCGACCTGTGGGCCGCCGCCGTGTTGATCGCGGCCCTTGCGACCAGGTACCTGGCCCGCCTGACCGCCGTCATGGCGGGTGTGGTTCGAGTCGCCGCCGGCCTGTTCATGCTGCTTGCGGCTCTTCTGCTGCCCAGCTCGATCTTCATGTTGGCCGTGCCACTGGTCTGGATCGCGTCGGTCCGGCCTTCCCGCGAGGAAGATGATCCAGTCGGCGGCTACTGCCGCCTCCTGTTGCCGGCCCTGGCCGTGCTCGCGGCGCTGCAGGCTTATCCGGTGGCCGGGACAGAGCTCTCGCTCTCGGCCGTTTCGATCGTCCCGGTGGGTGCCGTCATCCTGGGCGACGGCATACGCGAGCTTCAGGGCGCTGGGCTCCGCCGGCCGGCGCACTTCGCGGCCTGGGCGGCGCCCGCGGCCCTGCTGGTCAACATGCAGGTGCTTCTCCTGGTCGGCTACCTGGCCACCGCCGGCTTTTTCGACGGGACTCCGCTGGGCCTTGCGGGCGCCGGATCGGTCAGGCTGCCGGCGCAGAATGCGTCGGACCTGCGAGCGCTGGTGGCGGCGATCGACCGCGACTGCTCGGAGTTCATCACATTTCCGGGAATGAACAGCCTTTACCTCTGGACCGGCCAGAGACCTCCCACGGACGTGCGGTCAGAGATCTGGATGATCACGTTCGACGACGCGGCGCAGCAGTCGCTCGTCCAGCAGCTTCAGGCGATGCCCCGACTCTGCGTGGTCAAGAACCAGCACGAGATCGATTTCTGGACCCGTGGCGCGACTGTGCCGGACCGGCCGCTCGTCCGCTTCATCGATGGCGGCTTCTCGTCCGGCGGAACGTTCGGGGACTATGCGCTGCTCATTCGCAACGGCACAGGCGGCGCACAGTGAAGGTCTGCCTCAGCTGCCACCGACGATTTGAGCTGGAGACGTGGGAGTGCCCGAACTGCGGCCGCTCGCCAGTCGTGAACCGCTTCTTGCTGTTCGCGCCAGAGGAGGCTGAGGCCAACGACGGCTTCGAGCTGCGGTCGTTCGAGCTCCTGGCGCGTCTGGAGCCGACCAGCTTCTGGTTCCGCTCGCGCAACCGCCTGGTCGCCCAGCTCCTGCGCCGATATTTTCCAGGCGCCAGGAGGCTGCTCGAGATCGGATGCGGCACCGGGTTCGTGCTGGCCGGCCTTCGCAAGGCAATGCCGCAGCTGGAGCTTGCGGGGTCCGAGCTGTACGAGGCCGGGCTCGAGTTCGCCGCGCAGCGGCTCCCCGGTGTGGAGCTCTACCAGATGGACTGCCGCAACATCCCTTTCGACTCCGAGTTCGACGTGGTCTGCGCGTTCGACGTCCTGGAGCATGTGGCAGAAGACGAGGTGGCGCTCGCGGAGATCTTCCGGTCTGTGCGCCCGGGCGGTGGCGTGATCGTGTCGGTGCCACAGCATCCGCGGCTCTGGAGCGCGGGCGACGATTTCGCCCACCACAAGAGGCGTTATCGGCGCGGGGAGCTCGCCTCGAAGCTGCGAGCGGCCGGTTTCGAGGTGAGGCGATTGACGTCCTTTGTCAGCCTGCTGCTTCCTCTGATGGCGGCCTCGAGGGCCAGGCAGCGCGACGCGAAGACCTACGACCCGACAACCGAATACCGCGCTCCAAGGGCGGTGGACCGTACGCTCGAGGCGATCCTAGAGGTCGAGCGCTGGATGATCCGAACCGGAGTCTCGCTGCCGGTGGGCGGCTCTCTTTTCGCGGTCGCGACGAAGCCTGAATGATCGAACGCTTGCTGTCCAACGCGACGCTCTACGAATTCGTGCAAACCGCCACCGGGAGCCGGATCTCGGAGGCGAAGATTCGCGAGGTTCTCGGCCCGATCAAACGCGGAACGCGGATTTTAGACGCGGGAGGAGGTACCGGGATCATCGCCTCGATATTCGACAGCGGGCGCCACTACTGCTGCCTGGACATCGACCTCGCGCGAGTGAAGGTGGCCAAAGACCGCGGCGCGAGCGCGGTGCAGGGCGACGTCACCCGGATGCCGGTGGCCACTGCCTCCATCGACCTCGTCGTCCTCCGCGCCATCTCGCACCATTTGACCGACGACGGCTTCACGAATATGGTCGCCGAGTCTCGGCGTGTCATCAAGCCCGACGGCCGGCTGCTTTTCCTGGATGCCATCTGGGCGCCCTCGTGGCTCCCGGGCCGGATGCTGTGGCGCATCGATCAAGGCAGCCATCCGCGGACACAGGAGCACATGGGCTCGGAGCTCGAAAAGCATTTCGAGCTGGAACGTCCGGCCGTCTACTCGATCCTGCACCGCTACTTTCTGGCCCTGGGACGACCCAGGAGCTAAGCGTAGGACGCGACCCGAAACTCTCGCACGGCGGTCACGACCCGATCCAGGTCCTCATCGCTGAGGCGGTTGTAGAAGGGCAGGCGCACCAGGCAGTCGGCGACGTGCTCGGTCATCGGAAAATCGCCCTCGCGGCCGCCGTAACGGCGTCCCATCTCCGACAGGTGCAGTGGCTGGTAGTGAAACGCCGAGTGGATGCCCTGCGCCTTCAGGTGCTCGATCAGCCGCTGGCGCTCGGCGAGGCTGGGCAGCAGGAGATAGAACAGGTGGTAGGCCTGGTCCGCCTCGGACGGCACGACCGGCAGCCGAACGTCCTGCGCCAGCGCCCAATCGCTGAGGTTTTCGAAGTAGTGGTCCCAGATCCGCTTGCGCAGGGACTGGATGCGTTCGCGCGCCTCGAGCTGGCCGAGCAGCATCGCCGCGAGAAGGTCGGCGGGCAGGTAGCTCGAGCCGACGTCGACCCACGTGTATTTGTCGACCTGGCCGCGGAAGAAGCGCGTGCGATCGGTTCCCTTCTCTCGAATCACCTCCGCACGCGGGACGAGGGACGGATCGTTGATGAGCAGCGCGCCGCCCTCTCCGCATGTGAAGTTCTTGGTCTCGTGGAAGCTCAGCGTGGCCAGGCGCCCAAAGGTCCCGAGGTAGCGGCCCTGGTAGCGGGCGAAAAGCCCGTGCGCGTTGTCCTCGACGACCGTCACACCATGCCGACCGGCGATCGACATGATCTCGTCCATCGCGCATGCGATCCCCGCGTAGTGGACGACGACGATCACCTTGGTGCGCGGCGTGATCAGGGATTCCAGCTTTCGCTCGTCGATATTCAACGTGTCCGGGCGGATGTCCGCGAAGACCGGTGTCGCGCCGCGGAGAACGTACGCGTTGATCGAGGACACGAAGGTGAACGAGGGCACGATGACCTCGTCGCCAGGCTGCACGTCGAGGAGCAATGCCGTCATGTCGAGCGCCGACGTGCACGAGGTGGTCAGCAGGACCTTGGGCACGCCAAGCGTCCGCTCCAGGTTTTCCTGGCATCGCTTCGTGAATGGCCCGTCGCCCGACAGCCGGCCCCGGGTGAGCGCGTCGTCCATGTACTGCTGCTCGTTGCCCTCGAGCGTCGGCAGCGTGAAAGGGATAGGGGCTCCGGGGTGCCGTTCGCGCGCCACGGCCGCGACTATAGCCCTGCTTAACCCGCTTCGATACGGCTAATCCGGCCTATCATCACCGGCCATTGGAACTCAGCGTCGTCGTGCCCGCGTACGGATGCCGCGACTGCTTGCCGCAGCTGCATGAGCGCCTGACCAAGCAACTGCAGGCGATCACGCCCGACTACGAGATCGTCCTGGTCGACGATCGAAGCCCGGATGGCTCGTGGAGCGTCCTGAAGGCGATGGCGACCTCGGATCCGCATGTCAAGGCGATCCGCCTCAGCCGCAACTTCGGGCAGCACAACGCCATCACCGCCGGCCTCGCCGCCAGCCAGGGCGAGTGGACGGTGGTCATGGACTGCGACCTGCAGGACCCGCCGGAGGAGATCCCGGCCCTGTACGACGCTGCGCGGCACGGGGGCTACGACCTGGTCCTGGCGCGGCGCGCCACGCGCTCCCATTCGTGGCTGCGCTTGCTGCTCGCCCGGGTCTACTTCAAGCTGCTGAACACATTCATGGGCACCAACATCGACGGGACCTACGGGACGTTCAGCATCCTCGGCCGCAAGGTCGTTAACGCGTACCTCGCGCTGGGAGACCGCGATCGCCACTACCTCTTCGTGCTGCAGTGGGTGGGCTTCGAGCGCGGCTCGATCGAGTTCGAGCACGCCGCGCGTGCCGGCGGTCGCAGCACCTACACGCTTGGGCGCCTGATCCGCCACGCGTTGAGCGGCGTCTTCTTTCAGACCAGCAACGTGCTCTTCTACATCGTCTATCTGGGCTTCTTCCTGGCCGCGGGCGGCATGCTGCTGGCCCTCTACCTCCTCTATCTAGTCGCCGTCGCCCATCCGCCACCCGGGTACACGAGCGTGATGGTCGTGATGATCATCGTCAGCGGCTTCATCATCGTCAGCACAGGCGTGACCGGTCTCTACATCGGACGCGTCTTCGAGCAGGTCAAGGGCAGGCCGCTCTACGTGGTGGACGAGGTCGTGCAGAAGCAGCGCACTGCTCCAAGAACGAAGTCAGAACGTCGAGAAGTTGAATCGGTCCACTGATGCGCGGCCGGCTGATGCCAAGCGGGTCGCCATCATCCAGTCGAACTACATCCCGTGGAAGGGCTATTTCGACATCATCAACCAGGTCGACGAGCTCATCCTCTACGACGACCGTCAATACACGCGACGCGACTGGCGCAACCGCAACCTGATCAAGACGCCACGCGGCTTGCACTGGCTGACCATTCCCGTGCACGTGAAGGGGCGCTACACGCAGAGGATCGACGAAACGCTCATCAACGACCCGCAGTGGCCGGCCCGGCACTGGAAGACCATCGAGCAGACTTACTCGCGGGCGCCGCACTTCGAGACGTTTCGCGACGCGATCGGCGGTCTGTACGCCGAGTCGGTCGAGGCGAGGCTGAGCGATGTCAACAGGCGATTCCTCGAAGGCATAAGCCGCCTGCTCGGCATCGGCACCAGGTTCGCCTGGTCCACGGACTACGAAGCCGGCGGCGACCGGACGGAGCGGCTCGTCAGCCTGTGCCGCAGCGCCGGTGCGACGGAGTATCTCTCGGGGCCGTCGGCGCGCGATTACATCGACGAAGCTCAGTTTCGCGAGGCCGGTATCCGGCTGACCTACGTCGACTATTCGGGCTACCCCGAATACCCGCAGCTCGACGGGCCGTTCGAGCACGGCGTGACGATCCTCGACCTCCTCTTCAACACGGGGCCCAACGCCCCTGCCTACATGAAGAGCTTCTCTTCCCAAGCCGTGGCCCCGTGAGCTTCGACCCGATCCTCGAAAAAGTCGGCCGCTACTACACGGGCCGTCTCGAGGAGCACGGCACGACCGCGAGGGGCGTGGACTGGAACTCGGAGGAGTCGCAGATCCTCCGCTTCACGCAGCTTGCCCGCGTCCTGCCCTCGGGTCATTACTCGGTGGTCGACTACGGGTGCGGTTACGGCGCGCTCGTCGCGTTTCTCGAGCAGCGCGGTGACGAGTTCGACTACCAGGGCTTCGACATCTCGCCGGCGATGGTGGCGCGCGCGGTCGAGGACCACGGTGGGTCGGGCCGGCGATTCGTCACGTCGGAGACTGAGCTCGAGGTGGCGGATTTTGCGCTCGCCAGCGGAGTCTTCAACGTCAAGCTCGACACGCCCGCCGACGAATGGACCGAGTACGTCACCCACACCCTGGACGTCCTTGACCACCTCGGGCGTCGCGGATTCGCCTTCAACATGCTGACGAGCTACTCGGATGCCGACCGCATGCGTGCAGACCTCTATTACGGCGACCCAAGCCGGTTCTTCGATCTGTGCAAACGAAGCTTTTCGAAGCAGGTTGCGCTCTTGCACGACTACGGCTTGTATGAGTTCACGATTCTGGTGCGCAAGTGAGCGAGGTGGTGATCTTCGGAGCGGGCGATTACGCGAGGATCGCATCCGTCTACCTCGAGAAGGACAGCGACCACGAGGTGCTTGGATTTGCGGTGGATGGCGCCTACAAGGACCGCGACGAGCTGGTCGGCAAGCCGGTGATGGCCTTCGAGGAGATGCTCGAGACGCATCCGCCCGATCGCGTGAAGCTCCTGGTGGCGATCGGCTTCAGCGGCCTCAACCGCCGCCGCACAGAGGTCTACGAGCGGTGCAAAGGGCTGGGCTATCAGTTCATCTCGTACACGAGCTCGAGGTCCTACCAGTGGGGGCACGTCGAGATTGGCGAGAACACGTTCATCTTCGAGGCGAACGTCCTCCAGCCATTCGTCACCATCGGCGACAACTGCGTGCTGTGGAGCGGAAACCACATCGGCCACGACTCGACGATCGCCGACCACTGCTTCATCGCCTCGCACGTCGTGATCTCGGGCAATTGCTCGATCGGCCACTCGTGCTTCATCGGGGTCAACGCGACCTTCCGCGACGGCGTCCGGGTCGCGCCCCGCTGCCTGATCGGCGCGGGAGCGACGATCCTCAAGGACACTGAGGAAGGCGAGGTCTACAGCGTCCGCCGGACCGAGCCGCGCGACGTGAAGAGCTGGGACGTCAAGCTCTAGCCGGGTGCGCTGGGCGAAGCGCGGCGTCGTCCTGTCGCCGCCCACGCGGCTGCCATGGGCGCGCAGCCACGCCGCCCTTCCGATCGTGGATCCGCTGGAGGGGTCACGAGGGCTGGTGTACTTCTCGTCACGAGACGAGCGGAGTCGGGCCCAGATCGGACGCGCCACCGTCGACCTGGACGACCCGGCGCCGTCGCCCCAGTTCGAGCCCGCGCCGGTCGTCCGGCTAGGAGCCCCGGGCGCTTTCGACGAAAGCGGTGTGACCGGCGGATGCCTGGTCCGGTCGGGAGGTGCTCAGCACCTCTACTACTCGGGATGGAGCCTGCCCGGCGACGTGCCCTTCGTCTTCTTCATCGGGTGCGCCGCGAGCACTGACGGGCGCACGTTCGAGAAGGTTTCATCTGAGCCGGTCCTCGGGCGGAGCAGCGTCGATCGGTTCGTCACCGCCTCGCCCTCGATCCTCATCGAAGGGGGCGTCTGGCGCATGTGGTACGTGTCCGGGACGGGGTGGACCTCCGGCGCCAGGCCCGAGCCGAACTACCTCATCCGCTACGCGGAGTCGACGGATGGGATCGAGTGGCGTGCCGGCGGGCGCATCTGCATCGACTACAGCTACCCGGGCGAGCACGCGATCGCGCGCCCGCACGTCATCAAAGAAGGGTCCGTCTATCGCATGTGGTTCTCGCATCGCGGTGACGTGTATCGCATCGGGTACGCGGAATCGAGCGATGGCCTCGAGTGGTCGCGGAATGACGAGCTGGCGGGGATCACCGTGTCGAGCGACGGCTGGGACTCCGAGATGGTCTGCTACCCGTGGGTCGGCGACGTCGGCGGCAAGCGTCGCATGCTCTACAACGGCAACGCTTACGGCCGGACGGGAATCGGCCAGGCCGTCCTCGAAGCGGCGCGGGCCTGAGCGAAGGTGCTCGCGACCAGGATGGCGAGCCAGCTCGCGTCCCAGATGAGCTGGGGCGCGACGACGAGGTAGATCATCGCCTGCATGGCGAGGATGCCCGGCAGCATCCACAACCGATGCCACAGCGGCGGTGAGGTGCGGAGCACCAGCCAGGCGCCGAGCACGAGGCAGCTGTAGTCGGCCTGGTGAAAGTGAAAGGCGACGGTCGCCGAGCCTAGGATCCCGGCCGCGAAAACGATCTCGGTCTCCAGCCTGCGGGCCCAGGCGACGTATACGGCTGCCGCGCCCTGCACCGCCCACAGCGCGTAGGTGAACGGCCCCAGCCCGAAGACGTGAGCGAGCGTGTACTCGAGATGCGTTGCGCTCGCCTGGCCGTCGCGGAGCGCGTGCCACCAGCTCGTCAGGCCCGCCGACCCGAGGTTGAGCGCGGTCGCCGCGCCGAGGGCGGCGCACCCTAGAGCCCATATCGCGACGACGCGGTAGCGGCCGCTGACCAGGAGGACGAGGGGCAGAAGCACGACGTCCTGCGGCTTGAGGAAGGTCGCGACCGCCAGCGCCGCCCCGGCGGCGAGCGGTTGCTCGTGCGCGGTGAGCCACCACGCGGCGGCCAGCAGAGCGATGACCAGGATGATCGGCTGACCGAAGAAGAAGGAGAGCAGGACGGGCCACAGGCCGATGAAGACGAGCAGCAGCGTGACCTTCGCCAGGCCGTCGTAAGGAGCGGCGATGTGCCAGGCGAAGACCAGCGTCGCAACGGAGATGACCGTCCACACCGCGTATGCGATCGGTTCGGGGAAGACCGTGAGGGGCGCGAACAGCCACGCCAGTAGTGGGGGGTTGACGTAAGTCATGACCGAGTCGATGTAGCGCGCATCGCCCGGGAACGACGCGGAAAGGTCGCGCAGCACCGACTGGTCGTAGATCGTCGACCAGCCGTACCTGATGCCTGCCTCCGCGGCGACATACGTGAGGCGGACGTCCTCGTGCACGGGGCCGGTGGCGAACTGGAGGATCCAGCGTCCCACCGAGTAGACGGCCATCCAGGCTGACGCGACGGCGGCGGCGGCGAGCCAGAGCGGCGGTTTCCTCATGGGCGCGCCACATTCTCGGCCAAGAGGCCCGGCCGAGCCTCCTGTTAAACCGGCTTAGTAGACCGGCGTCTCCACTGTCACGGCCTCGAGCCACTTCCGGCACGAGGTCAGGAAGCGCGCCGCCTGCAGCCCGTCGAGCACACGGTGGTCGAACGAGAAGCAGGCGTACATCATCGGCTTGATCCCGATCATGCCCGCGACCGCGACCGGCCTGTCGACGATCGCCTCCATGGTGAGGATGCCGGCCTGTCCCGGATTGATGACCGAATAGCTGAACAGCGTGCCGAACGTGCCCGAGTTGTTGACCGTGAACGTCCCGCCAGTCAGCTCGTCCGCCTTGAGATGTTTGTTGCGGGCGCGGGTCGCGATGTCGTTGACGGCACGACCGAGACCTGCGATCGACAGGCTGTCCGCCTTCCGGATGACGGGGACCAGCAGCGTGTCCTCCATGCCAACCGAGATGCCGAGGTTTATGTCCCGGTGGAGGATCAGCTCGGTGTCGTTGAAGGTCGCGTTGACCTCCGGATGCTCGCGCAGCGCCGAGATCGTCGCGGCCATCACGTAGGGCAGATAGGTGAGGGAGAAGCCTTCCTGCTTCTGGAAGGAGGCTTTGTTGCCGGAGCGGTTGGCCACGACGCCCGACATATCCACCTCTTGCGTCTGCCACGCGTGAGGGATCGTCTGCTT